>CAZGBZ010000054.1:0-6548 GCA_964524135.1 uncultured bacterium
ATATTAAAGGAAAAACCCTTTTCTGGATATCTTCGGGCTGTACCAAGAGGAGTGGGGGTATTAGCCAAAGAATTTCATATTGTAAAAGAATTATTAGAAAATCCTGAGTTGAGAAAAAAAATTCCAAGGGGGGGGAAATTCTTATGGGGTAACCAATTTGAAACCGCCCAGGATGAAAAGGGTAAATTTATTGAATTCCGACAGCTGTATTATGTGTCATCAGACCCTGAAATTTCTGGAGGTATGGTTCGGGAACCCCGTGCCACCATGGGGGGTGCCGGGACTGATGCATCTGGGCAATGGGTGGTAAATTTATCCATGAGCCCTGAAGGAACCAAAAGATGGAGCAGATTTACAGGAGCGAACATCAACCGTCAGGTCGCCATTGTATTAGATGATAAGGTCTTCATGGCGCCGGTTATTCGAGATAAAATTCCCACTGGTCAAACACAGGTAACCGGATTTGCAGATGTGAATGAAGCCAAAGATATTGCCAACGTTTTAAGAGCAGGAGAATTACCTGCACCTGTAGAAATAATTGAGGAGCGCACAGTAGGTCCCTCTCTGGGGAGCGATTCAATAAAATCAGGTAGAAAAGCCATTTTTTTTGGACTCATTGCTGTGATGATTTTTATGATTATTTATTACAAGGGGGCAGGGCTTTTAGCAACGTTGGCTTTAATACTTAATTTAATCATGGTTATGGCTGTATTGGCAGGGTTAGGTGCCACCCTTACGCTTCCTGGAATTGCAGGTCTTATTCTTACAATTGGAATGGCAGTAGATGCCAATGTAATCATTTTTGAAAGAATTCGGGAAGAACTAGATTTAGGAAAAACAGTACGTGCTGCAATTGACTCCGGATATAAGCGAGCATTCATTACAATTCTGGATGCCAATGTTACCACTCTTATTGCAGCATTTGTATTAGCATGGGTTGGTTCAGGTCCCATACAGGGATTTGCTGTCACTCTCAGTACAGGAATTATATGTTCCATGTTTACGGCTATTTTTGTTACCCGTACTGTTTTCATGTTTTTCTCTGATCGTAAACCAATGGAAAGTTTGAGTATTTAACATGAGAATTTTAAGCAAAACAAATATCGATTTTATCAGCAAACAAAAAATAACAGGATTTTTATCAATCGCTCTTATTGTTGCAGGCATCGCATCTTTAGTTATGAAAGGTGGTCCAATGCTTTCTATTGATTTCACCGGTGGTACTGTTGCACAGGTAAAATTTGAGAAGCCAGTTGAATTGGGTCAATTAAGAGAAACTTTATCTGATTTTGGATTTAAAGGGTCTGATATTGTAGAATTTGGCAGCCCCGATGAAGTTTTGATAAAAACACAATTCTCAGGATCAAGTTCAGAAATATCTGAAAAACTCACCCTTGCATTGGGTAATACATTTACCTTGAGACGGGTGGAATCTGTAGGGCCAAAAATAGGAAAGGAATTACAAAACGATGCATTTAAGGCTATTGGTTTGGCATTGCTCTTAATCCTTATTTATATAACATTTAGATTTGATCGATACTATGCATTGGGAAGTGTTATGGCATTAATCCATGATGTGCTTATTACATTGGGTGTGTTTTCACTATTGGATTATGAAATTAATCTATCCATTATTGCGGCATTTCTTACCATTGTGGGATATTCACTCAATGATACCATTGTGGTCTTTGATCGGATTCGAGAAAATATACCCAAATTCATGAAAAAACCGCTCAATGATGTGGTAAATATTTCCTTAAACGAAACCTTAAACCGTACGGTAATAACTTCATTGACCACCATGATGGTAGTGGTTATTCTATTTTTATGGGGTGGAAAAGTCATTAACCTATTTGCTTTTGCGCTCATTATTGGAGTCTTTATTGGAACATATTCATCTCTATTTGTAGCCAGCCCGGTAATGGTCTATTTTGAAAAACGTTCAGCTGGTCCATATAGAAAATAATGAATTATTTTTTTAAATTAATTTTGAAAACTCCGAATGGCTTACCGGAGTTTTTTTATGCAAAATAAAAACAGGGAATAATAAATATGTCAATAACAGCAGTCATTGGGGGACAATGGGGGGATGAAGGAAAAGGTAAAATTGTAGATCTCCTCAGCAAAGATTCAAAAATCGTCGCTCGGTATCAGGGTGGCGCTAATGCAGGGCATACCGTGTATCATGGCGATTTAAAAGTGGTGCTTCACCAAATTCCATCTGGGATTCTTAGAAAAGGGTGCCATTGTATTTTAGGAAATGGTATGGTGATTGATCCAATTGGACTTATGGAAGAAATTGAAATGGTGGAGTCCCATGGTTTTGATACTGCTGGTCAAATTCATGTGGCAATGAATGCCCATATTGTTACTCCTATTCACAAAGCTGTAGATGTTGCTACTGAAGCTGCAAACAATAATCGAATAGGCACTACAGGCCGAGGCATTGGTCCCGCTTATGTGGACAAATATGATAGAGTGGGAATCCGTGGAGTAGATTTGTTGGATGCAAATTGTTTGCGTGAAAAATTAAATGCGAAGTTAGATTCAGCTATACTATCAGGGCACCTCTCTGAAAATGCTAAAGACCAGCTACAAGATCAGTTTCAAAAATTTATGGACCGTGCTGAACAGGTAGCATTACTTGTATCAGATACCTTTGCTTTGATTCATGAGTTTGCCGAAAGGGATGAAAATATTCTTATTGAAGGTGCCCAGGGTACTCTTTTGGATGTTGATCATGGGACATATCCCTTTGTAACCTCATCCTCGGCATCCTCGGCGGGAATATCAACAGGTTTAGGTTTACCAACCAATAAAGTTGACACAATAATAGGCATACTAAAAGCTTATAATACACGAGTAGGCACAGGCCCAGCACCTACAGAATTATTTGATGATGATGGTGAAAGACTTCGGGATTTGGGGCAGGAGTATGGTGCCACCACGGGGCGCCCTCGTAGATGTGGTTGGTTCGATGGCGTAGCTGCACACTATTCTGCCCGTGTTAATGGATTAACTGAAGTTGCTCTCACAAAGTTAGATATCTTAGATCATTTTGAAGAGATTAAGGTATGCGTTGCCTACAAATTGGACGGGAATGAAATAAAGAATATGTCAAAAGTATTGCATTGCCTGGAAGATGTAAAACCTGTGTACGAATCACTTGAAGGCTGGATGGAGTCAACAACGGGAATTGGGTCTTATAATGACCTCCCTGATAAGACTCAAGAATATGTACAGTTTATTTCAGACTTTATTGGAGTACCGGTAAAAATAATTTCCACTGGTCCCGGGCGAGATGAGATTATTCGTAATTGACTTGATTTTGGAGTGCGTCAACCGTAATTCGACTTTGCTCAGTATAGATGTTGATGCACATGAATATATGGATTAACCTGATTTATCCACTCCATAATTAATGATTGAATACACCACCTTCAACACACCCATTGGGAAAATCTATGCTGCTGCTGTAAAAGAGGGAGTAGTAAAAATTTCGTTTTCCAATGAATCCCCTGAAGAATTAGATTTATGGTGTCAGAAACATCTGGGAGTAGGAGTTCAGGTAGGGACAGAATATACCCAAAATGCCAAGCAGCAAATTCTGAATTATCTTGAAGGCAAATCACAATCTATGGATTTCTCTATAATTCACCTCAATACCCCGTTTAGAAAAAAAGTATTAGAAGCAGAACGCATTATCCCCTATGGTGAAACCCGTTCTTACGGCGAAGTAGCAAAAATGATAAAAAATCCCAGGGCATCCCGAGCAGTGGGGTCAGCCAATGCGGAGAATCCACTGCCCTTGTACTTTCCATGTCACCGAATCATCACCTCTAATGGTAAGCTGGGCGGTTTTGGCGGCGGACTTAATGTAAAAAAGTATCTACTGGATTTAGAAGCACGTAATCGAGTTTAACCCTTCAAAGGTGCCCGCCGGTGGTCGGATCGAAATTATTTGTAATTTATAATTTCCTATGAATTGATTTAATCAGAATTTCTTTTATATTTTTTCGGTCTAATTAATCAAGCTGTCCTAATCTTTTCACTACTACTGTTTTAACAATAGTAGCAATCTTCAATTTGAATTTTGTAGGTTTTGGCAGTCCTGCTGACTTCCAATATTTCAAATGATAATCACCAATACAAGGGGTAGTAGAAATATTGCTGGTTAAAAAGGCGAAAATTAAATCAGATTCATTATTGTTAAAATTATCAGGTGATATTATAAGGGCGGGGAGTTTCTTTAGACCTCTTAGATTTGTAAATGGGAATGGTATTAGTATAATGTCCCATTGTTTATAGGTCATTATAAATGTCATCCTCATCATTATCCCACTCTTTAAATGAGGGTTCAGAAATTTGCATTATTGCCCGGGTTTCATCAGGTTCGAGCAATTTCAATAGCTTTCCTTTCTTATTTTCAATATAACCATCTATCAATTTTGAAACAACACCACTAATGGTATCGCCTTCAACTGAAGCCAATACTTTTAACAATTTCCGTTTTTCATTATCGATTCGAATGCTCATTACAGATATGTAGTACCTCCTAAAAATAGTATAACCTACAAGTAGTTTGCAGCTATTTTATCATGGGTTAAAAGCATTCTATAAAATTCTCCCGATCCCCGACCCCAATCAATTTTCACCAAATAATTACGTTTTAAATAATTACGTTTTAACTTATTACGATTTATTCATGGTAACTTTTCCCCCTTATGAATGAACCAATTACAATTAAGAAGGGAATGGATGTTGAATTAGAGATTGAATCTCTGGCTTTTGGCGGTATGGGAGTTTCCCGAATAAACGAAAAAGTTACTTTTGTAAAAAATGCCATTCCCGGGCAGACGGTTAATGCCCGCATTACTAAAAAGCGATCATCTTATTTGGAAGCACGCTCTTTGGAGGTGTTGAGTGAATCCCCCCATTTTGTACCCATTAAATGCGAACATTTTTCAGATTGCGGTGGTTGTACTTTCCAGAATTTAGAGTATGAGCAGCAAGTTGCGGCCAAAGAATTACAAGTAAAAGATGTCTTTCGACGCATAGGTGGATTTAAAGATGTGGCTTGTGATTCCATTGTGCAATGTGATGATATTTTCCATTATCGTAATAAAATGGAGTTCACCTTTTCAAATCAGGAATATTTGCCCGAAAGTGAGAAGGAGAGAGAACCGTCGAATTTTGCATTGGGATTGCACGCTCCCGGGCGCTGGGATAAAATCCTCAATATAAATGAATGCCATATTCAGACGGAGGTTGCAAATGAAATTCTACAAACTATTAAGGAATTAGCCAAGGGAATAGAGCCCTATAATATTCGAGAGCATAGGGGGTTTCTACGAAATGTCATTATTCGGGTGGCTGCAAATACGAATGAAATAATGGTTAATATCGTAACCAGGAGAGAAGATACCGATACCCTATCCCCTATCTCCGATACCCTAAAATCCCAATTTCCAAGCATAACCAGTATCGTCAATAATATCACTACCCGCAAGGCAGGAGTATCAACTGGTGAGCATCAAATTGTTTTGCATGGGAATGAATATATTGTTGAAAAATTAGGCGGATATGAATTCATGATTTCGGCGGATTCATTTTTCCAGACCAACACCAAACAGGCAGAAAAATTATATAACATTATTTTGGAAGAATCAGAACTAACCGGAAGTGAGATTGTGTACGACCTTTTTTGCGGCACTGGCTCAATTTCTCTCTTCCTATCTAAACATGCAAAAATGGTCTATGGTTTTGAACTGGTAACATCAGCGGTTCAGGATGCCATGCAGAATGCAATTCACAATAAAATTAAAAATGCGTGGTTTTTCGGGGGAAATCTTGAAAATCTTTTTCGTGAAAATACCGAAGCTAAAGAGCTGGAGCTACCGGATGTAATAGTGGTTGACCCACCACGTGCAGGGTTGCACGCTAAAACGATTGAAGATATATTAGATAAATCTCCTAGGCGGATTGTGTACGTATCTTGTAATCCAGCCAGTCAGGCCCGGGATATTGAGTTGTTGTGCAATGAAAAATATGAACTGGTTAAGCTCCGTCCGGTAGATATGTTTCCCCATACCCCTCATGTGGAAAATGTTGCCACTCTCATTAGAAAATAAAAATGATTCCAGCATTAGAAGTTAAAAAATTACGCAAGGTATATGAAGGTGGCTTAGAAGCTTTAAAAGGAATAAACCTGTGCATCCCTCAGGGGTCATTTTATGGACTTTTAGGTCCTAATGGAGCAGGGAAGACCACTACCATTGGCATTATTACCGGACTTGTAAATATCACCAGTGGTTCTGCAACAATAATGGGTCATGATTCTGTAAAGGAGTTTCGTCAAGCCCGAAAACTTATTGGGCTATCCCCGCAGGAATTAAATTTTGATGTCTTTTTCAGCATTGGAGAACTATTGGAGCTTCAGGCTGGTTATTATGGTTTATCAAATAAAGCAGCAAAAGAACGTACCACTGTAATGTTGGAGCAATTCGGTTTAACTGAAAAGCACAATTCCAAGGCTCGAGAACTTTCTG
>CAZGBZ010000054.1:6558-10437 GCA_964524135.1 uncultured bacterium
CCACAAATTGTCATATTAGACGAACCTACTGCGGGAGTGGATATTGAACTTCGGCACATGCTTTGGAATTATTTGCGGCAAATCAATGAAGAGGGTAAAACCATTCTGCTCACAACCCATTATATTGAAGAAGCGGAACAGCTTTGTGAAACGGTATCTATTATTAATGATGGAAATATTATTGTTACCGACTCACCTGAAAAATTAACTCAAGCACATGGTATGTCTGGATTAGAAATTACACTTACTTCTGAGGTGGCTAATTTGAAATTAGATCCTTGGCAATATCATTTACTCGATGGGAAAATTCATGTGAATATTGACCATCCTGAAAAAGAAATGGCAATAATTATTAACCAAATTTCAGAGCAGGGCGGGGGAATCGAGAATGTGCAAATATACAGAAGCTCCTTGGAAGATGTGTTTTTAAAATTAACCGGGAAATCCCTCCATGAAGAAGATGAAAAAATTGAACCTCAAGAGGCTTTATTAAATGTTTAGCAGGGGTTTCTGGGTCATAGTGAAGCGGGAAGTAAAACGGTTTATGTTTTTGTACCGACAGACATTATTGCCCAGTGTTATTTCCTCGGGTCTTTACATTATCGTTTTTGGTGCTGCTATGGGATCTCGAATTGGTGAAATAAAAGGTGTAGAGTATATACATTTCATCATCCCCGGATTGGTTATGATGTCGGTCATTAATCCTGCTTACCAGAATTCATCATCCAGCATTATGCAGGCAAAATTTTTACGATTTATTGAGGATATTCTCATTACTCCCCTTAGTGGATTAGAAATTAGCTTGAGCTATATCATTGGTGGTACTGTCAGGGGAGTGGTTAACGGGGTATTGGTTTTATTGCTGGGATATTTTTTAACGGGGCTTCAGATTGATAATTGGTTATTAACCTTTATCTATTTATTTGCAGTAGCCTGGGCATTTGCAGGGGCTGGAGTTATTGTGGGTATTTATGCTAAATCTTGGGACAGTATTATGGTTATTACCAATTTTTTCTTTATGCCGCTCATATTTCTGGGAGGTGTTTTTTATTCAATTGAAATGCTGCCGGATTTCTGGCGCAATTTTTCCATGGTGAATCCCCTGTATTGGATGATCAATGGGCTGCGATATGCAACTCTGGGAATTGCAGAAACATCACATGAACTGTCTTTGGGTATTAGTGTATTATTTGCCATTATTTTTTCATCATTGGCTTCATATATGTTTTCAAAAGGTTATAGGATTAAAACCTGATTTCGTTGTAATATTATCATTGAAATAGTAACTATATTTCGGAGGAAATTTAACTGAGGAGGAAGTAATGACACAGAAGGATCAAATAAAACACGATATAGAGAATACCCCCATCATTTTGTATATGAAGGGTACAAAAAACCGCCCTATGTGTGGGTTTTCAGCACGGGTAGTAAGTATTTTAAATAACCATTCGGTAGTATTTCAGGATGTAAATATATTAGAGAATCCTGAAATTAGAACAAACCTTTCGGCTCATTCCAATTGGCCAACCATTCCACAGCTTTTTGTTAAAGGTGAACTTATCGGCGGCTGTGATATTGTGATGGAAATGGAAGATAAGGGTGAATTAGGTGAGGTGTTGCAATCTGCAGGGACTTAAGTGTTAATCAAGCACCAACGCTTTAAAGTATTTAGAAAATTATCCTATTGAATTTAGTTTTCTGAAACCAAGTCTCATCGAATTTCATTTAGTTTCCAATTAGATAAGTTTATTCATTTTTTCCTTTGGGACTTTTTACCACCCTTGTGTGGTGCTTTATATTCAAACCAGTCATCTTTAGTAATTTCATGAAAATAGGAAGCTTCTTCTAATAATATTTTGGCAGTGGTTCTTTTTACTGCGGCAATTTCAACCCGTACACCCTCCGCTTTCAAATGGCGAATCAGCTCAACAAAGTCAGAATCACCAGACATAATAATTATAGTATCCACTTTTGAAGATAGTTGAGTGGCTTTTATAGAGAGGGGAATATCGGCAGATTTATGACATGGAATAACGGCTCCGTAATAATTTTCATGGAGCCTTTCGGCAAATTTGGTTGAAATCGCTTTCCCTTCCCTGAAATAAATAAGGCGATTTAATCCACGGCCATTTAATAATCGGGGAACCAATTCGTCAAAATTAACCATGGTGTGGTTGGACTTTGATTCCTCATGAATGCTTCGTTCGATGTTATTACCATCGCATAAAATAGCTACGGATTGAGTAATTTGTATAGCTTCCAATTCGGTTATCTCTCATTAAGTGAGTTATAAATTACCACTTTCCTCATTGAGGAAATAAGAAAATAATATTCAGACACAGCACCTATTGGGTGTAGGCATTATCCTATGCTTTTCAATTTCTGAGTTCGAAGTTCAAAGTTTCTAAGTAACAAAGATGCATAGTGCCAAAGTTTCAGAGTTTTAATTCACAAATTCCTATTCGTCATTTACTATTTACTATTCTTTTTAGTTCTAAAGTTACAGAGTTTGCCATTCGAAATATAGAATTAGTCGTGAGTCCTAAAGTAATAAAACAATTTCCAATTCCCGAATTCCAATTCCCATAATTGAAATAAAAGTAACACATAACGACTTCCCATTGCAAGGTGAAGGCACAACCCTTTATATTTTGCACCCGTTTTACAAACCAAAATGAAATTATTTGATACAAAAATTATTGCGGTATCCAATCAGAAGGGAGGAGTTGGAAAAACCACCTCAGCCGTAAATATTGCCGCTTATTTAGCTGTAACTGAAACACCAACTCTGCTTATAGATATGGACCCCCAGGCCAATGCCACATCCGGTGTGGGAATTGAAATTGGGTCCTATAAACAATCCATTTATGATGTAGTAATCGGCAAAGCAAAACTATCAGATGTAGTTCAGAAAACGGATTTAGAATTTTTGGATGTGGTACCATCCAGTGCCCAATTGGTAGGTGCGGAAATTGAATTGGTGAGCCTTTTTTCTCGTGAGAGAATGTTAAAGGAAGCCCTGGAAGATGTTGAAGGAAAATATAAATATATCATTATTGATAGTCCGCCATCATTAGGACTTCTTACCATTAATGTACTAACCTCTGCCCACACAATTATCATTCCTATCCAATGTGAATATTATGCCCTGGAAGGTCTTTCCCAATTGCTGAATACAATCCGTATGGTGCAGAAACATTTGAATAAGGAACTGGAGATTGAGGGGATTCTTATCACCATGTATGATCACAGGCTCAATCTCTCCCGGCAAGTGGTACAGGAACTGCATGAATATTTTGGTGATAAAGTCTATGACACCTATATTAAAAGAAACGTACGTCTTGGTGAAGCTCCCAGTCATGGCAAACCAATTTTACTTTATGATGCTACCTCCACCGGGGCTCATAATTATATGAACCTTGTAACTGAATTTTTAAATAATAATGGCTGAAAAAAGATTAGGCAAGGGACTTGATGCTCTCATTCCGTCTTATGCCACGGATGATCGTCATATAAATGGTGCTGTACCATTAAGTAACATAATTCCAAATAGAAACCAGCCTCGTCATGAATTTAATCCCGAACAAATGGAGGAGCTCACTGCTTCAATCAAAGAAAATGGAATTTTACAGCCATTAACGGTTCGTGAATTAGAAGATGGCAATTTTGAACTAATAGCTGGTGAACGACGGTTTCGGGCTGCAAAAGAGGCAGGGCTAGAAAAAGTTCCTGTATATATTCTCAGTGTGGATGCCGATGTGGATATGATGGAATATGCCCTTGTAGAAAATATTCAGCGTGTAGATCTAAAACCCATTGAGAAAGCGGAAGGATATGCCATTTTAAGTGGAAAATATGATCTTTCTCAGGATGAAATTG
>CAZGBZ010000055.1:0-10436 GCA_964524135.1 uncultured bacterium
CGTCCTGAAATATTAATACCGGATGAAAATAGCAATGAAGAATGTATTGATTTTAGAGAAACAGACTTAGCTATATCGGAAGGTTCATTAATTAGGGTAATTCGTGTACCATTTTTTGGCAAGGTTGGGAAGGTGAAATCTTTACCACCAGAGTTGAAAAAAATGGAATCTGAAACTATGGTTAGGGTGGCCGAAATAGAATTTGAAGACGGTAATATTGAAATTGTTCCCCGTGCAAACTTAGAAATGATTATAACGTAATGGCAGAAAGTATTTCAATTGCACAATCTGATAAGCAGCTCATTTCTGATTTGGCAGAGAAAGTGGTAAATCATGGTATGGCGGTTCCTGCAATATTTTTTTTAGATATGATGAAATATCTTTCTTTTTTTGGGGGTCAGCTAATGGTTTTCTTCGGACCTATTATTACTGCATTCATTTCATCACAATCTTATTATAAATTTGCAGAGCTGTTGGAGGACAGAAATAATGTAGAATTCCTTCTTACAGAAATTGAACGATTAGAAGATAATTCAAAATTTAAATAAAGGTATATGTATATGAAGGAAAATATTAAGATTATTTCTTTAAGTATTTTGTTATTAATACTATTAATTACTTTTCAATATTTGCTAACAATTGAACTAAGTTATGTAATCCCAACTTTTATCATACCCATTCTTATAGGGTTAACAGGTGGTGCTCTGGTTCATACCATTGGCAAAAAATATCCTAAATATATTTTGGGGGTGAATTTTATTATTGCATTTATTGTAATTTTATTGATTTATAGAACTATTGGTATTTATGTGACTTCTATTTTTATTGAGGGAACCACATTCAAATTTTCAGTAGTTACTCTTGTTTCAATGACACTTTATTATTACATTAAAAAAGCAAGGTCGGGTGAAGAAATTTATCTCAGACCCATCGCAGGATTAAAAGCAATCGAAGAAGCGGTCGGAAGGGCAACTGAAATGGGTAAATCGGTTTTGTTTGTTCCAGGAATTTCAGATATGGATCAAGTAGAAACCGTTTCAGGACTGATTCTATTGGGTCATGTGGCAGAAACAACTGCGAAATATGAAGCAGGGTTAAACGTTCCCGTTTCTAAATCAATTGTAATGGAAGCTGGCAGGGAAACATGTAGGGAATCATATTTGAGAGCTGGCCGTCCTGATTTATATTATGATGATATGGTTCATTATTTAACTGATGACCAATTTGCTTATGCAGCCGGAGTAAACGGAATAATGGTTCGTGAAAAACCCGCAGCTTGTTTTTACCTGGGTAAATTTTATGCAGAATCTCTCATCCTGGCTGAAACAGGAAACTCAATAGGCGCCATTCAGATAGCTGGCACAGGGTCTCCTTCACAAATCCCATTTTTTGTAACTGCCTGTGACTATACGCTTATTGGTGAAGAATTCTTTACAGCCAGCGCTTATCTATCAAAAAAACCAGAATTGTTAGGGAGTATCAAAGGTCAAGATATTGTGAAAGGATTGATAATGATTACCATGGTATTGACGGTTATTTTACATGGTTTTTTTCAGGCAGGATGGATAGAGTTTGATATTGTTACATTATTTGGACATTAAAAAGGAAAACAAATGCTTTTAAAACGCCACATACCTATATTTATTGTAATTGGAGTTGGTCTGTTGACCTTGTTTGGTCATTTTATTAATCATAAGGGAATCCAGGAATTTGTAGAAAAAGATGCTCTTCAATGGTTTGAGATAATAGCATCCTTTGCAATATTTTTAGGATCGCTGAACATGTTAAAACTCCAAATGTTAAAGATCATCCGCAAACAAAAAAATTGGCCGTACAGTGCCCTGGCTGTATTAGGATTTGCCTTTGCTATTTTTGCCGGATTTTTTTATCGGGGAGCACATTATATTGTTATCTCAGATATAAATGAATCAAACATTATTCCCATAACAGAAATATTAATCGAAGAACTGCAATTGAAAAAAACAGGATCTATACCTGACAAAATTAGAGCATCTGAAGATGGATATGAAATCCCAAAGATATTCATGACGCAGTCAGGTGCTGAAATAATCATAGAAAAACTGGAAATATTTGATGTAAATATGGAACTGAAATCAAAAAAATGGGGTTCCCATTTAACAGAAAGGGGCTCGTTATTTTCCTGGATGTTTTTTAACATATTTAATCCCCTGTCATCTACAATGTTTGCCCTGCTAGCGTTCTTTGTAGCGTCGGCTTCATACAGGGCATTTAGAATTCGGAATTTTGAAGCAACTCTGCTGTTAGTAGCAGGAATTATATTAATGTTAGGGAGGGTACCCATTGGAGAATTAATCCCCTGGTGGGTTGTAGCCATATTAATTGTATTTGGTTTAGGCGCTATTTCTGCTCCTTGGATAAAAAATAGAAAAATGGTTTTTAGTTTAATTACAGGCTGTATTGTTCTGTTCTTGGGAGTTGGCTTTGCAATGGGGTGGAATCAAACTCCACCACAAATATTATTGATACCTATTATACAAGATTGGATTTTCGATTATCCTACAACAGCCGGTTCTAGGGCGTTGATGATTGGTATTGCACTTGGAATTGTGGCCACTTCCTTCCGGATTATCGTAGGAATTGAACGGTCATTTTTAGGAGAATAATTAATGGACTTAGTAAAAAATATTTTCATAAAATTAGGATCACTGGATAGGCGGGTTATATTCCTATTGGTAGGGTTATCCGTTTTGCTTCCTCTATTGAAACCGGCTTGGTTTTCACTGCCTATCCGCCCAAAACAGCATTCTCAAATTGTCTTTAATGAAATCAATAAATTGGAGTCAGGTAACAGGGTTTTGTTATCTTTTGAATACGGACCCAGTACTATGCCGGAAATTCATCCTATGTCAATTGCCCTGCTTAATCATTTGTTTGCAAAAGATATAAAAATATATGCAACTGCTCTTTGGCCCGATGGAGACTTTATGTCCACAGATGCATTTGCAGAGGTTGCCGATGATTATGGAAAAAAATATGGTATTGATTATGTAAACTTGGGATATAAAATTGGCGGTGAAGCAGTTATAAAGAATATTGCATCTGATATTTTATCTTTATACCCAATGGATATCAAAGGAAAGTCAATTGAAAATATTCCTATGATGAAGGAAATCAATAATGTTGAAGATTTTGATTTTGTTTTCAGCCTATCCGCTGGTTATCCTGGGTCAAAAGAATGGGTTCAATATGCCACTGACCCCAAGGGAATACCAATGTCCACAGGTTGTACTTCCATTCAAGTTACTGATATTGTGCCCTATGTAGAAAATGGTCAAATCAGGGGAATTTTGGCAGGCATGCCTGGTGCAGCAGAATATGAAGAGTTGGTTAAAACTGAACTTAAAAGTAGGGGGCTTATGATTAAATCCGGTGAAGCTACCAGTATGATGTCAGCTCAGTCTATGGCGCATGTGGTAATAGTCATTTTGATCATATTGGGGAACATTACCTATTATTTAACCCGTAAAAATAAACGTAAGGGGAGTTAATAATGTCGGCAGAAATTTTTGGATCCTGGATCGTAGTTTTTCTTACACTATGTATTTTAAGCTATTTATTTGATGACAATCCTTTTTACAAAGCAGCCGAATATTTATTTATTGGTATATCTGCAGGATACGGAGCGGCAATGGCTTTTTGGAAACAGATTCAACCCAATTTATTTGGACGTTTATGGCCAAAACTTGAAAATACAGGAGAGGTTTCTGTATTGCAATCTATTTGGTATAAAGTCTATGAGGTTTGCAATTTTATTACCACGGGATTTGGCACACTGGACAGAAGTGTATTTCCCGAAGGTGGAATTAAAGGTCATGAGGAAATCAGAATAATATATGTTATCCCATTTATTTTAGGGATATTTATGTTGCTACGCCTTGTCCCCAAGGTTGGCTGGCTCGCCCGCTGGGCAATTGCATATATTGTGGGCATGACAGCAGGATTGCGATTCTACAGCTTTTTAAATTCAGATATATTAATGCAGATTCAGTCGGCGGCAATAGATTTTACTGCCGGTTGGGGCAGTATTATAAATGCCATTATTTTATTTATTGGGACTATGACAGGATTGATTTATTTTTTCTTTTCAAAAGAACATAAGGGGTCATTTGGAATGCTCAGTAAAATTGGAATTTACTTTTTAATGATAAAATTTGGTGCATCTTTTGGTTTTGCAGTTATGGGCCGTATTTCACTTCTCATCGGACGAATAAATCAATTAAAAGATTACAGTACTGCAGAGTTTAATTATGCCACCCCTGTTATATCAATATTTATTATTATTTGCCTTGCCATTTGGTCATTTATGGATGGTGGTAATAAGAATGAATCAACTGCATAATTTTAATGTAAATAAAAACAGATTATATAATATTTAGGAGATAAATTGAAGGAAATACGGAATTCCCTTGGGATAAAAGAAAATAATTTTGGGGCAGGAGTTGGTGCCGGAAACTGGTCTACTACAACCGATGCAGGTGTCTTGAATTCTGTAAACCCTGCTAATGGGGAAGTAATTGCAAATGTGTATCAATGCTCTGAAAGCGACTATGATAATGTTATTGTAGAATCCCAAAAAGCTTTTGAAGAATGGCGTATGGTTCCTGCTCCTATTAGAGGACAATTGGTTCGGGAAATGGGTGAGGAACTCCGTCGTAAAAAAGATATGCTAGGGAGTCTCGTTGCACTTGAAATGGGGAAAATAAAAGCTGAAGGTGATGGTGAAGTACAGGAAATGATTGATATTGCTGATTTTGCTGTTGGTTTATCACGACAACTTTATGGACTCACCATGCATTCTGAAAGAGTGAAACACCGCATGTATGAACAATATCATCCCTTGGGAATTGTAGGAGTTATATCTGCTTTTAATTTTCCTGTTGCGGTTTGGGCGTGGAATGCCTTTCTTGCAGCTGTGTGCGGAGATATCACAGTCTGGAAGCCTTCTTCCAAAGCTCCCTTATGCGGAATAGCAATTCAAAATATTTGCAATGAAGTTTTGCAAAGGGAAGGATATAAAGGTATTTTCAATTTAATAATTGGCAGGGGTTCAACTATTGGGGAAAGGTTGATTAATGACAAAAGAGTCCCTCTTATTTCTGCTACTGGAAGTACACGTATGGGTAAGCGAATAGGCGGTGTTGTTGGTGAAAGACTGGGAAAAACCATTTTAGAACTAGGCGGGAACAATGCAATCATTGTGGACGAAACAGCAAAAATGGATATGGTGATACCAGCCATATTGTTTGGAGCAGTGGGCACTGCTGGGCAAAGGTGTACCAGTACCAGAAGAATAATTGTCCATTCCAGTTTATATGATGGATTGGTGGAAAAATTAACCAAAGCATATGCGCAGGTTAAAATTGGAGATCCCCTAGATGAATCTACATTAATGGGTCCCCTAATTGATCAGGGTGCGGTTGATGATTATTTAGCTGCTCTGGAAAAAGCAAAGCAAGAAGGTGGTAAAATTTTACATGGTGGTGAAATCGTTGCAGGGGATGGATTTTATGTATTGCCAACTATTGTAAAAGCTGAAAATAGCTATGAAATTGTACAGGAGGAAACCTTTGCCCCTATTTTATATATTATCCCCTATGATACCCTGGATGATGCAATTCAATTGCATAATGGTGTTCCCCAAGGATTATCTTCTGCCATTTTCACAACTAATGTATTGAACTCTGAAACATTTCTCTCTCACGAGGGAAGCGATTGTGGAATTGCAAATGTGAATATTGGTACATCCGGCGCTGAAATTGGAGGTGCATTTGGAGGTGAAAAAGATACCGGTGGTGGACGAGAATCAGGCTCCGATGCCTGGAAAATTTATATGCGAAGACAAACAAACACTATGAACTGGAGTACAGAATTACCACTGGCACAGGGTATTAAATTTGAAATATAAAATTAGGAGTTTTAAAAGTAATAATGACGATTGATTCAAAGAATGTAAGAGCCACTCTTGGTAAACATATCCTGGCTGATGGCTTTGATCCGGTGATGGATATGGAAAAAAGTCATGGTTCCTGGCTGGTTGATGAGCGTGATGGATCTGAATATTTGGATATGTTTTCCATGTTTGCATCTGGAGCAGTAGGGTATAATCATCCGGATATCCTGGCAGGGAAGGACCGGCTGGCTGCAGCTGCACTTTATAAACCAACATTGTCAGATATTTATAATGTTCAATACGCTGAATTTGTTGAAGCATTTTCTAATTCAGCAATCCCCGAATATCTCCCACATGCATTTTTTATAGAAGGTGGTGCCTTGGGAGTTGAAAATGCCTTGAAAGTAGCATTTGACTGGAAAGTCAGAAAAAATATGGAAAAAGGCAAAGGTGAGAAAGGTGATAAAATTATTCATTTTAAGCAAGCCTTTCATGGAAGAACGGGTTATACACTTTCCCTCACCAATACATCGGATCCAAGAAAAACTATGTATTTTCCTAAATTTGATTGGCCTCGAATTGATGTCCCAAAACTCTCCTTTCCAATCACCGATATCGGTCTCCATGATGTTGAAAAAAATGAAAAGATTGCAATAGACCAGATCAAAACAGCTCTTACAAATAACCCGGATGATGTTGCTGCATTGATTATTGAACCCATTCAGGGTGAAGGAGGTGATAACCATTTCCGGGATGAATTTTTTGTAGCACTGCGCCAACTTTGTGACGAAAATGAAATGTTGTTCATATTGGATGAAGTGCAGACAGGAATTGGTATCACCGGAAAATGGTGGGCACATGAGCACTTTTCCGTAAAACCAGATATTATTTCATTTGGAAAGAAAACTCAGGTGTGTGGGCTTTTAGCTGGAAAGCGAGTTGAAGAAGTAGAAAATAATGTTTTTTCTGAATCCAGCCGTATCAATTCAACCTTCGGTGGAAATTTAGCTGACATGGTTCGATTTCATATAATTTTAGAAGTAATTGAGAAGGAAAATTTACTTGAAAATGCGAAAAAAAAGGGTGAAATTCTTAAAAGTGAATTGCAAAATCTTGCTGAAGAATTTCCTGCATATGTTACCAATCCAAGAGGACTTGGTTTATTTGCAGCTTTTGATTTACCATCTCAAACTGAAAGGGATAAAGTGATTGGTGGTCTATTAGAAAATAAATTACTCATGCTACCATCTGGTGATACTGCCATTCGCTTTAGACCCCATTTGAATGTTACCCTGAAAGATTTGACTACAGCATTAGAGATCATTAAATCTACAATCAAAGCCACATTGAATTAGGTGGCAGGAACCCTTTATGTTGTTGGTACTCCCATTGGGAATCTATCAGATTTAACCTTCCGGGCTGAAGCAACCCTAAAGGAAGTGGATCTCATTGCTGCCGAAGATACCCGTACCAGCCGTAAATTATTAGGGCATTATGATATTAGCACACCCCTCATTGCCTATCATGATAATAATGAAATAAACCAGGCGAAAAAATTAGTAAGTAAAATACATTCTGGGGATTCCATTGCAATTATTTCAGATGCAGGAACACCCTGTATCAGTGACCCCGGTTATCGAGTGGTAAATTTGGCTAAAAAGGAGGGGATTAAAGTTGTAACCATTCCCGGTCCATCAGCTGTCACGGCAGCACTTTCTGTTTCTGGGCTACCTACTGACCATTTTTATTTTGAGGGATTTTTACCTCCCAAAAAGGGGAGAAAGACCCGCTTTGTATCATTAGAATCTCTACCTGCAACTGTCGTAATTTTCGAGTCTCCACATAAAGTACTTAAAACATTAGGGGATATCCATAATTATTTGGGAAATCGTATTATTTCTGTTTGTCGGGAATTAACCAAAATATTTGAGGAATCATTTTTAGGTACAGTAGAGGATGCAGAAAATTATTTTTCGCAATCTAAACCAAAGGGGGAGTTTGTTGTATTGGTTGCTAAAAAAGGATACACTTTGGATTAATGGGATTTGGTAAACTGATTACATTTGAGGGAATTGATGGTTCTGGTAAATCCACCCAGATTCAGTTACTGGAAGCTGAATTTGAAAAAATGCGGATTGCATATAAAACATTTAGAGAGCCAGGCGGAACGGATCTTTCGGAGAAAATAAGGGAAATCCTTTTGGATAAAGACAAAATAGAATTGAATCCTAATGCTGAAAGCCTATTATTTGCAGCAGCACGGGCACAATTAACAGTTGAACAGATAAAGCCAGCCCTTGCAAAAGGTGATTGTGTAATTTGTGATAGATTTACCGACAGCACCATTGCCTATCAAGGCTATGGCAGGGGATTGAATATAAAAAATTTAGAAATGATAAACAATATTGCCACTGATGGACTCACCCCCGATATAACCTTTATATTGGACATTGACCCTGTTAAAGCCTCCGAAAGAATGAAGGCTGAAGCACCCGATAGAATGGAATCTGGAGGCATTGAATTTTTCCAAAAAATTCGCCAAGGGTATCATCAAATTATGGAACAAAATCCAAACAGATGTATCGTAATAAATGGGGAGCAATCACAAGAAATTGTATTTAAAGAAATTAATCAAATGATAACAAAAAGATTTAAAGAGGAGCTCATATGCAGCTAATGATAAAATGGTTCATATTTACACTTATTTTTATAATTCCTATTTTTGGACAGGAAAAAAAGAAAGAGTCGAAACCATTAACATCCAAAAAGACAAATAAATTAGAATTCAGTAATGACCAAAATACCCAGGATTATCTGGATATGTTGGAAACAGCCTTTTACAGGGTTCGGGCAAGTTATGTGGATTCAGTAAATGAATCTGAAATCATCAAAGCTGGAATTAAAGGTATGATGAAGCCCTTAGACCCTTATACCAGATTTCTCAGTGGCAGCAGTAAAGACCGGTTGGATATGCTGAGAACAGGGAAATATGGTGGTGTAGGAATTCAAATTGGGCTCAGAAGAGATACTTTGACCGTATTGACTCCTTTTGAAGATAGTCCTGCCTATACAGAAGGGATTCACTCCGGTGACCAGATTTTAATGATAGATTCTGTGAAGACAAAAGGAATGACTTTAAAGGATGCCTCTAAATTAATAAAAGGGGAGTTGGGTTCGGTTGTAGTCTTAACAATTTATAGACCTTCATCCCGTATTAAAATTCCTTTCGAATTAACACGGGCTAATATAACTATAAAACATGTCCCTTATTGGGGGGTAGATGAAAATGGAATAGGTTATATTCGGATCACCAAATTTTCAAAAAATACAGCAAAGGATTTCGGTACAGGTCTTCAGGAATTGATAGATGAT
The DNA here is from genome assembly GCA_964524135.1 of uncultured bacterium. Taxonomy (GTDB): domain Bacteria; phylum Fidelibacterota; class Marinisomatia; order SCGC-AAA003-L08; family D37C17; genus D37C17. Next base: position 9,305 of record CAZGBZ010000055.1, read on the forward strand.
GATTTGAAAGGATTGGTGATTGACCTGAGGGGAAATTCAGGCGGCTTGCTGAAAAACAGTATTAATATATTAGATAAACTAACAGATCGCGGGATTAACCTGTTAAACACAAAAGGAAGAATCCCAAAATCAAATCGGAAAATGAATTCTCGGAGGGCTCCCATGCTGAGTCCAGAAATTCCAATAGCGGTACTTATCAACCGCAGTTCAGCTTCTGCCAGTGAAATAGTTTCTGGCGTTATTCAGGATTTAGACAGAGGAGTAATTATAGGAGAAAAATCATTCGGTAAGGGATTGGTGCAAAGCATGTATAACCTAAATGATACAACTACCCTGAAAGTTACCACTGCGAAATATTACACCCCTTCCGGCAGGCTCATTCAAAAAGAGGATTATTTCAAGGAAGGTTTCTTAACAGATGGACTGAATAAAGATGATACCCTATTTACAACACGAGGTGGAAGGGTTGTAAAAGGGGGTGGTGGTATTACGCCTGATGTTGAAATAAAGAGAACCAGTTTTCCTCCTTATGTGCAAGGGTTGTGGAAAGAAGGTGTTTTTCTCACTTTTGCAGCAGAATATGTACCCATGAATGAAATTGAATCTCCCATTGTTCTTACAGATAAAATTTACAGAGATTTTGAAATATTTCTAAAGGAGTACGAAATAAAATATAAGCTGCCTGGAGAAAAGGATTTAAATAAATTAAAAATTGCTCTCCACTCTCAGGATGATTTAAAGAAAATGACAAATTCATCTATTCTGTCTAAACTCATGTTTTGGAAAAAATCAAAATCTGCAACCCTGCATTTAACAGAAAAAGTAGATTCATATTATCAAAATAAAAGAGATGGGCAGTATTGGAATCCCAAAAATATAAAATGGGTTAAAAATGGCTTACTTCGAGAAATGTCCCTTGTTGCATCAGGAAATAGGGAAAAAATTCGAGTGAGTTTAAAGGAAGATAATGTGTATAAGGAAGCGGTGGAAATATTACTTGATATGAACAGGTATTACGATATTTTTGAACCTGAGCCTGAAACCGTTGAAATTGAACCTGTTACCGAATAAAAAAACCTCAGATAATTCTATGGTCATTATCCTTTCATCATTGTAAATTTCTCGGCTGTAT
>CAZGBZ010000056.1:0-10418 GCA_964524135.1 uncultured bacterium
GAGGACTTCTTCTAAAGTGTCATTATTTATTCCATAAGCATAGGGTAGCATAGCCTTAAAGAATTCATCTTCTACCTTTAGTAGATTCTCATTTTCATTCAAATTATTTATCCTGAAAGATACACCTGAATAATGAGGCAGAAATGCAAATCGAAATGAATGTGAATATTTTTCCATTAACTCAATGACTTTTTCTGCTAAATGGCTTTCCATAATACCAGCTGTGTTTATGGTGATGAAATTTTCTGTGGGAGTTTTTTTAATATAATTGGGAAGGATAAAATTTTTCACCATTCTTCGCATTTCTCCCGGTACTCCCGGCATTATAAATGTATGTGTGCCCTTAATTAAAAAGTGCATACCAAGCGCCGTACCGTTTTCATTGGGTATAACATCGGCTGTTTTCAGATGCATTGCCTGGCTACGGTTACTTTCCGGTATTTTAATGGATCGTTTTTCAAAATGATGGATTAGTTGATTATAATAGTTTTCATCAAAAATAAATTCATCATCCAAAAGTTGACGAAATGCCTCTTTGGTTATATCATCATGAGTGGGTCCTAAACCGCCTGTGACAAAAAGAAAATCAAATTTATCATCTAAAATATTTTGTGTTTCAGAAATGATATCATTAAGGTTGTCCCCAATGGCAACTTTTTTTTTAATTTTGATATTGTAAGGAAGAAGGGTTGTTCCCAGCCAGGAAGAATTTGTGTCAATGGTGAAACCCTGAAGGAGCTCATCGCCAATGGTAATTACAGCTGCGTTCACAAAATGAAAGCAATACCAGAAACAATTGCAAGCGTAAATAAACCAGCTAATACATCATCAAGCATGATTCCCCAGCCACCAGGCAAATTCTGGACTTGATAAATAAAAGATGGTTTTAGAATATCAAAAAATCGGAAAAGAAGGAATGCCATAAGGTAAAGACCTAAACTGTGGGGCAGCATAAAAAGTGAAATTCCCATACCCACGGCTTCATCAATTACTATTTCTGAGGGGTCATGAACTTTCAAATATTTTGCAACTTTGTGAGAGGAATACACACCCAGCACAAATAGTATTAAAATTACTGATAGATGAACTGAGACAGTGATAGGAAGAAAAAGCCACAAAACTAATGCTCCCAAACTCCCACATGACCCCGGGACAACGGGAATTTTACCCAAGTAAAAAAAGGTGGCTACAAATCGCCAAAGTGTCATTTATTTAAAAATAAATTTTCTAAGGTTTTATAATTGTAATACACATAGTGGACACCTGTATAAAATGTAATTATAGTAGTGATCACCATTAGGTAAAAAAGCGAATCTTTTAAGAAAAGTTCTGGAATATCTATTTTATAAGAAATTAGGTTTAGAAAAACCAGAATAAAACAAATAGTGACAATTTGGAGAAATGTTTTCAGTTTGCTGACTTTACTTGTGATCATGGAGACGCCTTTGTATTGCATGAGTGTACGTAAAAGCGTTACCAGAATATCCCGAAATGAAATTAAAATGATCATCCATAGTTTTACGGTAGTTGTCAATACTGGGAGAAACATAAATCCATAAAAAGCAGATAACACTAATAATTTATCTGCGAGGGGATCAAAATAAACACCGAATTGAGATTCAATATTATATTTTCGGGCAATTATTCCATCATAGGCATCGGTTATTGAGGCAGCGATAAAAACGATGAGAGCTAGTAATTTACCATGGCTGAAATCTGAAAATAAAAAATACAGAAACACCGGTACCAGCAGGATTCGTGTTGAAGTTAGAAAATTAGGAATCCATTTATATTTCATACTTCTGAATGCAGTTCAACTCTTTCATTTATGGATCGTGTTAGGGTAGCATCATCAACATATTCTAAATGCCCACCCACTGGCAATCCTCTGGCTAAGCGTGTTATTTTAATGGGTTGAGATTCTAATAATTTAGAAATATACAATATTGTGGCTTCCCCCTCAATACTGGCATCGGTTGCAACAATAAGTTCTGTTGCAGATTTGACTCTTTCCATGAGAGAATCAATTTGTAAGTCATCGGGACCAATTCCATCTAAAGGAGATAGTAGCCCACCCAAAACATGATAGACTCCCTTGAAGCCAGTTTTTTCTATGAGATAAATGTCAGACGGCTCTTCGCAAATGCAAATAATTGAACTGTCTCTTTTTTCATCAGAGCAGATTTCACAAAGTTCAGCTTCAGCAATATTATGGCAATTACTACAAGTGTTGATTTTAGTTTTTACATTTATTAGAGCTTGGGAGAAATCTTCTATTTCTTTGGTGTTAGTTTTTAAAACATGCAAGCCTAAGCGATGGGCAGTTTTTTTACCAATTCCCGGGAATTTAGAAAAGCCCTTTATTACCTTTTCTAATGTTGGGGGTAATCCGTCCATTACATTCCAGGGATTTTCATTTTGCCCATCATACCACCGGTAATGGAATTCATTTTTTCCTCGGCAATTTTTCCAGCATTTTGCAAACCTTGATTCACTGCTGCCAAAATCATATCTTCAATCATTTCTTTATCTTCGGTTAATATTTCGGGATCGATGGTTAATGCAACAAGTTCTTTGTGACCATTAACTGTAACGGTTACCATTCCTCCACCTGCCTGTCCTTCAATTTCAATTGAATTAAGTTCTGCTTGGGCTTTTTCCATTTGGTTCTGTAATTCCTGAGCCTTTTTAATCATTTTAGTCATTCCGCCTTTTGGTAACATATATTCTCCTATCTTATTATTTCACCTTCAAATGTTTCTAATACCTTCATAAATAAAGGATGTTCCGCACTTTCCGGTTTCTTTTTTTCTGGATTTTCTTCTTTATTTCCCTGAATATGAAATTTAATTCTAATTTTCTGATTTAATTTATCATTTATTACCGATGCAATTTGCTCAGCATCTTTTTCCAGTGTTTTTAATTGGAATCTATGTCCATTAATAAGCTCAATTAATAATTGTTTTCCATCAAAACCGGATAATTTTGCCTCCTCAAGAAAATGAGCAATTTTAGAGTTCTTCTCTTCAAGCCCCTCAATAATTTCATTCCAGGAATTTCTAAAATCGTCAATAGTTAATTTTTTTATCTGTTCGGATTTAGGCTCAGAAACTGCTGAAGCAATTGGAGTGGCATCAGGTTTTTCGACTACTTGTTTATCTTCTGTTGGCTGAGGTGATTCTTTCGGTTCAGTCTGAACAGGGGGTGAAGTGGAATTCTCTGTGGGTATGGTTGATTTTGGGGGTTCAGGCTTTTTTACAGAAATAGTTTTTGGTACATCTCCAGAGAGGATACTTGCAATATCAACACTGGAGTCCATCATCGACAATTTAATGAAGAGAGCTTCTAATGATATTTGGGATTGTTGAATAAATCTTAATTTGGATTCAAATTGGAGAGATAAATCAAGCATTCTTAGAAAATCTGCTGTAGAAAACTGGCAATCATTCTGGAGCCAGTTCAAGCTGTCTTCTGAGAGGTTCAATTTAGTGGATTCCCCTGCTTTCTGAATCATACAGTTTCGTAGGTATTCGTTAAATCCGTTTATAAAATCTGAGATTGCAAATCCCGAATTAATGAGTTGACTCAGCTGGTAGATAACCTCTTTATGCTTTCTTTTTTCAACTGATTGAATAATATTTAGAAATACATTTTCCTTAATAATCCCCAAAACATCACGGATTGTTTCTACATCTAATGTATCGCTGGCATAGGCAATTGTTTGATCTAATAGGCTCAGTGAATCACGTAAACTTCCATCCGCTTTTTGCGCAATGAGGCGAATGCCATCTGTATCATATTTAATATTTTCGGACTCTAATATTTGTGTTAGATAATCAGAAATATCATTTATGGAAATCTGTTTAAAATCGAATCGTTGGGTTCTGGATAAAATGGTAGCAGGTACTTTGTGCGCATCTGTAGTTGCCATGATAAAGATTACATGAGGAGGAGGTTCTTCCAATGTTTTTAATAATGCATTAAAAGCCTCCCGAGTGAGCATGTGCACTTCATCAATAATATAAATACGGTATTTACTGTTGTTTGGAGGATATTTTACGGCTTCACGTAAATCCCTCATTTCATCAATCCCCCTGTTAGAAGCTCCATCTAATTCCTGAACATCCAGATTGCTTCCCTGGGTGATCTCCGTGCAGTTTATGCATGATCCGCAGGGGTTATTTTCTAGTGGATTTTTACAATTGAGAACTTTGGCGAGTATGCGGGCAGTAGTTGTTTTCCCCACCCCCCTTGGACCAGAAAAAATATAGCCGTGTGCAACTCGATCCAAGCCAATGGCATTTTGTAAAGTACGGGTTACATGCGTTTGACCAACAACTTCATCAAATCGTTGGGGTCGTAATTTTAGTGATAATACCTGATAACTCATTGGTAATAATAAATCTGGTTTCGGTTTATCATTTTTATAATGACATTATAGAACATTTTCTTTACGCGCTTGAATTATTTAATACGTAAAAAGTAGTACTGAAATGATCAATGAGAGATAGTAAAAAATCACGATTTAAAAATTTATGAATGAACATTTTTTTAAAAGAGTTAATCATGTTTTTATTTTTCATTTATTACGGTCAAAAACTGTGCACCGGCAGTTGTGTTTTCTGTTTAAATGATCTGTTTTACAGCCAGCTCAGTTTCAGAAATTTACGGCACATAAGCAATATTTCTACCGCTGCTTCCTTCCGGATCTGACGGGATTAAAAACAAGTCTATTGCGTAAAGCTGAAAACATCAACACCACTTATAAATCATTTCAAATTCAGCAAAACCCTCCTACCGGTATTCAATCCTGCATAAAGCGGGTTTCAGGATACAGGGAACCGCTAACTCCCCATCTAGCACAGATTTATGGCTAATCTAGTTTTTTCCTTTGTAGAGAGGATATAAATTTACGTTGGTTAGAATATGAATTGGGAAGAAAATGAATTAGTCATTGCGCCCCTTTTTCTGATAATTCAACCGAAAATCCCTCTAAAGTATAAATAATGCCGTAATTATCAAAATCTGATTCATCTTCAATAGTTGAAAGAGGTTTGTCCCAATTAAAACGCCATAATCCTATGAGTGAATCGTAATATGTATATCGGTAGTAATCGCCCAATTTTTCCGGATGGGTATATTGAAATGTTATGGTACTATCTGCCAGCCTAGTATTCCAAAAGCGCACTTCATCTATATATCCATACCAGAAATTTTCACGAATGGTTCGGGTTTTATTTACAATGGCACCAATATTTAACATATTTCCCACAACATCAATAAATTTTTCATCGCTAAATATTTTGGTTGAATCTATATATATTTTTATTCCTTTGGAATCTGAAAAGAGGATTGATATCAGATAAAAATTGTCAGGGTCGGACCAATCCAGCCAGCTAAACTCACCGGGCGTGACATTAGAATTAATAATTGTTGTGAGAATATTTGATTGGTTCGCGTCTCTTAATAAGGCCAGTGTTATTCCATCAGTGGAGTCAATAATTGAAAAAATAGCAGGGGCTTCATTGGTATCGACTTCCCCGCCTGAAACCCAAAATTGGAGTGTAAAATCATTGGATTCTAATTTCATGCTATCGATTTTTGCAAATTCAATCCAACTGCCTCCGGTGAAATGCAGACTATTATATTTTTCCTCCTGAATTATTAAATCAATACAGGAAAATAAAAATAGAAAAGGCAATAATTTTACAATTTTCAAGGATTAGACCATCCAGGAATATAGTCACTATATTTTCTTTGACCATTAATATCTACTACGGCTACGGAATAATACCAGGTTGTACCATTGCCAACGTTTCTGTCCATAAACTTATTTTGTTCAGGATCAATTATGATTGCCATCCGTTGTGAATTATCAGCATTCTCATTGGATGATCTCCAAATTTCATATTGGTAAAAATATGTTGAATTTGAGACTGGCTCCCATGTAATCTGAATAAATTCATTATTATTATTACTCACATTTGAATTGGTTAATGATATTATTCCCGGGGAGGTGAAATTGGTGTAATTATAAATATAACTATTTCGACCATTATCCCCTGCAATTACGCGAATCTGATAAAAGTAAGAATAAATCCCCGATTCTTCAGTAACCATTGAATCTGTAAAGCTGGTGTCATTTTTTGTAAGAGTTATTATATCGCAAGCACAATTTTCAGAATTAATGAGGTCGTCTGCATTATTATTTGCCACCCGATATAAAATGTAATTTGTAAAATTGTCATTAAACTCTGCTGTGGTTGACCATTTTATTATACGATGGTATTTAGGATATTTAACATCCGTAAATTCTTCCCCTTCATTCCATTCTCCATTCCCAAGATCTGCAAATGATTCACCCTCATTCCAAATACCATCGGAATTTGCGTCGGTAAATGATTCACCCTCATTCCAAACTCCATTCCCAAGGTCAGTGTAAATTTCTCCAAAATCATACATCAGATTTCCTCGCATAACAGTTTCAACTTCATATCGGAAATTTGTCACAGGGTAAACAGGTCTGGTGAAAATTTGGATACTGTCCACGTAAGTTGAATCAACTGTAATAACCTGTATTGAAATATCTCGGAATTCACCCGGATTCATTCCATTAAAAGTATGAGAGTTACCACTTGGATTTATAAGTTCCCCGGAATCATATAATTCAACTTCTCCATCAGATCCATTCCAGTTAATGGTTACAGTTTCAAGAGTTGATCCGGAATTTGAACTCCACAAATTAATCTTATAATTTTGATTGGGCAAATCGGATATGGTATTTTTAATAATTTGTGTTGTTTCCTCACTGCAGGAAAAAATAAACAGAAAAAGAATAAGATATAAAATTATTCGTTTACTCATCAGTTGAGTATTGGCTGGAGAGATTATTTTTTCGGCTTTGAAATTCATCAATTTTTTTCATTAGGGGGAGTGGATCCCTACCGGAGGATTCTGCATTTTTTAATTCTTCCCGAATAGATTGAATATGAAGATTTAACCAGTTTTGCTCTAAACGTCTAACACAGTCCTCAGCAGATTTTAGACTTGGAGTTAATTTTTCCAAATCAAAAACCAGTTCTGCCAGCTTGTTTCGGTAAACCTCATTTTTCAGTTCATCCATAATTAAACTTGCTTCCGGAGCATTGGCTGAATGTAGATGAATATACACTTTCTCATATATTTTCTGGGATAATTCTGTTACCAGCCATTCTGTTTTTACCTCATCAAATAAAAATTTACGGACCGCGCAATCTTCTGCAAAACATAGACGAATGAGATCATTCTCTAATAATTGTTTTTTGTCATTTGGTTTTGAAGTTGGTGTTTTATTTTTCTGTTTAAAATTTTCCCTCCGTTTCTGTTTTTCCAACATTTCATGAAGCGATTGGAAAATACTTTCTGCACTTACTCCAACAATATCACTTAATTCCCGCCCCTGTAATTCGCGACTCACAGGATCTTTAATTTGAATAATTTCCATGAGGACATCATTCACAAATGCAGTTTTCCCAGAAGTGGTGGATATATCCCCTTTATAATTTTGAAAATGAAAGGGTAGTAATTTTTCACTATTTTCAACAGCTTTCAGAAAAGGTGCATTTCCGTCACGTTTCACCCAATCATCAGGGTCTAAGCCATCGGGAATATTTACAATTAATGGGGAAAGTCCTGCTCTGAGTAAAACATAACCTGCACGAGTAGCAGCAGCTTTTCCGGCTGAATCACCATCATAAGCCAGGTGTACTTTTTCGCAAAATCGTTTAATTTGAAGCGCATGCTGATCTGTAAAGGCCGTGCCGGAAACTGCCACAATATTGTAGATTCCCGATTGAAAAAGCTGCAGAAAATCAAGGTAGCCCTCAACTACAATTACAGATTTACTGTTCCGAATATTTTGTTTGGTTTCATGGAGACCATAGAGGATTTTGCTTTTATTATAAATAGGTGTTTCAGGAGAATTAATATATTTAGCTGGATCATCCGATTCAAAAACTCGCCCTGCAAAAGCAGCTATTTTTCCGGCAGAATTTGAGATGCTAAACATTATCCTGCCTCTGAATCTATCCATATATCCACTTTTTGTATCAATAAATAATCCAGACTGTTTCATGGCATCACTCCTAACCCCATTCTTTCGGAATGCAGAAAGCAACGCATTCTTTTGGTTTAAGCTGTAGCCCAATTTGAATTTTTTAATGGTATCTCTGGTAAGTCCTCGGGATTCTAAATGGGTAAGTACTTTACTTCCTTCTTCAGTGCCTAAATTATTCAGAAACGTCTGTGCGGTCTTGGAATGAAGATCAAATAACTGAGTAATGAGGTCCTTTGATTGACCGCCAGTTTCATCAATCTGTAGTTCTATGCTATACTGGTCTGCTAGATGTTTTACGGCTTTTACAAATTCCATGCCTTCAATTTCCATGATGAAATTGATAACCCCACCACCTACACTGCAGCCAAAACATTTGTAAATCTGTCTTTCAGGACTTACCGAAAAAGATGCCGTTTTTTCACCATGAAAAGGGCAGAGTCCAAAATAATTTCGCCCTCGTTTTTTAAGCTGAACATAACCGGATACCACTTCAATGATATCAGCTGTACTGCGGATTTGTTCAATAATTTGTTCTGAAATTCGTGCCATGAGGAGGTGAAAAAATACGGCATTCTGTCGGCTTGGGACATATTTTTTATTGACTAAATAAATCATCAATTAATTATCGCCCTTCTAGAGTTCATAACTAATTTGAAAATTTAGCAATCATTTCATTGATTATGTTTAGATTTCGTTAGCAGAATAACGAATGTTTCGTCTAAAATATAGGGTGCTAATAATTGTATTTAAAAATCATCAACTGTAATTCAAAGGAGTCTCAATATGAAATCTGAAAAAAATATAAATTCAAATCTATCCTTTGAAGACATTAAACTTCTAAACGAAATTGGGCAGGAATACTGGAGTGCAAGAGAGTTTTATAAGGCATTAGATTATCTCAAATGGGATAAATTATTAAATGTAATTGAAAAAGCAAAACAAGCATGTGAAAACTCTGGCCACGACGCACAAGACCATTTTCCCCGGATGGAGAAATTGGTCAATATTGGTTCCAGAGCCAAGAGGGATATTGGCGATATTCACCTCACTCGTTACGCCTGTTATCCAATTGTTCAAAATGCTTACCCTACCAAAGAATTTGTTGCACTAGAGCAATCTTATTTTGCTGTTCAAACCCGCAAACAGGAAACAATTATTTTTGTCTAATATTCAATTATTTCAACCAGAGCAAATTCAAAGTTTAATTGTTTCCTTTCGAAATGAACAACTGATGATTGATGCCGATTTAGCGAGCTTATATAATGTTGAAACAAAGGTTTTAAACCAAGCTGTGAAAAGAAATATTGAACGGTTTCCCAATTCTTACAGAATACAATTATCAGATGAAGAAAAAAATGAACTGGTCACAAGTTGTGACCGGTTCGAAAAATTAAAACATTCAACATCTAATCCGTATGCTTTTACTGAGCAAGGTGTTGCAATGTTATCTTCTGTTTTAAAAAGTGAAACAGCTGTGAAAGTCAGTATTCAGATAATAGATGCCTTTGTAACAATGCGAAAATTCATTGGTTCTAATGCACAATTTTTTCAAAGATTAGATCGATTGGAACTTAAACAATTATCTGATAAATCTGAATTAGATGAAAAATTTAAATTAGTGTTTGATGCCATAGAACAAAAAGAAATTTCACCCAAACAAGGTATTATTTTTGATGGTCAAATTTTTGATGCACATATTTTAATTTCTAAAATTATAAAATCCGCAAAAAAATCTGTAATCATTATAGATAATTACATTGATGAATCTGTTTTGATTCTTTTATCTAAACGAAGAAAAGGTATAAGTGCTACAATTTATACAAAAAGTATTTCTAAACGATTGGCGTTAGACATTAACAAATTTAATTTACAATATGAACCTATTATTATTAAAATATTAGAAAGTACACATGACCGGTTTATCATCATTGATCAAAAGATATTATACCATTCGGGTGCATCGTTAAAAGATTTGGGTAAAAAGATTTCGGCATTGTCTAAATTTGATAAAGTAGAATTGGAATTATTAAGGAAACTATGAACGGAAAATCGCTCAACTTCATTATAAATTAAAATAAAATGGCATTATTTCAAAATTCTGTTCTTAATAAATATCTTGCCGTACAAGACAAAGATGCTGTTGCAAACGCTTATAAAATATTCTCAACCTATTTTCATGATAAAATTATCCAACAGAATATTAGAGAAAGTAAAGAAGAGCAATTTCAGGAAGGATTTTTAAGAGAACTTTTTGTTAAAGTGTTAGGATTGACCTGCCCCCACAAACTGGACCAGTCTTAGAGTTAGTATTGTAAGTTAGCAT
>CAZGBZ010000057.1:0-10310 GCA_964524135.1 uncultured bacterium
TATTGAATCTCAGTTGTTGAGCCGCCAGGAGTGGTCGCCGTTCCCGAAGTATCAAGGGTTGCTATTCCGCCTGAAATAGTCAAGTCGCCGTCTGACACCTTAATCGTAGTAATCGGTCGCCCTGAGGGCGTCCCTGAAGCTGTTGTGACGGTTAAGGGTGGTCTAACTGGGCCTGACATACTCCATCACCTCAAGGGGTTGCTATCCAAACCTCAAGGGTAGAGCTGCCTCCAGTTGCATTGAACCACATCAAAGATGTCTGGTTCACGAATCCCACACCAGGTCCAGCATCAAACATCAGAAGTGTGCCTGCGTCAAGCGTCATGTAATTAGCTGCCGTTGCAGCCAAAACATCAGATCTGTCATAACCGATAAGAATATCGTTCGAGCCTTGATTCTTTAGAAGTAGCTTCCCAGGTGTTTGCATCCCAAGATCTACGGCTTGCGGAACATTCTCCGCCATCGTAGCTATTCTAATGATCCTGCCCATGCTAACACCTCACCGAGCTTAGGAGACGGGTTTGCAGCCCCGTCTCCATAAACTCGATCCTCCTATCAGACTTGAGCCGCCGAATCATCGAGAACAGCCTTTGCGACGTTAGTCGGGACGGGCTGAGTCTGCACTTGAGCTGGTGCTGGCTTTCCGGCAATCGCAGAAGTAATGACTGGAGTTAGCGTCAGAGTGCCCGCGGTTGTGGCTGTGCACTGCATGCGTAGGTCATCGGTTAGGTCAAGACCATACAGGGGCAGGAAAATGACTCCGCCGCAGAGCTGAGCGAATGTTAGCTGAGCTGCTGTTGCCGGGTCCATGTATTCGATCCCGTTGTAAAGATCACCGTTGAGCATCCGCCATTGCATTTGATTCATTGAGAAGTCAGACTGGCTGACGATGCGGAAGCTTGTGAAATCCGTGTCGGTGATTGCGTCGTTCTGCACCAAAACTCCAGCCAGTGTGCCTGGGACGTTCTGTGGAACTCGCATAACCAATTGCTGGGTTGTTGCGGAATACTGAGCCGTAGTTGCAGCTCCGATCGTGGTCGTGGTTTGGATATTACTGTTGTAGCGAATCCAAAACTCGACGGAGTTAGAGGTAGAAGCACCAGCAAGAGCACCATAAGCTATGGTGTATTCCATTCTCGACACACCGCTAGGAAGGGTGCGGCCGATAGGAATGCGCAAGTATGCCTCACGTGATGTGGCTGCAGCAAGGTTGGAAGGGTTGACCTCTACGGATCGACCCCTACCCATACTGTTTAGGAAATAGCCGAACGGAGAAGGTCCGTTGCCGGCTGCGTTCTGGTAGCCAGCGACCCAGTCAAAGCATGTCTCACCGTTTAGGATGAAGCGTGCGCTCGACAGGACATTTGGCCAGTCAGCCGCAATGTCGCTTCCTGCGTTAAGGGTTTGAGTCACACGAACGATGATCTCATCGACACTTCCCGACGGGATATTGAACCCTCTATTATAGGTCGCAGCCGCGTTTGACGGCGCGTCAGTCGTGTTCGATTCTACGAGCGTATATCTTACGGCCATGATGATCACCGCTTGGATATAGCCTGCTCTACAGACTTAGCAGGTTCGCGAAGAATTGCAAACCCTACAGAAAGACCAATTGCCAAAGCAAAATAGTCCACAATCGAATCAACGCTTAGGCGTGGGAGAGGAAGCATCAAGCACTCCCTCCATTACCGATCCTTGCATTGACTTTACTTTCCAGCGTCTCACCGTTAAAGATGTATGTCGACAAGCCGTTAGAGATCGCGAGAATTGTCACGACACCTGCAGCGACTCCGAAGCCAGCCATCAAGCTATTGAAAAAAGCCATGTTCAGACGGAGCCCTATTACCTTGATAAGGGGGATGATGTATGCACAAGGCTAAAAAGGGTGGGTAGAATCTCCTATTATGAGCCCACGTCCGCGGTGCCCTGAGTGTGCAGCCGTGATGAATCGCCTCTATGTGAGGGTCAAGCGGGAGGGTGATGATCGCCCAGCTTCGAGGTCCCCGATGTCAGCTTGCGGTTATTCCTGCGTCAAATGCACAAAGCATTTCACGGATCAAGAGGTTGCATCAGCCTTGTCTCCCCTTTGAAGACGTCGTGCCAAATATAACCATATTCGGTTTTACGGAGTTCTTCCTGGTGGGGTTCTGGATCGAAGCCGAACCTTTTCACAGCATCCTTGAAGAACATAGGTTGAGGTAGTGTGAAATTGAGGATATATTGGACTGATCCCTCGAGCTTCTTGTTCAGAATCATTGTATGTGAGACGAAGATCCCTCGAATTCCCCGGGATCGCCCAGTCAACGCCAGCCTTTTGATGGCTGGTGTGACTTTGCCTTGCGATTCTAAGAAGATTTGCGAATCGTCGATGATCACAACCGCCGTCATATCTTCGTTTACTTCGCGAACTTCGAAGACATGGTTGATGATATAATCAACATCGGCCTCGAGATCCTCCATTTCGGGAGCTAAGACGACGATGCGCTCCTTGCTAAACGCCTTCTCGAACTTGTCCATAGGCGTGATCTCCATCCCTAAGATCGACTCGTTCTTAGGTGTGATATAGACGAAGCGCTCGTTCTTGAGTCGGGACTTCTGGAGATATTGTTTGAGGGTGTGCTCGATGAAAAAGGATTTCCCCGATCCCGGCATCCCAGCTATGATACAATTCAGACGCTTTTCGTCTGACCTGTAAAGCTCTTTGAGCATTCCCATTTAATCAACCTCACTCACGCTCTAATTCTGCAAGGTGTTCATCCATCTCCATCTCAATCCATAACACATCAATCTCATCGTGGGTCATCTTTGCTAATTCATCACGATCAATTGTTGTGGAGTCACCGAGCAGCACCTCACGCTCTTCGCGACGCTTCTTGTCGGGATAGTATGACTCATCGCCAGCATTGCGCTCTTTGTCTCGGTATTCCATCTCCTCACGCTCTTCTTCATCCTCTTTTAGATTCTCACGAACCCTAGCATCATCAACATAGCTAGGAAATTGGCGTCCTTTGAAATAATCAACAGGTGATACTTTAAAATTAATTGTGCGTTCTACGACTTCGACCTTCGGTTTATAGGATGGGTGAGGTTCGATTCTATAGAAGGTCTCTACAACATTAACAGGAACATTGCCTCCGCTCTGAATGTTAACTTCATCTTTAGTGCGAATCTCTTTAGCCAATAACCCCAAGAATTGAGGGTCACGGACTGTGTGCGCACCAATATCAACAGCACTCCCCGAATCGGTGGCGGGGAAATGGATCTTCTTATGCACATTGCGGATGAACTCCCGATCCCTTTGGCGGCCAAATGAAATATGGTTAATATACGAACCGCCCAAATTATGAATGATGAAGCGAGCTGCGCCTTTAGCACTCTCAAAAACATCTTTGCCAAAGTCTGATTCGACCAGGTAGGCACGCTTAACAGCTTTAGTGGGACCCTCGAGTCTCTTCTGTGCCCAACCTTCCGCCATATTCATTCCTCCTCGGATAATAGGATCTTCCGATACTGGGGTTCACCCTCTTCTTTATTAGTTTTCGGGGTGTTTTCCTCTTTTGGAGGATCCCCACGCCCGAGGAAGATTCGATCGAACAACCCGACCTTAAGACCCATTCTCACCCACTTCCTCGACATAATCGCAACTTTCACCCAAATAGTTCGACAAACATTTGATTTGAGTATATTCCCTCGATCCAGGTTCTTTGAGCTTGAACATAAGCATATCGCCACACTTTGGGCATTCAGTCTTAGAGCTCAACGTCATTCTTCCTCCTCCTCGACTTTTCGGGTGAAGATTAGAACATCATCATTTTGATAGAACAATTCGTATTGTTTGGGCTCTTCGGCTGGTGCTTCTTCATTCTTCTTTGTCATCTTTCTTCACTCCTAACAGTTGATCTGCGATTTCCTGGTGCCTTTTGGCTTCGATTCGCTTCCCAATAATTGGCAATTTGGCCAAAAAGCCCCGCATTGTTGAGCCAAGTTTGGACTTGATCCCGCGCTTTTTGGCCTCGTTTTGTATCTCCAGGGTCGGTTTGATGAACCAATAACCGTTTGCGAGGACAGCCACTTGCGTTGGGCCAATAGCGTTTGAAATCATAATTCCATTCTCCATGAGCGCTTCGTTCGAGATTTCACTGATCCACTCATAGTCGGCTTCGCTATGGGTGATCTTTGCCGCTTCAGGATCTTGCAAAGCTGCCCGCTTGTAAACAGTCAAACCATGATCAGCCGTCTTATAACCAATTTTCAGGACCGCGATATTTGTTGTTTTGAGAGCTTCGAGCTGCTTCTTCGAAGCTTTGCCCTTTGGGATCGATGGGGGTTTGATCTGCTTCAAAACGCCCGGCACGTATTCCGAGGGCCCTCCATCATCATCGCCCCAATCCGAGGAAGCCCAAGCTGGTTCGCTGGGTTTGGGTGCTGGCTCCTCAGCTGGTGATGCTTCCACCGGTGCCTCGACAGGTGGGGATTCTTTCTCTTGAACCCGAATACTGCGCTTTCGAGCTCCGGATCGAGTTTTATGATGACTACCGTCAATTGACTCAAAGCGCTCTTCATCGTCGACTGTGATCTTTTTCGTTAATTGCGTCATGGTATCATCCAATCCTTAAAGGACCCCTCGTCAGGCATTGGTCCAGGCGCAAAGCCCTTTTCACCTTCCTTGATCTCAGGGGGGAATAACATATCGGCTGCTTCATTCTCCTCGAATCCGTAGAACTCCACAAGGGCTTGATGGGCTTTATGGAAAACGATTCGAGCTGCTCGGAACTCAGTGATGAACCAGTCCACCGATCCACGCTCGCTCATTGAGGAACCCCCGCAGCTTCGTTGAGTGTGAAAGTTGTTGCGCCGACTAAATGTCTTTGAACCATCTCATTGCTGATTGCATCGGCGAATGCGGCTTTGAGGCAAACATCGAGCTCGTCGCTTTCGGTTCGGTGTTGCCCGTATTTGTAGACGAATAGCGCGAAGCCGACACAAATTGCAGAACCAGGCCCGTCGCTGAGATATGCTCCCTGCTGTAGCAACCCCATCAAGTGGTCGACTTGGGGTGCGACGGGCCCAATCAATTCATCAATCGCTTGCGCGATCTCCCCATCAATTGGTAGCTCCACATCGGAAATGTGGGTGTCCTACCTATTTCAAGGTGTATACAGTGAACTTTCGGCCGGAGTCTAAAAGGGTGTCCTTCTCGATCCCATCAACGGTGGCCAGAATCATTGCGACACAGGTCCGGTTGATACTGTGTGAGAGGGCTTTGTCCAGCTCATAGACCAGATGGTCAAGGGTGATACATTCACGATCCCATAGGATCTCGGTTGTTTTTGATATGATCTTCTCACGCCTACGCTTAGCTTTCGTCAATATACCACCTCCGCGACCTCTTATCGACGGATCGAGTCCGCCCTGGTTCCACACCCTTCCTGAATGATTCAGCAAAGCCGAAGGTGGATAAGCTAGGTTGAACTTTAGTGAGATCACCAGCGTTCTCAAGGAACTCTCCCTTGTGATCCTTGACTGAGACACCCTTATGCTTGACGAGCTGTCGAGCCATATTTGCGTCATAGTGGACGTAAACTTTCGGTTCCCAGTATTTCCCGAAGTCAATTGCTTGAGGTGTCTCAAGTTCCCATTGACCAAGCTCCTTCCCCATATTCATTTGTTTAAGCATTCTGGAATGGGAAGGTTCGAGATAATGGACACTGTCCGTGTCACAATAAAGGGCATCGTTGCCTGCTATCAAGATCGCTTTGTTGAGCTCGACGCGTGCATAGCTAGTGATAAACGCTGCAAAACCCATCCACTGCGAACGGGGATCGGTTGGGTCCTCGAGCTTTTCTAGGTAGGGTAGTTGACCATCCGCATCATAGAAGTGAAGGTCATATTTGATATCGAAGTCTTTTAGCTCCATCAAAGCTGAGATCTTGTCGTCCTGATCGATCCTCTGCTTCATTGGCCTTTGGCCAAACTTCCCATAGAGGCTATTCAGGAGAAGTTTGACGAATAGCTCTCGCCCATCTCCTGCTGCCTTATATTCGTTCCGTAGGTTGTAGAAGTGATCGACATAGTGGACAAAAGGGCGAATCGCTTTCGCGTGGTGGATCATTCGAACTGATTCAAGCTCCCACCCGATCTCAAGGGCATGCTCAAGCTCGGGTTGTGCTAAGAATCCTTCGAATCGCTCTTGTGTCCAATCCCTACGACCATCCTCAGTGGTCCCAGGTAGAAAGAGAGGTGCTCCATTCGCGTTGAGGGTCACATCTGCGACGAGGACGCGATCCTCGAGCTGTAGGAAATCCCGGAGGATTCGTGGATTTCCCATGCAGCGTTGGACATCTTCAATGTCAGGATAAAGTCCAGCTTTCATAACTGATGGGAACATGGAGTTTGCGTCCATACTGCGGACAGGTCCAACCATCTCACCAGGTGTGCCCAAGATCTGGACCCGCCCGCCAAAATAAGCTTCGGCAAATGCTGCGTTGTGGTCGCTCCAGCACCTACCGCAGCTATTCCATTCACCATCTCGCTCATAACCCCAACCTTCAGGCCATGATGTGCTTGACCAGACACGATAAGCTAACGAGGCTGCTGTTCGAGGCAAACCAACCGTTCCGGGTGGTTTTCCGACCCATTCCGTGAAGGATCGCTCAAGAGAAAGAAGCGCTTGACGAAGGATCTCGCAATCCTGCACGCAGTAATCAATATCCTCTTGTTTGATCTCCGTCACAGTGCCGAGAATATACTCTTCGGGTGTGATGCCTTTAGGAAATCCTAACGCATCGCCAATCGAAGCTAATCGCATGGCCATTAGATCGGTTGAGTCTCGCCACTCGATCCCATCGACTTTGAATGAGAGCAGTTTGCTGCCCTTCCAAAGCTTCTGCGCATTCTTAACCTCCATTTTGTTATAGAAGGCCCAGACATCAAACCCAAACGCGTTATGCGCGTATGCGGTGGCTGGGGCAAATCCCTCGAGCTGGGCACGGAGAGCTAAAGGGTGGCGGTGAACCCAATGCTCGCCGGTATCAAGATCCATCAAAACCCCGAAGACATAATTGCCCGCGTTGAGTCCGTTGGTCTCAATATCGACGATGAGGCGTTTGCCTGCTCCCTTCTTCTGGGGCTTTTGTGGGTGTATGAAGTGAAAGGTCAACCCTCCACCTCCACCAAACGATAAGGGACGCCACGCTTCGTGCGTCTGGACTCAAGGAATACTCCGTAATCATAAGAGTCGATCTCAATATCGAACATCTCAGCTAGGGATCGAGCACCAGCTTCATTGAATGCTATGCCGATGATTCGATAACCTCCACCAGGTGGGCGCATCGAGAAAGCCTCATCGATCGCACCATTGAACTTCTTGAAAAGAACCTGAATATCGCGGCCAATAGCTCGAATGAACATATCACCCCACGGAATAGTAAATGAAGCACCTTGAATGAAAGTCCCTCCTCGCTCGATCGCAGCAAAGGTGAAAGCTCGAATATGTGCAACGGTGTCAATCACAATTGGTGGTGGTGTTGGTATGTTCCAAATAGTCCGAGACGATTCAAATTGTTCTTCGGTCACATAATCCACGGCATATTGTGTAATGTTCATGCGCTCCATAGTTCCTAAGACCTTGTAGTCCGACGCATTGATCTTAGGGATCGTGACTCCGGCAACCTCGCCACGAGCTCGCCGTCCATACCAGGAATAAATGACGTCAACTCGGCGGGACGTCATCTTGCGATCACCCTTGAGAATCCGACTAATTGTATTGGATCTCGAGCGGGCCGTTCCCTTGAATCCCATTGACGCGGCGAGCTTAGCTCGAAGGGCGGGACGTTTGGCTCTAGGTGTGGCATCGACGATCTGGCGAAGTCGATAACGGGCGATTGCCTCTCTTCTACTCATCCCCAACCACCCAATTCACAGACTCCCCCGCAAGTATCGCCTTAAGATGGTATTCAACCGAGCCCGAGTGTTGGGTGGGATAGAGAGGTGCTTCATCAAGCTTCGCAGCGTTAAAGCCATCAATGCAAGCCATAGCCTTTGAGAGGTCTCGCTCATAGATATGAGCCGATCCCGCGTTCCAGATCAAATAACCCAATTCAAGATGAGAACCCATCTTATCTTCTAAAGCTCGAAGCACATCGGCAGCCATCATAGAGAATGTGAAGATGTCGTATGGTAGACCGAGGAAAACATCACTTGAGCGCATGTTAGCTACACAATGGAGCTGATAACCACGAAGAATGAATTGGACTGATACAGTGCATGGAATGTCTTTCGAAGGTTCGGGCCTCTCATCCCAGATTGTAATGATCGCCTGTCGAGAGGTTGGATCCTCAACCAGAGTGTTAACGACATAAGCGCGTTGACGGTAATATGCCGGACCATAAGCTCCGTTCATCACAACGCCATTGTCTGAGTAATCCCTATACTTCCGCATATATTCGGCAGGGAAGGCAATATCATTAGAGCCTGAGAGAATCCATGCCGCCTCTGCGATCATGAAATTGGTGTTGAGCTTTCGATCCTTGCAAATGAGGACTGGGCAGCTCATGTCAAAGGTCTGTTGTATACCGATCCCTTCAACAGTCTCCTGCCCTCGTGGAGCAGTCGCGTGCCCATCAAGAATAATTGATTGCATGGTCTCGATCCAGCGGCGGGTGTTCATTGAACTCATTGGATCTTCCTCCAAATGACGATCATACTGGGAAAAGGCGCTGATTTTCCCTCCCCCTCTTCGGACCAAAACTTGACGCGCCCCTTGATGAATCGGATTTCCGCATTCCCATAGATATGTTGATGAAAATAGCGGGTGTCAGTGCGTGCCGGAAGGATAGCAACCACAAGATCGGCATCGGATTCAGCGGCCTTCTGGACAAAGTCCTTGATCACACGACCATACGGTGGGTTCATGAAGCAGCGCTCGCCCTTCCAATCTTGAATGAGCGCATCATCAGCCTCGGACCAATAGCGGGGAAGTTTTGCATTCCATTCCTCCGCGCAAACGTCGATCGTAAACTCAAACTCAGAATGGAGTTCATCAAACAAAGTTTGAGGAGTTGCCCAATTCTGCTTTTCGGAACTATAATGGACATCACTCATCGATCATCACCTCGATCCTGAATGAGGTTGTCCAAAGCTCCAAGATACGCAACAGCGTCTAAGAGGTTGTCCTGCTTGTATGAATGACGGTGCCTTGCGAGTTTTAGCCCAACAAGCACGGCCAAAACGTCTGAAGCTGTGAAATCTTTGCCCTGCATTGTGCTTGCAATGGTGGCCGCATCATCACAGTTAGTGTCCACCGATCCATATTGGCGGTGGCCCTCTTCGGACCTCTGGTCAATAATCTGATGTGCTGAGAGCAAGATGGACTCAGTTTGAGACATAGACCTGACCATAGCAGTGTGAATGTCCGGAGGTGTCCACCCCGGTGGCTTTACAATATCATTAGAGTGTCCACGCTTTGAATTAGATCCGTCCGAATTGGCCCTCTCCTTAGTCATATTAACCCTATGGACCTCATCCCAACACGCTTCAAAGTTAATTCCCATACCAACAGCAGTCCCAACCGCAACATAACAAAGGTCAACCAGGGCGTCCGCCATCTCCGCAAGCATATCATTTCCAAGGATCTTTGGATTTGAAAATGCTTCGCGGAGTTCATCGAGCTCCTCTTCAAGATGTCCTACACGGAAGCGGAAAACATCAGCAGAAATATGATGGGGGCAGTGAGGGATCGGGAGATTGAACTTTGTGCGGAAATCGATTATGTCTGATTGCATACTCATGAGCGTGGTCTCCTAAAGTCAAGATCGCTACGTGGTATTTCGAGGCGATCCGCCAAGAAATACATAATTTCAATCAACCGCTGCTCAAGATCGCTCAAATGAGACAGACTCAACGCGTCGTTCTCAAGATCCTTGATTTTCTTCTCCAAATCCTCGATAGTGGTTGGTTTAGTCATATCAGATCCCCGCCTTTAGGTAATAGTCACAACCACATTGATGATCACAATTTACATCAGCCAAACCTATGTGGTATTTAGCGTGCGTGAGTGATGATTCAAGAAGTGAATGGGCGGTGTCAAAGTTCCGCCCCTTTGGGGCAAAGATCTCCCAAATGAGACTTCCACCCTCCCAGAAAGGGTGGTCTAATTGTCTGATGACATAGACGCCATGATCGGTTGAATAGTGCCGGTCACCGTTAGGTTGAATCACTTTAGCCATTAGATCCCCGCCTCCCTCATTTGCGCTTTATTCATGTGTTGTGGAGCTTGAGCAACAGTGATCACAAAGGCGCGATTCTCAGTC
>CAZGBZ010000058.1:0-10134 GCA_964524135.1 uncultured bacterium
GTTCAGAAATTGCACTTCTGTCTGCAAATGCCCTCCAATTAGATGTGTGGGAAAAGCAGGAGAAATACCTGGCACGCTGGGCTTCCTCCATTCTGGATTGGAAACCCGAATACTTATCGGTGATTCTGATTGGCACAAACCTATCCAATATTCTTGCCACTTCGTTTGCCACCGTGTATTTGCTCCGTTCAAATTTATTACCCCATCAGTTAATCGTTATCCCAATCACCATTATAATATTGCTTTTTGGAGAGATTCTCCCTAAATCAATCATGCAGAGATATGCCAATTTTGGACTGATAATTCTATCACCATTCTTAAAATTTTCATATATTTTATTTTATCCCATTATTTTTCTGCTCCAGCAAACGGGGTGGATGAATGTAGCTGAACGTTTTAGTAAAACTGCAGAAGAACTGGAGGAAAAACGGGATGATATTCAGCATGCCTATGAACAGGTTGACGACCCGGAAGCCATGGAAGACGACCAGAAAGAAATGATCTCCAATGTTTTTGATTTCAGGGAGAGTAAAGTAGATGAGGTTATGACCCCCCGAACAGAAATTTCTGCCATATCCAGCAATGAATCCCTGGAAAAGGTTCTGCATACTTTTATTGACTCTGGGCATTCAAAGCTCCCAGTATATGAGAAAGATTTAGATAATATAATTGGAGTGGTCTATTTATATGATCTGTTTCATTCGCCTGAAAATCTGCAGGAGGTCATCAAGCCTGTGCTGTTTATTCCCTATACCAAACCGGTGATGGATCTATTGAGCGAATTTCAGTCCGCCCATCATGCAATGGCGGTGGTTTTAGATGAGCATGGTGGATCAGCCGGTCTAATTACAGCAGAGGATGTATTTGAAGAATTATTTGGCGATTTTGAAGATGAATTTGACGTGGACAGCAAAAAAGCTGAAAAGCAGGAAGATGGATCCATTGTGGTAGATGCTCGGATGGATTGGGAAGATTTCAACAACGAATATGGAAAAATGATTCCCGAAGGCAATTATGAATCTGTAGGTGGATATATCATAGCCCAACTGGGGCGAATTCCCAATAAAGGTGAGCATTTATTTATGCCCATCGGTCAGATGGTTGTCATCAAGGCATCTGCACGGCAAATTCATCAAGTGCAAATATATCCACCTGAATAATTAATCAATTAAAATATGGCAACTTTAAGTAAGGAAAATTTATCTCCGGCGGCCTTTATTGGAGTACGGGGTGATGATATTATTTCATTCGGATCTGGCGAGCCAGATTTACCACCCCCTGAAGAAGTCTATAAAATTCTTCCCCATTACACAGATTTTAAATATGGCGTGATACAGGGATTGGATTACCTTCGAGATGCCCTCACCCGCCAATATCCGGATTCCACTGCTGATAGTTTTGTCATCACAAATGGCGCTTCAGAGGCGCTGGATATGACCTTGCGGGTTATCTGTAATTATGAAATGTCCCAACCGAAGAAAGTATTGATGACCAAACCCTATTATTATTCATACCCCAGACTGGTGGAGTTTGCCGGCATGGAACCCGTATATATAAAAACCAATCTTGGGCGAATTGACATGGATGATTTCAGGGTGAAGGTGAAGGATTGTCGTGCTGTTTTGATTAACTCCCCTTCTAACCCAACTGGCAGAGTTGAAGCCATATCTACCTTGAAAGAAATTGAAACTCTCACCAGCAAATTGGGTGTATTTGTACTTTCTGATGAAGTCTATAAAGACCTCATTTATGTCAGGGATAACTACCTCATTCAGGGGCCCCATGTAGTTACCATCAACTCCTTCTCTAAAACTTATGCTATGTGCGGATTTCGCGTTGGCTACCTCTGGTCTTTAGATAATAAATTGGTGCAGGATGTTATAGCGATGAAAACTCATACCTCCATGAATACCAATATTCTGGGGCAGGAAATGGCTTTTGAAGCTACCAAAGTCCCTCGCAAGTTTATTGATGACCAACTTAAAATCTGGCAGGAACGCAGAGACTTACTATATAGCGGGCTTAAAAATGCCGGATTAGAGCTCTGGAATCCCGAAGGCGCTTTTTATATGCTACCCAAAATTGATAATGCTGCTGATTTTGTATGGGATATGTTCACCAAATATAATGTCATCACTTATCTGGGAGAGTGGTTCGGGGCTGATGGAAGAGTGCGCTTCTCATACGCCCTGGATACAGATAAGATTGAGGATGGGTTAGTGCGAATTAATCAATATCTTGGGAGCACATAAAAATTACCAATTACGAAATAGGGATAAGAAAAGGAAAGTAAAATGAAAAAATATTTACCCTCGATAATAATCGCAATGGTTATAGCAATTTTAATCACCATTATATTAAAAATTATTGGAACGGATAATAGTACCATTATTAGCAGCGTAATTGTAGGTTCTATTATCGGACCTTTATCACTTACATTTTTCGGAAAGGATAAATAAATTTAATTAACCATATTTCTGAATTATTTACATTCTTACTCTAGTGCCCTAAATGGCCGGTTAACAAAAATAAATCTGCAGGATATCCATGGTTAGGCGATTTACAATGAAAGGAGACACATGAAAAAAATATATCTTTATTTAGCTATCATAGGAGCTATTGTACCGTATTATTTTTTCTATCAATTCATCCAAGCAGAAGGTGTCAATTTACCATTGTTCATTTCATCTCTTTTTGTGAATGGTGCAGCCAGCGGTTTTAGTGCAGACCTTTTGCTCACATCATTTATATTTTGGTTATTTATGTTCCAACAAATCAAAAAATCGAATGGTCCAAAACCATTAATATTCATTTTACTTAATCTTTTCATTGGATTATCATGTGCCTTGCCAGCTTATTTGTACGCACGCGAAAAATAATAATATTACAATGTTTAAGTTGTCTGTTATGAATTATTGTAAACAATCTCGCCTAACTTTTACTGCACCCTACTTACAATTCAGTTTTGTGAAACCTTCAATATTTTATAGCTTTAATTCATAAATCAAGGTAAAGAAATGAATAATACTCAAAAGAAATAGAATATGGCTAAAGATTCTCATTTTAAAAAGCTTGAAAAAATGTACCTGGCAGCTCCTATTAATGAGTTTTATTGCCCCTTAATAAAAATAACAGATTCGGAAGCAACTATTGAAATAGAGGTGACAGAAAAACTCTTTCATTCCGCTGATGCGGTGCATGGATCGGTATATTTTAAAATGCTGGATGATGCTGCATTTTTTGCTGCCAATTCATTAGAAAGAGAATATTTTGTTTTAACCACATCCTTTACAACTTATCTCACTCGACCTATTACGTCAGGAAGAATTCGTTCGGTGGGTCGTGTTGTTAATCGCAATAAATCCCAATTTATTGTAGAGTCAGTTGCCTACAATTCAGAGAACAAAGAAATTGGACGGGGTAATGGGATATTTGTTTGCGGGAAATTACCCTTGAAAAAAGCCCGTGGATATGATTTTAAATAGAACCCTTTAAGCCGGAATTAAGTTGAATCAATTTAATAAAGAGGAAATACATGAAAATAATTACAATTTTAATTACCTGTGTACTCAACCTCCTCTTTTGCCAGGGGAATAATAACAATTCAGAAGTGATGCTTAGCCTTCAAAATATAAACATTTTTCCCAGAGTAGTTGGTGAAGGCACCCCCATTCTTTTTTTACATGGTGTTCCTGATACCAGAGAAATATGGAATCCAATCGTTAAAGAGCTTCAATCTGAATATCGCTGTATTACTCCCGATTGGCCCGGCTTTGGTAAATCCGGCTCAGGAGAAGATATAGATTGCTCGTTAGAGGGTCATGCTGATTTTGTAAATGAACTGGCGAATGCATTGGGACTGCATGAACCCTTTTATCTGGTGGCGCATGATTTTGGCGGAATTTCTGCAATGGCTTTTGCCAGTAAATACCCTAAACGTCTGCTTCGTTTAGTCATTTCTAATGCGCCCTTTTCACCCGATTATAATTGGCATTTTATGGCGAAGGTTTGGCGGACTCCCCTTCTGGGTGAACTCAGTATGCTCACCATGAACCGCATGGCTTTTACCCTCTCCATGAGGCAGGGATCAGAAAAACTCAGCAAAGAGCATATTCATAATATGAATGCTCAGCTTTCAACAGAGATGAAAAAAATGATACTAAAAATGTACCGAGCGCTGCCGGTAGATAGTTTTAAAGATTGGCAGCCCAAATTGTTAGAAGCCACAAGCCAAATACCAACACTCATACTCTGGGGTGAAAAAGACCCCTATCTGCCCGGGTGGTTGGCAGAATCTTACGGCGCACAGGAAGTAAAATATTACCCCCATTCAGGACATTGGGCTCCGGCTGAAGAACCGGATGACTTTGTTAAGGATCTGAAAAAGTTTTTAATAGAATAGACTACTCATTTTGAACCATAACGTATTCAGAAACTAGCCTGATTTTGATTTAGTTTTTAGAGATGATGCTACACCATATCTCTCTCCATGTGTCGGATATTAAAGCCTCAGCAACATTATATGATGCCATGCTCTCTGCCCTGCATTATAAACGGGTATGGACCGATAAATATGCGGTGGGCTATGGGATTAAAGCTGGAGAGGATCAGTTTGCCATCAATCAGAAAGGTAAACCAGTAGGCTCGCCTGGCGAGGGATTTCATCTGGCTTTTGCTGCTAAATCCCGGGAGGATGTTGACAATTTTTATGCTGCCGGTATAAAAAATGGCGCAAAGGATAATGGTGCTCCCGGCTTACGACCTCACTATGGAGAAAATTATTATGCAGCCTATGTGCTTGATCTTGATGGTCATAATATTGAGGCAGTCTTTAAATAAAATTCTCTTTCTACTAATAGCCAATCCTTTCTAAACTCTATTACTTAAACGAAAGGAAAATCATGGATATTGCCACACTCACCACCTTTTTTAAATACTGCACAATCTTTAATGGATCACTCTTTACAATATGGGCATTATTTGTGGGTTTTGCCCCTGACCTGGTATATAAAACCCAGCATTATTTCTTTCCAATACCCCGCGAAAAATATAACATTATCATGTATGTATTCCTGGGGGCATTCAAAACCATGTTTCTCTTTTTTAATGTGACTCCATTTTTGGTTTTATTATATTTCTGCTGATAATTCTGTAATAGATAATGAAGATAAGTCTATTCATACCATTTATGGTGGGAGTCCAATTATTTGCCAATACCTTCTCCCCTTATACCTTCATTGATTATGATATTCCATTAGGAGACGGCAAGCAATTTACCATTCTTACAGGTGATGTACTTGGAGACTCAATTTTGGAAGTGCTTGCCCTGGACCGTGTGGATAATTATCAAACCCATCTTCAAATCTTTACATTAAAAGAAGATGGATGGTCTAAACAAATAGATGCAATGATCAATCCTTTTGTCTTTGTTGTGGATATTGCCAATATTGGAGGTAAAGAACGATTGGTATTTTTTGCTCGAAGATCTCTGAATTACTTTGATACAGAGACAAATTCTGAAAAACATTTGATAGATGTTAATTTCCACTTTCAACCAGATACTACCATTGCTATACCCCACAAAGATATTGCCCAGGATTTAAATGGCGATGGGTTGTCTGATTTCATCCTGCCTTTGGTTCAGGGGTTTTGGCTCCACACTCAACTCGCCAATGGGGAGTTTGCCCAGGGGATTTTTATAGGTCCACCTGAACCATTTAGGGAACAAAATACTTTTGATGACCCACGACCCTATGGAGTGGTGGGAATAAAAGCTCTTACTACTCCCTGGTACTTGAGCCGGGTTCATAATTTTGATGTTAATCTAGATGGCCGAAAAGATATTGTCTTCTGGAATGAAGACCATTTTGATGTCTATCTTCAAGCTGAAAATGGGTTATTCAATAATGATCCTAAGTCCTTTAATACTGATGTACCCTTTGATACTGATGGTGTTTACTCCGTTGTTTTTGGCTATACGGAAAGTAATCTGTTTTCACTTATAACAGGACTTAAATGATCAACCTCCCAAACCGTTTTACATTCTTTTCAGGATTTGAATAATGATGGATTGGCAGATTTAATTACTCTTACTTTATCTGGGCGATCTGTTTTAAAGCAAAAGTCCAAATACAATGTATATTTCGGTGCAGCATCCAAAACAGTGCTCCAATTTTCTTCAGACCGGAGGTCAACTGTCTCACCTAAAGGAGCTGCAGGGGGTGCTGAGTCGGGAGGATATTCCCATCAATGGTTTGAGGATTTCAATGGTGATGGACAGGTTGACATTCTTCGTTTTGATGTGCAGAGGAGTCTTAGAGCAATTTTCAGAGCATTTATCTTAAGTTATGTTCTTATTGACATAGAAGCCTTTAGTATTGATAAGGATAAATACTCAGAGAAATCAAATTTCTCACATACCTTAAAATTAGTTTTTGATTTATCAGGGGATGATAGAGGATTTTTCCCCTCATTTTTAGTAGGAGATTTAAACGGTGACCATAAAAGAGATTTCATCTTAGGTGCGCGCAGAAATAATCTGGATATATATTGGGGGTCAAATAAAAATGACTTAATAAATCCTGAACCAGAAGT
This sequence comes from uncultured bacterium, assembly GCA_964524135.1. Classification (GTDB taxonomy): domain Bacteria; phylum Fidelibacterota; class Marinisomatia; order SCGC-AAA003-L08; family D37C17; genus D37C17. Next base: position 6,595 of record CAZGBZ010000058.1, read on the forward strand.
TATTGATGTAGAAATTCCCAATGTTGAAAATAGGAGCTGGACATATGACTTTAATTTTGACGGAAAAGATGACATCCTAATGTACATTGAAAAATTGGATGAGCCCGGAAAATTAAAAGTGGTAATGTCGAACTAATTAGCAAATCATTTATAAACGAATAAGAAAGGATAATACATGAAAGAATCGATTGGATTAATTAATTTTGCTTGTTCTGTCATCTGTGCCAAGTGGGCATTGGATTTAGGTTACAGTCAAATAAGACAAGTTATTTGGTGGGCAGGCGGAATGATTTTTGGACCATTTACTATGCTATTTCTTTATATAAAATTAATTACTAAAGCTAAGTCTGATAATAAATCATCTGGGGATTTGCTTTAATTAGAATTCAATATTAACAATTTACCTTGGACATGATTCTTCTATTTTTCACTTTTCTTTTTGCCGTTTCACCTTCCGATGAGGAAATGGTCCTCGTTCCCGGTGGTACATTTCAAATGGGGAATCCTGCCAGTAAAGTTGGTGATGACAATGTGCCGGTCCATTCTGTCACTATTGATAGTTTTTATATGGATATATATGAAATCACAGTAGGTGAATTCAATAAATTCTTAAAAGCAACGGGGTATAATTCTTCAATGTCACTGTGGGAAAAATATTGGGTGTCGCCAAATGATAATCACCCTGTAGTGGGTGTAGATTGGAATGCTGCAAATGCCTATGCTCAGTGGGCAGGAAAACGCCTACCAACAGAAGCAGAGTGGGAATATGCCGCCAGGGGTGGATCGGAAAATCAGCGATATCCATGGGGAGACAAAATCACTAAGGATGACGCCAATTTTCATAAGTATTGGAAAAAGGATGATGAGTATAAAAATAGTAATATAGTTGGTAAGGATACATGGAAATACAGCACATCACCTGTGGGAAGTTTTGCACCCAATGGCTATGGCTTATATGATATGGCAGGCAATGCATCCGAATGGTGTGCAGATTGGTATCAGTGGGACTATTATTCAGACTCTCCTGAGATTAACCCTAAGGGTCCAGAATCTGGAACAACCAAGGTCACCAGAGGAGGCCATTGGTATAGCTGGCATAAAGGGCTTCGTGTATATAACCGCGGTGATAATCCACCAGATGTAAAATATTGGCAGGATGTGCAGGGGTTTCGCTGCGTAAAAGATTTGGATTAGGAAATAGTCAGAGTGACTGAATCTCACAATAACCAAATTTGTGTTAACGGCATTAAATTGTACTATGAGATTATTGGGAAAGGAACCCCAATTTTGTTTATCCATGGATTAGGTTCCAGCACTCGTGATTGGGAATATCAAATTGAATACTTTTCCAAAAACTATAAAATCATTATTTTTGATTTGCGCGGACATGGAAAATCTGATAAATCTGTAGAACCATATAGTATTAATCTCTTCGCAAAAGATACCGCCGAATTAATCAATATGTTGGATATTGCACCAGTGTATTTAGTTGGGATATCGTTGGGCGGAATGATTGCACTTCAGTTGGCAATAAATAATCCAAAATTAATAAGGATCCTTGTGGTAATCAATTGCGGTTCAGAGATGGTTGTGCGTACTATAAAGGATCGTCTAACTGTATTGCAACGCTTCCTAATTGTTCGATTATTGGGTATGCGTAAAATGGGAGAGTTACTTGGTAGTCGGCTATTTCCAGAAGCTCATCAACAGAAATTACGACAAAAGTTTGTAGATCGGTGGTCTGAAAATGATCCCCAAACTTACCGTAAGGCTATGAGGGCAATTATAGGCTGGAGTGTGACAGATCAGCTTCATTGGATAAAGTGTCCGACGCTGGTAATTACAGCAGAAAATGATTACACACCATTAGAAGATAAGTTGGCTGTTGTAAATAAAATCAAGGATGCAAAGTTAGAGATAATAAAAAATAGCCGACATGGTTCACCGGCTGACCAACCGGAGAATTTTAATAAAGTATTGAATAATTTTCTTGAAACACAAAAGGAGAGTTAATTCTTTAAATTGTACATATAAGAATTTATAAAAAAGGGGGAGTGATTAGCCACTCCCCTTTAAATTAAAATCCATTACAGATTAGGCCATTTCAGTTTCCAATTCCTCAGAATAAGAACCCTTGGTTGCCATTCCATTAAATTTAGCACGCTGTAGGAATGCTTCCTGAGCAGCAGGAATATTTTCATCCTTGCCACTCCATGCAGTTAGTGCAGTTGCCTGCAAAGCACGTCCGTAGGAAAAGCTGAGATTCCATGGAAGACTTCCCTCATGTTTAGAATTCATCATATTTAAGTGGGCAGTGGCATTTTCGTTGCTTTGTCCGCCAGATAAGAATGCACAACCAGGTACATCATCAGGTACTGTAGCTTTCAGAACTTCCACCGTACGGTCTGCCACCTCTTCAACTCCGGCTTGCTCGCTGCATCCAATTCCGGAAACAATCATATTCGGTTTCAAGACAATGCCTTCTAAAAATATCCGCTGTTTATTTAATTCTTCAAATACTTTGGTGAATGTTTTCTGTGAAATTTCATGGCAGGAATCAATGCTATGATTGCCATCCATAAGCACTTCAGGCTCAACTATAGGTACAATATCAGCTTCCTGACACAGAGCCGCGTAGCGTGCCAGGGCATGGGCATTTACATGAATACAAGCCTCTGTTGGAATTCCACCCTCACCTATTTTTATTACCGCTCTCCATTTTGCAAACCGGGCACCCAGTTTATAATATTCTTCCAGCCTTTCTCTTAACCCATCCAATCCTTCGGTCACTTTTTCACCAGAATGGGATGCCAATTCCTTGGCTCCCTTGTCAACTTTTATACCAGGAATTACCCCTAAAGTCTTCAAATATTGTGGAAATGCAGTACCATCTGAAATGGTGGACTGCCTCAGGGTTTCGTCAAAAAGTATGACACCACTTATAAATTCCTCCATTCCATCTGTGGTAAAAAGTAAATCTCGATAGGTATTTCTTGTAAGTTCTGTTGACTCCACACCAATGCTGTCAAATCGTTTACCGCAGGTGGGGTTGCTTTCATCTGCTGCTAAGATACCCTTGCCTTTTTGCACCATTGCATTGGCAGTACTTCTTAATAGTTCTTTATTCATTTTTCCCTCTGTTATTTTATTGTTGTCCAATTTCTTTCATCATTATTTGAAACCATTCAGTCATTGGATTAAACGGCTTACCACCCTTAATCCTATCAAATTCTATACAGGTGAGTTGATTATTGTTGTGTTCATCTAATCCCACAACTCCAGATTTTCCATCCATGGCACACTGTGCTGCAAAATCAGCTGTCTGGAATATGAGACCCAAATCTTTTTTATTGGGTTTTGAAGATCTTGCAAAATATCCACTTTTCTGCACCAAAACTTTATCGGCACCAATCTCCTTTGAAAATTGTTTTGCAAACCATTTACCGGGATTTATATCATCCAACTGGATATGACCAAAGGCATCCCGTTTAATTTTTGCTCCACGGGTTTCCATTTCTAAAACAATACAAAGAAACTAAT
>CAZGBZ010000059.1:0-10116 GCA_964524135.1 uncultured bacterium
AAACATATTATAGCTGGCAACACCCAGCCCCTCCGAGCCCAGCGCCTGAACCTCCCCGACAACCGATACCAGTTCACCCATCGTCCTGGAACTGACGGCAACGTTGGCACCGTCCCGTGCGAAGGCCAGCGCAATCGATCGACCGATGCCCCTGCCGCCCCCGGTTACCCAGGCTGTTTTTCCATCCAGCTTCCCCATAAGGTCCTCTCCCTTGCAGTTGGTTTCAGTCTTTCCTGTTGAACAGTTCCTCGCAACCAGTCCCGGCCAGTATCTGGTCCGCGCGCTCGCGATCTTCGCCATCCAGGCGTGAATACTCGATACGAAGCCACTGCAGGCACTTTGCCTGGTACGGGAAAGGCTCCTGTGTCCAGGTGCTGCCATCGACCTCGGCAGTGACCTGTTCAAGACCCTGGTCGATGGCTGCGGCATTGGCGAGCATCACCGGTACGTAGGTGCGACCGGCTTCTTCCAGGATGGCGCGCAGTGTCGCGGGAAAGTCGTCGGCGCTGACAAACCCGTCCGCTGAAGGTTCAAGACCGCTCTGATCTTCCATCTTGCTGACCCAGGCATGGACGCGGGGGTAGTTGGTGGCTGCAATCCTCGCAGGCGTCGGATCGAACTGGGTTAACTGCGTGAGCTGACCGAAGCAGGCAAAATCCGCTGAACCGGGTCTCGTACCCATGATAAACGGGAGATCCTTCAGGTGGTTGTTCAGTGCGTCCAGGAATCGCCGGTAGCTGTCCTCGATGACAGGTGCGGTCACATCGTTTGAACCGACAACGTACAGTCTTGAAATCTGCCGATCAGAAAATAGCTTCTTCATCTCTGTCATGAGCTCGTCCGGCTGACTGACATCGGCGTAGTGTGGCAGCACAGCGCCGGCCATCTCGATATCGTCCTCGTAGTACCAGCGGTAGTGGAACATGGCCTTGGTCAGCCATTCATCACCATAGTCCTCGAGCAGGTAGTTGATGAACGCGACAGCCGGGTCTTCAGGAATGACCGACCGACCCGGATATTCGTCTTCCAGCCGTCGAATGATCGGCGTGCTGTCGACCTCAGCCTGGAGTTCTCCGTGATTGTCCGGGAAGTAGAAGATCGGGATCAGGCCCACCTTTGGCCTCGGGAGATCTGGATCTTCCGCCTGCAGGAATCGATAGGGAATCCTTCTATACCTCACTACAGCCAGCATTTTCCTGGTGTAGGGAGAACCCGGAGAACCCCGGAACTGCAATAGATCGTCTGACATGGTGATTCCCCTGTGAAAAATCAGATTGTATGCTGAAGCCATGCAGTGGGGAAACTGAAGGACAGGATGACGGATGTAGAGCTGGAACGCGCACGAGCCGTGCATGCACGTTGCATGGTGATTGATGCCCATGCGGATATTGAGATCCCGGGCAAAGAGTCCCGCTATGTCGGTCGCGACGGTCGGTCGAAAGTCGCCCCGGACAAGATGGCAGCCGGTGACATGGATGCGGTGGTGCTTGCTGTTGCAGTCGGTCCCGGACCGAGAAATGAAGCTGCATGGGCGTCTGCAAGGCGTGTGGCTGACCGAAAGCTGGAGGCTGTGCAGCAGATGGTGGCAGAGTCCAGCAACAATCTGGTGCTTGCCCGGACCGCTGCGGAGGTGGAAGCGGCGAAAGCAGCAGGAAAGCGCTCAATTGTCCTCGGTTTTCAGAACACGCAGATCATCAGTCGAAACATCGCTGCGCTGGACGAATTTCATGAAGCAGGTGTGAGGGTCTATGCGCTGAATCATATCGGTCACAACGACTGTGCTGATTCATCCCGGCCGGATTTCGATGCTGAGACCGGGAAGCACGAACCCGTTGAAGAGCATGGCGGGCTTTCAGCGCTGGGCAGGGAAGCAGTTCGCCACATCAGGCAACTGGGTGGACTGCTGGATGTCTCCCAGCTTTCAAAAAAAGCCACGTTGCAGGCAATGGAACTGGTCGATGTGCCCGTCATCGCCAGCCACTCCAATGTGCGGGCGCTGTGCGATGTCAGCCGCAATCTGTCGGATGAAGAGATCGACGGCATCGGGGAGGGCGGCGGCGTCATTCACGTTTCGCCATTCAGGGGTTACCTGTTCGATTCAACCAATGATCAGCTGGTCAGTGATGTCAGGAGAGCAAGGCTGGCGGCGAACCTGCCGGAAGACTGCCTGTACCCGTTTGAACTTTACTGGGAAATAGAAGATCCAGATGAGCAGAGGTCCTTTCTCAAATCAGTGAGTGACCTGCTTGGACCAGGCACGTTGGACAGTCTTGTCGATCATATTGACTACGTCGTCCAGCGTATTGGTGTAGAACATGTCGGCATCGGTTCGGATTTCAACCACGGTGGCGGTATCCGGCCATTCAATGAGGCCAGTGACGCGCTCAATGTCACGGTTGCCCTGCTTGAGCGGGGATACTCTGAAACGGACATTGACAGGATCTGGGGCCGCAACTTCCTGCGGGCACTTGCTGAGGCTGGTGCAGGGGGCTGACACCGGTCGGCGACCATTTGTGGTATTTTGAATGCCTGTATATTTGAACGTTATTGTCACTTGAGGGGAAATACATGAGTGAGGCTGCAGAAAAGCCGGTCTACAGAACACCTGAACAGGAACAGGCGGTGAAAGGCGCTGACGTGCCGGGCGCCTACGATATGCCGATTGAGGAAGTGAATCCCCTGAACGCGCACCTGTTCGGCGAAAACCGCTGGCAGGAAGTGTTCGAGCGACTTCGTGCGGAAGATCCGGTTCACTTTAATGAAATTGAAACGGCCGGGCGGTACTGGTCGCTGACGAAGTACCGGGACATCAGGGATGTTGACGCAGACTGGGAACGTTTTTCTTCCTCGCACGGTATCACGCTGGGATTCAAACTTGGTGCAGATGTTCCCCAGGGTGTCTTCACGGGTACGAAACCGCCGTTTATCTCACAGGATCCGCCGAGTCACGACGTTCAGCGCAAATCTGTAACAGGAATCGTCGCACCCAGCAGCCTTGCCAACCTGGAACCGCTGATCCGGGAGCGGACCTGCAAGGTACTGGATTCTCTGCCGGAAAATGAAACCTTTGACTGGGTTGATACCGTATCGATTGAATTGACGACGCTGATGCTGGCGACCCTGTTCGATTTTCCGCTGGAAGACCGACGCAAGCTGACACGCTGGTCGGATGTCACCTTCGCTATTCCGGAACCGGGCGGTATCGTCGAAACCCAGGAGCAGAAGCGGGACGAGTTCATGGAGTGTGTCACCTACTTTGCCCGGCTCTTTGAAGAGCGTAAGGCCAATCCGGGTAATGATCTTGTTTCCATGCTTGTGCAGGGAGAGGAGACCCGCGACATGGAACCGTTCGAACACCTGGGTAACCTGCTGCTGCTGATTGTCGGTGGTAATGACACGACACGTAACACCATGTCTGGCAGTGTCTACGCGCTGAACAAGTTCCCGGAGCAGTACGACAAGCTGATTGCGAATCCCAACCTGATTCCAAAGATGGTGGCGGAAGTTATCCGCTGGCAGACACCGCTGACCTACATGCGACGGACCGCAAACCAGGACTGCGAGATCGGCGGCAAGCAGATCAGGGAAGGTGATCAGCTGCTGATGTGGTATGTCTCGGGCAACCGGGATGAAGAAGTGTTCGAAAACGCCAACGAGCTGGATATCGAACGATCCAATTCCAGGCAGCACGTTTCTTTTGGCTTCGGCATTCATCGCTGTATGGGCAACCGCCTTGCGGAGCTGCAGTTACGGATTCTCTGGGAAGAGGTTCTCAAGCGGTTCGAAAAGATTGAAGTCCAGGAAGAGCCAAGCAGAACGTTTTCATCGTTCGTTAAGGGCTACACCCACATGCCGGTAAAGGTGTGGCGCAAGGCAGAGTGATCGGATGCGGGAAGTGAGCATGCACCCGGAGAAGTTCAATCAACTTCAGACACTGGTGCGGGAGAGACGTTCTGTTCGGGGTTTTCTCGATAAACCGGTACCTGACGAAATTCTGAAAGAGATATTCGAGATCGCCCGCTGGTCTCCGTCCGGCACCAATGTTCAACCCTGGCATGTGTGTGTTGCTTCGGGCGACACACTCGAGATGATTCGGCAGGGTTTCATCGAACGATTCGATTCAGGTGTTGAAGTAAGAACCGATCATCGACCTGACGGACGTACCGGTGCCCCATGGCAGGATCGAAAACGCGGTTGTGCCCGGGCACTGTACGATGCCATGGGCATTGAATGGGAAGACCGGCAGGGTCGTATGCAGGCCGTGCGTCGCAATTATGAATTCTTCGATGCGCCACACGCCGTGTTCTTCGGCATGCACGAGGTGTTTGGTACCCAGAGCGCCTGCGATGTTGGCATGTTTGCACAGACCCTGATGCTGGCGATGACGGCCTATGGCATCTCTTCCTGCCCTCAGGGCACGCTTCGCAACTATCCCGATTTCGTGCGGGAAGTCTTCGACCTGGAACCGGAAATCAAGATCCTGTTCGGTATCAGCTTCGGGTACGAGGATCCTTCCGTATCGGCAAATACGGCCAGAACGGATCGTGCCCCCTTGGATGAAACGGTTCAGTTTCTGGGCTGATCCCCTGTCACCAGTTCTTCGACATCGCGAAGAGTATCTTTGCCAAAGTACATCTCATCGCCAACAAAGAACGTGGGTGAACCAAATGCGCCCCGTTCAACGGCATTGCTGGTATTTTCGATCAGCTGTTGTTTCACTGCAGGGTCGTTGATGCCCGTGAGGATCTCTTCTACCGGCAGGTCGCAGCTGGTCAGAGCGCCTGTCAGCACGTCGAGTTCGTCCATTTTCAGGGCTTTCCCCCACATGCACTGGTACATCGCCTCGATGTAGTCGCGGTAGTAGGTCCTGTCCGAGGCAAAGACTGCTCCTCGCATGATCATGAGAGTATTGACGGGAAAGTGTGGATTACTCACATATGGCTCGATCCCGTACCGGTTCAGCCATCGTCTCGTTTCCAGTTGCGTGTATTCAGGCTTGTTTCGAATACCCTGCAGTGAGATGGCGGGAGAGACATTGTTGGTTGCCTTAAAAATACCGCCAAGCAATGTGGGCAGGTAGTTGAATCGTGCGCCGGTGCGGTCTTCGATCTGTGGAATCGCCCTGTGTGCGAGGTAGGCGTTAGGGCTGCCGAAGTCGAAAAGAAAGTCGATCTGCTGAGTCATAACTGGTCTCTGCCTTTGATTGAACTAATAGTTGCATAATAAAACTATAAGGTTGTATCATGCAACCAAATATGTGAATGCGGCGATATGAAGCACAAGAGTTTCTCCGACATGAACTGTTCGCTGGCCCAGACGCTGGAAGTGGTTGGTGAGCGCTGGACGCTGTTGATTCTTCGCGACATCTTTTTTGGTGCGAGGAGGTTTGGTCAGATCGAACGAAGCCTCGGCATCTCGAAGAACATTCTGACGGACAGGCTTAACCACCTTGTCGATGAAGGCATCCTGGAGCGAAGACCTTCAACCGAAGGTGCCCACCAGGAATACTATCTCACGGAGGCCGGGCGGGACCTCTACAGCGTTATGATTGCGTTCATGCACTGGGGTGACAAGCACCGACCCAGCCCTGACGGTGACCGGCTGATCTATGTTGAAAGGGAGACCGGCAGACCAATTAGAAAAATGAGCCCTGTAAGTGAGGATGGACGTAGCCTGGCCAGTCGTGAAATACGAGCAAAGCTGGGACCGGGTTACAGGAACTGGATATAAACGACGGTAAGAGCAAATGACAGAAAAGACCTGCCTGATTACTGGTGTTGGGCCAGGCACTGGCACTGCGCTGGTGCGGCGATTCGCGGAGGGTGGGTACACGGTAGCCATGCTGGCCCGTGATGAGACTCGACTGGAAGAACTTGCGGAGGAAATTCGTGGCACAAACAAATATGCCTGCGACGTCAGCAATGCTGAAGCACTGGCCAGTGTTTATGAACGAGTAAAAGCAGAACATGGCGCGCCTTCCGTTATCGTCCATAACGCGGTCGCGGCGGAGCGTGGCAGCTATATGGAGATAAACCCAAGTCGCCTGGCGAAGGCATTTGAGGTCAACACCATGGCGCTCCTGCAGCTGGCGCGAATGGCTACACCCGATATGATCTCTGCTGGTGGTGGCGCAATCATCTGCACCGGCAATACGTCGGCTTACCGGGGCAGAGCAAAGTTCGCGGGATTCGCGCCAACCAAAGCAGCTCAGCGAATCCTGCTGGAGAGTATTGCCCGGGAAGCTGGTCCGAAGGGTATTCATGCGGCCTACGTGGCGATTGACGCTGTCATTGATGTTCCCTGGACACGAAAGGTCTTCAAGGATGTCGAGGATGATTTCTTCTGCAGACCGGCTGATATCGCTGAAGAGTGCTATCGCATTGCCCACCAGCCGAAAAGCGCCTGGTCTTTTGAATCGGTTATCAGGCCTTTCGGAGAGACCTGGTAATGGAGAAGGCATCAGTCCGGATATTTTCCTACCTGCCGAATCCCAGGGTCTGGAAATCTCTGATTGCCGGTGAGATCTGCGGGGTTGATGTGGAGGTGACAGGAGACAGCCCCCCCAACCTGGCCAACTGGTTGTGGGATTTTGAGGCACGTGAATTGCCCGAGGAAGAACGTACGGAAAACAGTCCCTATGCGCGCATCAGCAAACGGGGATTCAGCGGCACTCTCTACAAAACCGATGCCTTTCTCGAGGCGCACCCGTTCGGTACCGTGCCTGCCGGGTTCTGCTCGGGTGGCGAGGTCGGCGTCTTTGAATCCAACAGCATAGTGCGGGCGGTCGTCCGGGCAGCGGAAGATGATCACGGACTGTATGGCAGCAGTGCAGAGGAAGCATCGAGAATCGACAGTTTTCTTGATGCAACCCTGGTCATGGCCCGCGAGGCCCAGGTATACCTCCTGGAGATCAGCAAGCTGTCACCGCCAACTTACGAGCGAATGAAGTCTGCCTATGAGTTCTACCTGTCCGGCATTGACCGATCACTCGCAGCGGGTGGATACATCGCCACCAGCAACCTGACGATCGCGGACATCGGCTTTGCCTGTGATCTCGGTCAGTTTCTGCGCGAACGGCTGCTGGAAGAAGCGCTCGGGAAGCAGGGCTTCTCGATGATCAGTCAGGACATGGAGACAGAGTATCCCCATGCATCGGCTCATCTCAGTGCATTGGCTGATGTGCCGGCATTTTCGACCTACATGGGAAATTACCTGAAAAAGGTCCTGTGACAGAGCAGGCCACAAGCAGGATGAGTCCAACAGCGGAGAGAAATCAATGAAACCAGTATGTTTGGTGATAGGAGCGGGTGCAGGTATCGGTGGTAACGTCGGCAGACGGTTTGCACTTGAGGGGTATCACGCGGTGTTGTGCCGTCGCAGCGACGAGGAAGGCTTGAACCGGATGGTCGCGGGGATTGAAGAAGAGGGCGGAAGCGCGTCCGGATTTCTGCTCAACGCTATCGAGGACGACGCTATTGAAAACATGATCGACAAAATCGAAAGCGAAATCGGCCCGATTGAAGTCGTCGCCTACAACCTGGGCGCACAGATAGGAGACCGGCCACTCGAGGCAACCAGCGCCAAACAGTTCGAGATGGGCTGGCGTCTTGCAACGTTCGGTCTGTTTCGAGCAGCTTCCAAAGTGTGTCCGTTGATGGAAGAGCGCGGCAAGGGGACGATCATCGTTACTTCAGCCACGGCGGCCATGCGCGGCAACAGGGGGCAGCATTCACATGCAGCCGCAATGGGCGGCCGGCGGATGCTGTGCCAGACCCTGAATGCACAGTTTTCACCGAAGGGTATACACGTTATCCACGTACTGATCGATGGTGCGGTTGATGCGCCGGACACCCTTGGCAAGATGCTTGGCGCCGAGAGGTTCCAGGAGCTGCGCGAAACCCGTGGCGCGGCAGATGGCCTGATGCTGCCGGAACGCATCGCCGATACCTACTGGCACCTGGCCAACCAGCACCGGTCGGCCTGGACCCATGAAATCGACCTCAGGTCATTCTCTGACCTGCCCTGGTGGAATCACTGACCCGGGTTTCTGATGACAGCCCGGATGAATTCGACGGTCTCTTCTTCCTGGTTCTCGGATTCGTTCGGCGACGTGCCATAGGTGCGATTGGCGGAAAGCTTGACCACTACCGTATTCCGGCTGGGGTCGACATAGACAAACTGGTTGTAGATGCCGATGGCCGAGTACTCACCGCAATCGCCTTCGGGGATCCACCACTGGTAGCCATAACCGAAGGGGAAGACGTGCCCGCCGACGATGACCTTGCCTGTCTGAAGATGCGGTGCATCGGCTTTCACTGAATCCGTGACCCAGTCAGACGGTACGATCTGCTGACCATTCCAGCTACCGTGGTTACGGTACAGTTCACCCAGTTTCGCGAAATCCCGGGCAACAAGGTTGACACCACCAGCCGCGAGCTCAACATCGGTGCAGTCCAGCAGCCAGTAGCCCGGTGCCTCCGTGCCGAGCGGTTCGCACAGTTTTTCCTGCATGTAGTCTGTGATCGATTGCCCCGTCGCTCGCGAAAGCATCATACCCAGGGCCTGGGTGTCGCCGGAGTTATACTGGCAGAGGGTCCCCGGTTCACGCTCTCGCTGCATGCCGGCGACGAATTCATCGAATTATCCCTCGCCGGCCAAAACCGCATTGTATCCATGGATGTCTGATTCCGGGTCGCTGTAGTCTTCGTTCCATCGCGCGCCTGATGACATCTGCAGCACATTTTTGATACTGACACCGTCATAGGCCGAGCCTGCGAGCATGGGCACATAGGCCGTGATCGCATCTTCGATGCTGCCAATCCTGCCTTCCTCGACGGCAATACCGATCAGGGCCGAAAGAAAGCTCTTGGCGACGGAGAACGACATCCAGTTCACCTCCCTGGCGCCAGTCAGCAGGTATCGTTCGTAGCAGATGGCGCCGTCTCTCAGAACCAGCAGGGCTGCGGTGTCCGTATCGACCAGGAACTGTTCCGTTGAGCGCTCGGTTCCCTCGAAGCGGTAGGTTTGAGGCAATGATTCCGTTTTACCGTCGGGGAACTCGTACGGAGAAGTTGAAGCCGCCATTTCACTCGTCGTGTAGAGGTCCCTCATTCGTGCAAATACTTCATGCTGAGGCTGGCCGGAGAAAAGGGGCTGGGGTTTGACAGGTTCCGACATGGGTTTGATCTCCCGCTCGAACTGTTGGATGCTTTGAGGTGGATTAAAGAGGATGGAGTTGGAAATGACAAATGCAGACATCGTGCGTGAAGCCTGCCGTGTCGTCTGGACGGAAGGTGATGTTTCCAGGATCCCGGAGTTCTACGCCGAGAACTTCACAACCGACTACCCCATGACGCAGTGGGGCGAAGGACTCGAGGGCATCAAGCGCCTGGCCGAAGCGCAGCGCAATGCCTTTCCAGACTACCGGGAACAGATAGACGAACTCTATGATGCAGGTGAAGACATCATTGTCGTGCTGACCATTCGAGGCACCAACAAAGGTCCGATGGAAGGGCTCGAACCCACAGGCAGAGAGGTTGAGTTCAGGGATGTGACCATCTGCAAGGCCCGGGATGGCAAGATTGTCAAACAGTCGGGACTCAGCGATTATTTCACCGTGTACCAGCAGCTTGGATTACTAGAGGGAGTTCTATGACCACTTTTCATGACGTATTGAAACGATCGCTTCAGATCGCATCCGGCAGGACTGCGCTGATCAATGGCGATGAGTCTTTTACCTATACGGATCTCTACGATCGATGTTCGAGGTTGATTGGCGGGCTCAAGGCGCTCGGATGTGAAAAAGGTGAGCGTGTTGCCATCCTGGCTGACAACTCGCATCAGTACATCGAGACCTATGTCGGTGTGCCTTCAGGCGGCATGGTCGTGGTACCGATGAACACCCGGCATGCCATTGCGGAACTGAAGTACGCGCTGGATGATTCCGGCGCGAGGGTGCTGATAACCGATCGTGAGGATACGGGCGGCCTCGAAGAGCTTGTCGATACCGTTATCCGCGTGCCGGACGATTATGAAAAGCTCCTGGCTGAGGCAACACCGGCTGCACTGGGTGTGGACATCTCTGAGAACGATCTTGCAGGGTTGTTCTACACCGGC
>CAZGBZ010000060.1:0-6535 GCA_964524135.1 uncultured bacterium
GAAAAACTACTAATGGAAGCATCCTTAGAATTGTGTAAAAAATCATGGCTAGTGGGAATTCAAGATATGGGTGCCGCAGGGATTACATGTTCCTGCTCAGAAATGTCTGCTAAGGGAGAATCGGGGATAAAAATTGACTTAGACAAGGTACCCTTAAGAGAAGATAGTATGAATGCTTACGAGATTATGCTTTCCGAAAGCCAGGAACGAATGCTGGTGGTAATTGAACAAGGGTTTGAAAAAGAGTTGAATACAATTTTTGAAAAGTGGGAATTAGATTGTACACGTGTTGGAGAAGTTACGGATACCGGAATGTTAGAAGTATATCATGGTGGTATTAAAGTTGCTGAAATTCCTTCAGATGAATTGGTATTGGGTGGTGGCGCTCCACAATATGAAATGCCGGTTCGAGAACCAGCCTATTTCTCTGAAATTAATAATTTCACCATTGAATCTGTGAAGGATGATAAAGATCCTAATAAAACTTTGCTCACACTTCTGTCAACTCCCAATATTACCAGTAAACAATTTGTATTCCGTCAATATGATTCTACTGTTCGAAGCAATACCGTACAGGGACCCGGTGGAGCAGCAGCAATTATCCGTCTAAAAGGGACACAGAAAGGATTGGCTATGAGCACGGACTGCAATGGTAGATATGTGTATTTGAATCCCAGAATTGGCGGTCAGATAGCGGTGGTAGAATCTGCCAGAAATGTTGTCTGTTCAGGAGGGGAGCCAATTGCAATTACCAATTGTTTGAATTTTGGAAACCCTCAAGATCCTGAAATTTATTGGCAATTTAAAGAGGCAGTTACTGGTATTGGGGAAGCCTGCCGTGCATTGAATACTCCTGTAACTGGAGGGAATGTGAGTTTCTATAATGAAACTGGTGACACAGCTGTTTACCCAACCCCTGTCATTGGCATGGTAGGATTATTGGAAAATATCAACCAGAGTACCACCATCGAATTCAAAGATGCTGGTGATTTTATTGTGACCCTTGGAGCTTTGAATGGATGTTTAGGAGGATCTGAGTATCTTCGTACAATTCATGGAAAAATTCAGGGTCCCATTCCTCATCTTAATTTAGAATTGGAAATTGGAATACAAGAATTATGTCTTGAAGCAATCAAAAAAGGGATTATCAAATCGGCACATGATCTTTCAGATGGTGGATTAGCTGTCAATATTAGTGAATCCATTGTTCATGCTAAACATGGACTAGGTGCACGGTTGGATGTGGTACGAAAATTACGAAATAATGAATTATTGTTTGGGGAATGTCAGTCTGTGATTGTGGTAACATTGGAGGAGTCAGCCTTGTATGAATTGATACTTATTGCTCAGAAATTGGATATGCATACCCAGACAATTGGGAGAGTAACAGATACAAATTCATTAATGATAAATGATCAGATTGACATTTCCAGAACAAAACTGGAAAATGCCTATTTTAATTCTCTTGAAAAAATAATGACTCAATAAATTATGAATAAGGGTAGAATATATTTTAATCATTCTCCAAAACCTACAATTGGTGTTGAGGCAGAGCTTTTTACAATTAACAAAGATTCATTTGACCTCTGCCCAGGTGCTCCTCTAGTGTTAAATGAATTTCCGGAAAGTACCCACATTAAAGAGGAATTATTAGAATGTATTATTGAAGTAAATACGGGCATTTGTGAAGATATCTCTGCTGTACGGTCTGACCTTACTTCAAGAATATTTAAAGTACAACAAATAGCAGAAAAACAGAATATGGCATTGATTTCAATGGGTACACATCCATTTGCCCGTTGGAAAGATCAAACCCTCACCCAATCAAATAGATATTTAAATTTTCTTGAACGCATGCAATGGCCGGTACGCAGACTAATAATCTCAGGTTTGCATGTGCATATTGGAGTGGAGTCTGGAGAAAAAGCCATTGCTATCACCAATGGAATGACACGATATATTCCTCTTCTTATAGGACTGTCAGCAAATTCACCTTATTTTGGTAATGAACTAACAGGATTAGCTTCTACTCGAACAAAAATATTTGAAGGATTACCAACTGCTGGTTTGCCTCCATTTTTAAAAAATTACAGTGAATTTCAAAAATTTATGCGGACATTACAAAAAGCCAATTCCATTCAATCAATCAGGGAAGTATGGTGGGATATTCGACCTCATCCAGGGTTTGGTACAGTTGAAATTCGTGTATGTGATGCAGTGCCTTCTGTTGAGGAAATGGTAAATCTGGCTGCATTAATCCAATGCCTGGTAGTGGGATTATCTAATTTCTATGATGATGGAGCTCAGTTGCCAATATTGGATCCCTGGGTTATCCAGGAAAACAAATGGCGTGCTACCAGGTTTGGTTTGGATGCTGATATTATTGTGGATGAAGGAGGGAGTCTCCAAAGTCTAAAAGGAGCTATTTTGGAAACTATAGATAAAATTTTACCCATCGCTGAAGATTTGGGGTGCAGGGATGAATTGAATCATTTAGGGGACATTGTAGAAAACAATCTAGCTCCTTACCAAAGGCAAATTATGCAATATGAAAATAAGAATGAATATTCGGATGTTATTTTAGCGGCAATTAACGATTTAGAAAAAGGTATGGTAGCTGTAATATGATCCACTCGTGGTTGGAAGATAATTTTCGAAAGGTGGTTGATATAAGGCGGTGGCTGCATCAACATCCTGAAGTTGGTTTCAATGAACATGAGACCACCCAATATTGTCAAAATATAATGATAAAACTAGGGTGTGAAATTCATCAGACAAGACCAATGAAAACAGGTTTTTTTTGTGATTATGGAAGTGGAAATGGTCCAACAATTGCAGTCCGGTGCGATTTAGATGCACTCCCAATTCAGGAAATTAATCAAATAGATTATTGCTCACTTAACTCAGGGGTGTCCCATGCTTGCGGTCATGATGCCCATTTAGCTAACATATTAGGTCTGGCCACCTATATGGTTGAGTCTAGAATTGAAATTCCCGGGAAAGTACGGTTTTTGTTTCAACCAGCTGAAGAAATTGCTCCCGGAGGAGCCGTAGTTATGATTGAAGGGGGGGCAATTGATGGCGTTGATCATATTATTGGTGGACATATTTTACCATCGCTCAGTCCAGAAAAAATTGGAATTCGATATGGTCCCATGGCTGCTGCGGTAGAGCAAATAGATGTAACCCTGAGCGGTCCAGGTGGGCATACATCCAGACCTGCAGAATCTGTTGATTTAATTTGGGCGCAAAGTCATTTAGTAATATCTCTTGAAGAGTCATTAAAACATCACCTTGACGAACGTGAAAGAGTGGTTCTGGCATTTGGCAGTGTTGAGGGTGGGCACACCTGCAATGTATTGCCGGATAAAATTAAAATGAAGGGTACTCTCAGGTATCTAAATACGGAAATCGAAAGTAAATTATCAACGATTATTGATAATACAATTCATGCAGTTGAACAATTAACAGATGCTAAAATAACGTGGTCAATTCCCCATGCAGGTCCAGGATTGATTAATGATAAAAAGTGTACAGATTTAATTATTAATGCTGCAAATTCAATCCTTGGTGAAAAGAATGTGGTTATCATGGAGGATTCCAGCATGGGTGGAGAGGATTTTGCCTTTTATCTTGAAGAAATTCCTGGGGCCTATTTTCGTATAGGTTGTAATGATGGCAAAACTAGAGATATTCACACCAATGATTTTAATCTTGATGAAAATTGTATTGCTACCGCAATTAAAGTATTTTCAGCAACAATAGATCAATATTTTAATGGTGTAAAATTATAATTCAACATTTTTTTCGATTGGCTTAAATTTTTCAATCCCACTTCCTAAATATAAATTGAATAAATATACAGTTTTAGGACTCATGTCCGGTACCTCAATGGATGGTTTAGATTGTGGGCTTTTTGAAATCTCTCTCACAACTGATTTTCACCTGAATTGGGAGTGTATTGATTTTACTACTGTTCCATATTCTTTAGAAATCCGAGAATCAATTTGCCATGCAATAGAAGGCGATGAGCCAGTTATAATGGAAGTCGACAAAAAACTGGGGAAGGAATTTTCTTTAATAACGGAAAAATTTATCAATGGTAGAAATATTGATCTCATTGCAACTCATGGACAAACAATTGCTCATGAAGATGGTGTCCGTACTCAGCAAATTGGAGACCCACAATATTTACATAAAATGTTACAAATACCCGTAGTTTCTAATTTCAGGCAGTCGGATATTAAAGCAGGAGGTAATGGAGCACCTCTCATGCCTTTTCTGGATTGGCTACTAATTAAGGATTATAATCAACATATAATAACTCTAAATTTAGGAGGGGTAGCCAATGTCTCTTGTATTTCAAAATCGGGAAAAAGGAGTGAAGTTTTAGGGTTTGACACTGGTCCGGGGATGGCACTCATTGATGAAGGCTGTCAGTTATTTATTAATAAATCATGTGATAGAGATGGAGTACATGCTGCCAGCGGTAAGGTAAACCAGAAAATTCTGAATATGTTGATGGCACATGATTTCATTCAGAGAATACCGCCAAAATCTACTGGACGCCAAGAATTTGGGCTAGATTTGGTTGAGCAAATCATTCAACGTTTTCCTCAAATTTCATCATTTGACATAATTAGAACATTTTGCGCATTTACAGCTAAATCCATAGCGGAAAACCTTGATAAATATGTTAATTTTCCAGCTTCAGATTGCTGCCTGATTGTAAGCGGTGGTGGTGTAAATCACCCAGTTTTGATTGAGGACATTCAAAATAGTACAAAAATATCAAATATTAAAACATCCGATGAAATTGGGATACATCCAGATATGAAGGAGTCCCTCCTTATGGCAGTACTGGGTGTGGCTCGAATACAGGATATGCCGGCGAATATGCCACCGGTTACGGGAGCGGGAAGATTGGTGGTGTTGGGGGATGTATTATAAAAATAAATGGTAATAAAATTAATTAAAAGGAAAGTAAATGAATCCATACATATTTAGAAAATATGATATTCGAGGTATTGTAGAAACAGATTTTACGCCCGAAATTGTCACGGAATTAGGCAGGGCATTTGGCACCTATGTTAAAAGGTCTGGTGGAAAAAGGATATCCATCAGTGGAGATATTCGATTGAACTCTCCCAGACTCATGGAGAATTTTTCACAGGGTCTGCTTGAAACTGGGACTAATGTTTTGGACTTGGGAATTATCCCTACACCGGCAAATTATTTCAGCATGTTTCATTTTGATGTGGATGGAGCTGTGCAAATAACCGGCAGTCACAATCCTCCAGAATTTAATGGTTTTAAATTATCATATCAACAGGGTGCATTTTATGGCGATCAAATACAGGATCTTTTGGGACTCATTAAAACCAGGAATTTTGAAACGGGAGATGGAAAAATTGAAAAAGTAGACATTATGAAACCTTATCAGTCAATGTTAAAGGAGAAAATTCAATTAGACAAACCAATGAAAGCCGTAATTGATTGTGGTAATGCAGCAGGATGCTTAACTGGTCCGCAGGTTTTCAAAGAATTGGGGATAGAAACTACAGAATTATTTTGCGATGTAGATGGAACATTTCCCAATCATCATCCCGATCCCACTGAAGATCATAATTTGGTCGATCTCGTAAATGAAATAAAAGCAGGAGAATATGATTTTGGTGTTGCTTTTGATGGCGATGCTGACAGAGTGGTGGCAGTAGATGAAAATGGAGGAATTATTCGATCTGACATTTTGATGGCACTCTTTTTACCCGAAGTTATCAAAAATCCCGGTGAACCTATTGTATTTGATGTAAAATGTTCACAGGCGTTGGAAGACATGATTTTAAAACATGGAGGGAAACCCGTCATGTGGAAAACAGGACATTCCCTCATTAAAGATAAAATGAAGGAACTTGATGTAAACTTTGCCGGTGAAATGAGTGGACATATCTTTTTTGCAGATGATTTCTTCGGATTCGATGATGCCATTTATGTGTCCCTTCGGCTGGCACAACTATTATCCAGAACTGAGCAAACCTTATCTGAACTCACTTCAGAAGTTCCAGTGTATTTTTCCACTCCAGAAATGAGGTTGGAATGCAGTGATGATGAAGAAAAGTTTAATATATCCAAAAAGGCAGATGAATATTTCACTGCTAATTATGATTGCAGTACTGTGGATGGTGTGCGTATCAAGTTTGATGATGGTTGGGGACTTGTGCGAGCATCCAATACACAGCCCGTGATCGTCTGCAGGTTTGAAGCTAAAACATCAAAACGTATGGAAGAAATACAAAATGAAATTTTGGATAAACTAGCGGAATTTGGAGAAATAGCTCTTGAGCATTGCTGATTTAATTCCTGTTTATAGAAATGAAATTAATAAAGGATTATCGGATATTTATCCGATGGGTCCAAGTTCACTTACCAAGCCGGTAGCCTATGTACTGCAAGGGGGCGGGAAACGACTTCGGCCTTTACTAACAATATTTTCAGCAGAGGCTTGCGGTGGTACAAAGTCAGATGTATTTGCTGC
>CAZGBZ010000060.1:6545-10071 GCA_964524135.1 uncultured bacterium
AGTTGAAATATTGCACAATTTCACACTTGTTCATGATGATATTATGGATCAGGACAGTGTTCGCCATGGTCAGAAAACCGTCCACCAAAAGTGGGATGATGGTGTTGCAATTCTTACTGGTGATGCCATGCTTTCCCTTGCTCTGGGATTATTGAATCAAAGTCCAGCGGCTTCTCACCTTCAAATGAAAATATTTATTGATGGATTATTAGCTGTTTGTGAAGGGCAGGCTTTGGATAAAGAATTTGAAACACAAACGTCAGTGTCGCTTGATGAGTATATTCAAATGATTGATTTAAAGACTGGTCATTTAATTGGTTTAGCAGCAGAATTAGGAGCTATTTCAACAGGGGTAGATTCTCATATTTGCAAGAAAGTGAGAGATTATGGTCGTTTGGTAGGTCGTGCATTTCAAATACAAGATGATTATTTAGAAATATTTTCAAACAGTTCTAATATGGGGAAATCTTTAGAAAGTGATATAGTGTTGGGAAAGAAAACCTTTCTCATGATCCAGGCATTAGAAAAAAATAATGATCTTATAAATACTGCTTTGGAAATTGCTCGAATTGATTTTGAAAAAGGAATTGGAAATATCAGGCAGTATTTGGAAATTGAAGGGATTAAAGAGGATGCTCAAGAAGAAATCAATGATATTCTCAAATTGGCAGATAAAAAATTAAATGATTTACCTATTGAAAAAGAAAAACTGCTTTATTTCAGTAAAATAATTAAAAAAAGAGGTAACTAATGAGTGAAACTATTTTAGACTTAAACACAAAGCTTGATCAGTCTGATATGAGGGGTGCTATTTCAGGATTTCCCAATCAAATTAAAAATTCTTTTTCAATAATGAGTGATTGGACGGTTCAAAATAAATACCAAAACATTGAAAATATAATGGTATTAGGAATGGGTGGCTCTGCAATTGGCGGTGATGTGGCACGGGTAATTTCACAAAATACATGCACGGTTCCCATAATTGTAAACAGATCGTATAATATTCCTGAGTGGGTGGATTCACATACGCTCATACTGGCATCATCATATTCCGGAGGTACGGAAGAAACTTTGAGCGCATTTGCACAATGCAGAGAACGGGATTGCCCAATTATTGTTCTATCAACTGGAGGTAAAATTACTGATTATGCAACTGAGTATAACTTAGATAAGATAACTGTACCAAGTGGTTATCAACCGAGAGCAGCGCTGGGATTTTCTTTTTCCCTGATTCTAATTCTTCTAAATCGATTGGGGTTTGTGCAAAATGAAATTATAGAAATGGTTGAAGAATCCATAGAATCATTGGAGTCATTATCAACAGAAATGAACAAAGCTGAAAATAAAGCGCTCACAATGGCTGAAAATATTCACACTACTTGTCCCATTATTTATGGCAGTGAAGATTTAACTTGGGTTGCAGCACTTAGGTTTAGAGGTCAATTGGCTGAAAATGCAAAAATGCTTTCATTTCATCATCATTTTCCGGAGCAAAATCATAATGAAATTGAAGGTTGGACGGTGAACCCGGATATTATGTACAGATTCTCCATTATTTGGCTAAAGGATGAAGAAGATCACCCTGGCATTCAAGCACGGATGCGTATTTCTGCTGGATTGTTAGAATCCAGTGCAGGCAGTCAATTTGAAATTAGTCAACGGGGAGCAAACAGGGTTGAACGCTTGTTAAAATTGATCCATTATACAGACTGGATTAGTTATTATTCAGCGCTTTTAAATAATGTAGATCCCACCCCGGTAAACCGCATTCAGGAATTAAAAATAAAAATATCGGAGGAAAGATAATCTCTTATTGTATGTTCCGACGAGAAATATGTAAATTAACAATATGAATTTAGTAGAAGTTAAACGCATTTCTTATTATCCACCTTCAAAAGGGTATGCCGTGTTGTTACAGGAAAAGGATAGTAATCGAAGTCTTCCTATAATAGTCGGAAGCAATGAAGCTCAGGCAATTGCTCTCTATCTTGAAGGAGTGGATATGCCGCGACCAATGACACATGATCTTTTGATTAATGTCTTAGATTCACTCGAGAGTGATATTAGACAAGTTATAATTGCACGCATGAAAAATGGGACATTCTATGCAGAAATTGAGGTTTCAAATTCACAAGTAGGAGATATTGTGATTGATTCTCGTCCAAGTGATGCCATAGCTATTGCCTTGCGGACTATGACTCCAATTTATGTTTCAAATGAAGTTATGGAAAGAGCAGGAATAGATAACTATTCTACTGGCGGTGAAGTTGCTGAAACTGTAACTTCAGATGAATTATCAAAAGAAGCAACCGATGGCTCTGTGATTGAAAATCTTGCCGAAGCGTTAGAAAAAGCTATTTCTGAAGAAGAATATGAAGTGGCTGCGAGATTAAGAGATCGAATTAAGCAGTTGGAAAAAAAATCAACGCTCTAATAAAAAACTAATTGCCCGCTGGGCACCATCCTGCTCAGCAGATTTTTTTGTTGAACCAATTCCTCTCCAAGAATTATCAGGAGAAATTACCACTTTAATAATAAATGTTTTTTCATGCTCCGGACCACGTGAGTCAACGATGGTAAATTGAGGGGTAGAGAGGTTGTGTGTGTGGCAATATTCGATTAATTGCCCTTTGTAATTTAAATCCTCATCTGCTAAATGTTCTGATAAACAGAGGGTTCTTTTTATAAATTTAGATACTTCTTTAAATCCACCATCAAGATAGATTGCACCTACAATTGCCTCATAAACGTCTGAAGCAATATTGGTTATCACTTTTGGGTCATTGATGTTTACACTCTGTTCAATGCGAATTACATCCATAACTTGCAGTTTTTTACCGAGCATGGAGAGAAAATCCCGATTTACTAAAGATGACCTTTTCTTTGTAAGTGTTCCTTCATCAGATTGAGGATATTTTTTAAATAACCAAATGGACACGGTTTGATCAATTATTGCGTCACCAAGAAATTCTAATCGTTCATAATTCCCTTCGGAGTGGTTCTGAATAGAGCGATGAGTGAGAGCTTTTTCAAGATAATAAGTATCGCCAAATCTATATTGGAGTTGTTTTTCGAATTGTTTAATCTCTGAAGACTTTTTAGAGAATAGAGATTTTATAATTCGAAAGGTACTCAATTTTCAAATGATTTTAAAACCAATACCGCATTATGTCCTCCAAAACCAAATGTATTGGACATTGCAAAATGAATTTCTTTGTCAACAGCGGTGTTGGGTACATAGTTCAAATCGCACTCCGCATCCGGTGTTTTATAATGAATGGTAGGTGGAAGAAAATTATTTCTAATACTTAATAGTGATGCTACTGCTTCAACTCCACCTGCAGCTCCAAGCAAATGACCTGTCATAGATTTAGTTGAACTGACTGAAAGTGATTTTGCATGGTCTCCAAATGTAGTTTTTATTGCTTTTGTTTCAGTTTTATCATTAAATGGTGTAGATGTACCGTGAGCGTTAATATAATCAATATCTTCGGGTTGGCAACACGCATCTTCCATTGCTCTTTTC
>CAZGBZ010000061.1:0-251 GCA_964524135.1 uncultured bacterium
ATCGAACCGTGGCTGCCCATGAAACCACATCGAATGATCAAGGCTGGCGCCGCTGAGCGTTCCCCTGTCCGCGTGTGGTCTGAAAGCGGTGTCCAGCAGCCCCCTGTCACTGGCATAGACCACCATGGCAAGGTGCAGTTTCGCATCGTCCGGCAGGTGTCCATTGGCACGAAGCCAGACCTGCTGCTCAGCTGGAAGCGCCTTGTCGCCCGTGATCTCAGTCACCATGCGCACATCAACCGGCATATCCT
>CAZGBZ010000061.1:261-1043 GCA_964524135.1 uncultured bacterium
AGTGGCTTCGCCCCTTCAACTGATCCCGGTTTGGATAGGATTCAGGGTCGCCTGCGCCGGGCATTTCAGGCTGATGTTCAACACCGGCAACGGCACGCTGAAAGCTGGATATCAGTTGAAAGACACAGTCGCCCCCCTGCCACGCCTCGACGCGCCTTGAGCGGAAGTTTCTGCCGTCCTTGACGGCAGTCACATGATAGGCAATGTCTTTTTCGGGGCGACCCGGTCGCAGGAAGTAGGCGTGCAGGGAGTGCATGGGAAAGTCATCGACGGTGTTCTGTGCGGCCATGACCGCCTGTGCTGCCACAAGCCCGCCGAACAGTCTCGCTTCACCACCGACACCGCCTTCACCCGCCCCGCCGGTAAAAACGCCGGGGCTTTCTTCTGCCAGCCTCAAACGCCGAATCAGTCTGTCGAATCGATTAATGGAGATCTCCCGCTATCGAAGAGAATATTCAAACAGATAGGACTGTTACCCGACAAGCCGTTAATCAACCGTCAGTTTCATTGCATCGGGCAACAGCAGTTTCAGTCTTACCATCAGAAGGCTGCTGGATATACCAACCGCACCGCAGAATCCGAACCAGACGCCCGCTGTACCGAAATCTGCAACGAAACCCAGCAGTCCGGCAAACGTTCCCCCTATCACCCAGAATCCAGTCAGGCTGATGACAAAGGGTATCGTGGTATCCCTGAGTCCCCGCAATGCCGAGGTCGCCGCCAGTTGAGGACCGTTGACTAGCTGGTACAGGGAGACAGCCATGAGTGCTGAAACCGCAACC
>CAZGBZ010000061.1:1053-10031 GCA_964524135.1 uncultured bacterium
GTCTGCTGTGTGTATAAAGACCCCGACTACCACGACTCTGGCCGCGACAAATACAATCGCTAACAGAAAAGCAGCAGTCAGGACATTCATCAACCCGGTCCACGCTGCTGTTTCCGTTGCATTCTGATCCCTCGCGCCTGTGGCCCGGCCGACCCTGATAGTGGTCGCCTGGGCGCCACCCCACAGAATTGCAAAGCCAACGTTCGCAACCTGCACGGCAATGGCGTGACCCGCGACTTCAGCGGCACCCAGAAGCGCGATAAAAAAGGTGGCGGCCGCAAAGGTACCGACCGACCCGAGGCCCGACAACCCGATCGGGGTGCCAATCTTCAACAACTGTCCGACCCTGTCTGAACCGGCGAGATGTCCCCAGCTTAACCTGAGATGAGATCGCCCCTGGACGAGGTAAAAGATCATCAGAAACATCATCAGATTGGTTGCGGCCGTCGCTAAACCCAGACCCACGAGCCCCATCTCAGGGAGGTAAAAACGGCCGAACATGACTCCGTACCCCAGAAAGGCACCGACAATGATTCCCAGAACGATAATCACCAGTCCGAGGTTCGGATGGCCCGCCGCCGCAGCATAGTTTCGGAGAACGAGAAGCAGGACAGCCGGCAACAGACTCAGCGCGTTAGCCCTGGCATATGCTTCGCTATGCCGGGCCAGGGATTCAGATTGACCCAGAAACTGCAGGATATCACCAGTGTTCCACGTAATCAGCATGCCGACAGAGGCAAGACATGCGGCTATTTTCAGTGCCTGTCCAGCCCATATAAAGAATATTCACAATACCAAGCGAGGCAGTCGCCAGCTGGGTCAACGCCAGCGGCACGAGAAGTTGCAGATTCTTGCGCGCTTCGACCGTAGAAAAGTTCAATCTATTCCTGACTACCTGATCGTGAGACACCGGTCTCCAGGGACGGGGGTGATGACTGTGCACACCAGTTTATTCACCAGGTCGAATCACCAGCCGTACAACCTCAGTATCCTTCGCCGCAAGCCTGCCAAGTGCTTCATTGATATCGGCCAATGGAAAGCTGGCAGAAATGGACCGGCTGACGTCGAGCTTCTTTCGATCGATCAGTTGCAGCAGATCTTCTATGTCCCTCTTATCCATACCGAATGAGCCGATAACGGAAAACTCCCTGCCGACGAAATTCACCAGCGGTGGCAGTACCGGTGCTTCCATACCCACACCGACGATAACCGTTCTGCCGCCTGTGTCCAGCAGACTGATCGCACAGTCTACCGTCGCTGACCTGCCGACGAACTCCAAGGCCAGGTCAACGCCTTTGCCCAGTTGGCGCCGAATGATCTTTCTGGGCGCAACCTCGCCAGCGGGGTCGATGGCAATATCTGCCCCCAGTTCGAGCGCCCTTGCTCTGGCAGTCTCCTGGGTATCGACAGCGGCGATGAACCCTGCGCCCATCATTTTTGCCAGCATTACCGCGTGCGTGCCGAGCCCGCCGCATCCGACGATCGCCACCGACTCACCCGCTTTCAGCATGCCACGACCTCGAAGCGCATGAAACGGTGTCGATATCCCGTCGGTCACGATGGCAGCTTCTTCGAAGGAAACACCATCGGGAATGGCCACGACCGAACAGGTCGGTGCACAGACATACTGGGCCAGACCACCATCCTGAACCATGCCGTACACCCGGGAGGCCTCACACAGAGATTCCCGCCCTGACATACAGTACCTGCACCGGCCACAGATCGCAGACGGAAAGAGCGCAACCCGGTCTCCGATGTCGAAACCTTCGCTCCCGTCACCGAGACCTGCAACCACACCGGCAGATTCGTGCCCGAGCGTGATTGGTGTTTTCTGGACTGGAATATCGCCATCGATGGCGAGGTGAATGTCTGTACCACACAGACCGCAGGCTTTCACTTCGATCAGAAGTTCTTCCCTTCCCGGCACCGGAATCGGTACGGAGTCAATCTGCAACGGCTCTCCCGGTGCATAAAGTCGTGCGGCTTTCATTTCTGACATGATTACTGAACACTCCTGCCATCGATACTCTGGGCAAACCCTCTCTTCAACCAGTCAAACGCGGTTTCTCTGTCTTTCTTCCTGCTTCGCACTTCCCCATGCCCAAGACTGATCCTGGACTCCCTCAGAATGACGAGTCCGAGAAACGTCGCCCACATGGTATCGGCCATATGGCGGCCGTCCGGCTGACCGGTCGTTTCCTCCAGCAGGCTTGCGAGCCGTTGAAAATTCTGTCCGGAAGCCAGAACCACTTTTTCCTTCACCTCTTCCGAAACCCCTTCGAGCGCATTGGGCTGAGCCAGATACGAAGAGATCAGATAGTACTCAGGGTGCTCTTCATTGACCTTTTCATGAAACCGCCAGATCTGATCCAGTTTCTTTTCGGCTGATGCACCTGAACTGGCGATTTTCTCGAAGCCATCAGCCCAGAACCGGATGCTTTCAAACAGCAGGGAAACCAGGATCTCATCCTTGTTCGTGAAGTAAAAAAAGAGTGTCGCTTCGGAGAGCTCACACCTTTCGGCAATGCCTTTCGTCGTCGTACCCTTGAAACCCTTTTCCAGAAGCATTGACCTCGCTGCATCCAGCACTGCTTCTTTCCTGGCCTCCCGCTCCCGGGCACGTCGCTCCTGTACTCCCATCACCTAGTCTCCAAGCTGTCGAAAAATCGTTTCACGCTGAATTTCGCTTGTACCTTCACCGATTTCAAGCACCTTGCAGTCCCTGTAAAAACGCTGAACCGGGCTTTCGCTCATATAACCCTGAGCGCCGGAGAGATGCAGTGCTCGCTCGCATACCCAGGTACAGGCTTCTGTTGCAAACAGCTTTGCCATGGAGGCCTCCTTGTCATGAGGCAGGCCTGCATCAGCGAGCCTCGCGCTGTGAAGACACAGCTGCCATCCTGCCTCCAATCTGGTGGCCATATCAGCCAGCGTGAATCTGACGAACTGATTTGCCGTCAGAGGTCCGCCAAACTGTTTACGCTGCTCACAGTAGGTCTTTGATTCAGCCATGGCTGCTCGGCCCAGTCCGACACCAAACGCGGCACTCGCGATTCGCCCCAGGGTCAGCACCTTGAGTGCGCGGATGAAACCCATCTCTTCCGGACCGAGCATACTTGTTACTGGAACGTGACAGTCCTCAAAAACGATCTCCGCCATTTCCGAGGCACCCATACCCAGCTTTTTCAGGGGTTTGCCGACACTCACGCCTGGATTATCCGATTCCACGAGAAAGAGTGACATTCCCTTCAACCCCAGTGTCGGATTGGTCATGGCGACAACCACCATGTAGTCTGCGAACGGGGAATTGGTGATATACAGTTTTGAGCCGTTGAGCACGTACTCATCGCCATTCTTCTCGGCTTTCAGCGTGACCGTGGATACATCTGCACCGGCGTTAGGTTCCGCATATGCCCAGC
This sequence comes from uncultured bacterium, assembly GCA_964524135.1. GTDB lineage: Bacteria > Fidelibacterota > Marinisomatia > SCGC-AAA003-L08 > D37C17 > D37C17. The sequence continues at coordinate 4,473 of CAZGBZ010000061.1, forward strand.
AGCCTATCTTCTCCCCCGAAACCAGGCCTGGCAGCCAGCGATTTCGCTGTTCGTCATCCGCCAGATGAACCACTGCAGAAGTCGCGAGCGCCGTGTGGACATAGTATCCGAGTGCAATCGCAGCCGAACCCTTCGCCAGCTCGGCGCAGAGCAGCGCGTAATGAACGGAGCCGCCACCCGATCCGCCGCAGGATTCCGGGACCGCCACACCGAGCCAACCCATTTCGCCGAACTTCTGAAACAGCTCCCTCGGATAGGTTTCATCGTGATCCCACTCCGTGGCATGGGCTGCGATTTCTGCTTCCACATATCTGCGCGCACTATCCCTGAACTGAATCTGCTCTTCACTGAGTGTCAGGTCTACCATGTTCAACCTCCACGCTTCGCAAAGAAAGCGGCAACCATATCTCTGTGGGTTTCGCTCTGCAGACACTGCACCTGTGCAAATATCTCATAATCGAACTCACCGTCCATATCGTTGTCCATGGATCGGCGAATGGCCCGCTTGGTAAAGCCGAGTGCCCGCGCAGGTCCGTTTGCCAGCGAACCGGCCAGTGACTGCACCGCTTCGTCCAGGCCACTTTCCGGTACCAGCCGGCTTAAGAGACCAATCTGCTGAGCTTCTTCGGCGTCTACGAACCTGGCGGTCATCATCATGTCCGTCGCCCTTCCCATCCCAATCAATCTCGGCAGGAAATATCCGCATGACATGTCACAACCCGCCAGGCCCAGATTGACAAAGGGCGCACAGTATCGGGAATTGTCTGCTCCGACCCTGAAGTCGGATGCGATCGACAATCCAAATCCACCTCCAACCACGTCACCATGGCACCGCGCGATGACGGGTTTATCGATGGAAACAATGAGGCGGACCGGATCCAGGTAACGGTCGACGATACGTTCCCAGTCCTCCGGCATTCGATCGATCATCTGACCGATATCGGCACCGGCACAGAATACCCGGCCCGCACCCCGCAGCACGACCGCACCAACGTCATCGTCCTCACCGGCTCTGCGCAGCGCATCAATCAGCATCTCCAGCATCTCGACATCGATAGCGTTGAGACGATCCGGTCTGTTCAGAGTGATTGTCAGCACCCTGTCATTCATTTGTGTCAGAAGTTTCTTTTCCTGGCTCATTTTCTAACCGCCTTGATTACATGGTGATATTTAACCTGATGCGCAGACATCAGACATCCAGCTTGAGAGCACGAACGACATTGTCACGGACAAGCTTGCGGTACAGATCACCCGAGATACCCAGATCTTCGAGTTCCGTCAGGGTCCGGTCAAAGCTGAGCAGTGGATAATCGGTCGCCCAGATCAGCTTGTCCTGGCCCCAGCGCTTGGCAAAGTCAACGAGTGACTCCGGCCACTGCCTCGGACCTCGTGCCGAGGTTTCCAGGTAAACATTCGGGTGTTTCCAGGCAAGAATCATCATTTCCTCGTGCCACGGCTGGCCGACATGGCATCCCAGGATCACGAGATCGGGGAAGGCGAGCGCAACCTCATCGAGATAAATCGGTCGGCCACATTCTGATGGCAGCAGAGGCCCTGTGTGACCAACCTGCAATGCCACGGCAACGCCCAGCTCACTGCATTTCATGTAAACCGGCCAGTAATGCTTGTCATTGGGCGGCAATCCGGTCATCCCGTCACCATACATGTAAGGCTCAAGTCGAATACAGACCAGGTTCAGTTCCTTGACCATCCTTTCGATTTCAGCCGCAACTTCCATCGGCTTCTGCATGACATTGACGGTACCCGCACCGATGAAGCGATCCGGGTACTGCTTGACCAGATCAGCAACCTCCTCGTTGCTCAGCACCCATTCACCCTTGTAGTGAAAGGACGAAAGTATCAGCCTGTCGACACCGGCTTCATCCATCTCCGCGAGCAGTGCTTCAATACTCTGGCCTTCGGTCATCACCCTGGGTGACCTGTACTTGTTGAAGATGTGTTTGAATTCCGCCGGCCATTTCTGTGATCCTTCCGGTGAAACGTGCGTCGCCCAGGCGTCGATAGCGATTTTTTCTCTACTCACTGACAATCCTCTTTCCTATTTACCTTTGAATTCCGGTTTTCTCTTCTCGACGAAAGCCTGTACCCCTTCTGCTGCATCTTCGCTCATCCGCAAGGGTTCAGCGTGATACTGCTCCAGGCTCAACGCCTCCGCGAGCGGCATGGAGAGGCCCTGGTAAACCGCATCCCGGGCGGCCCGGACTGCAAGCGGCCCATTCTCTGCAATCAGACGGGCTATACGGGTGGCTTCGGTCAGAAGGTCTTCCGCCTCAACGACATGGCTGATCAATCCCCAGCGGAGCGCAGCGTCGCTGCTGATCGGTGCGCCGGTCATGATCATTTCCAGCGCCACGCCCATCGGCACAGCCCTTGGCAATCTTTGTGTGCCTCCTGCCCCCGGCAGAATACCTCGCATGACTTCAGGCAGACCAAAGGTAGACTCGGTAACTGCAATGCGTATGTCACAGGCAAGCGCCAGCTCCAGTCCTCCCGCGAGACAGGGCCCGTTGATCGCCGCGATGATCGGTTTTCGGGGATCAAAATTTCGTGTAATGGCGCCGAGACCAGGGCTGCGTACGCCTGCTTCACGTCTCTCAATCGGTGTCATAGATCGATAGTAGTCGCCCATCTCCTTGAGGTCCGCGCCGGCACAGAACGATCGGTCACCGGCGCCGGTGAGGATACCGACCCTGGCCTCTTCCGAATCCCGAAAGTCAGACCAGATCTCTATCAGGCGCTCACGCATTTCCTTGTTGATTGCGTTCCGGGCGTCCTGTCTATTCAGCGTAACGGTCAGAACGCCGTCACTGAGATCAGTTTCAACAACCATCGCCGTCAAGCCACGAGCTCATTGCTTCTGGCGATGATGTTACGCATGGTCTCACTGGTACCTGCACCAATGGTCATGGCCAGACAATCACGGTACAGGCGACCGATCAGACACTCCTCCATATGGCTGAGCCCCCCCTGTATCTGCGCACATTCCCGGGCCGTATCCAGGGCCATCTCGGTGGCGAAGAGTTTCGCCATGGAGATGATGGAATTGGAGGATTCACCTTTTACGTAGGCATCGATCGCCCTGTAGGTCAGCGTCTCTGCTGCTTCAATGTTGGTCAGAACATCCGCCATTCTGTGTTGCCACACCTGGAATCCCAGAATCGACTGACCGAAGGCCTTGCGGTCATGCCCCCACTTTCGTGCTTCTTCAAAAAGGAGCCGCGCCTGACTGCAGGCCATGACCGCGAGCACCAGTCGCTCACCCTCAAACCCCTGCATGATCAGTTTGAAACCATCATTCTCTTTACCGACAAGATTTTCAGCCGGTACCCGGCAATCGTCGAAAAAAAGTTCCGCCGTATCCGATGCGTGCGTACCGATCTTCTGTAGTCGCCTGCGGGTCAGACCTTCGGTATCGGCGGGCACGACTATCAGGGAGATCCCCCGATGTCCTTCATCGCTGGTCCGTACCGCCGTGGTAATGTAATCGGCGATGGTGCCATTGCTGATGTACAGCTTGGAGCCGTTGATGACATAGTCGTCACCGTCTCGCACGGCCCTCGTTTTCAGCCCCGCGACGTCGCTGCCGGCATCAGGTTCGGATACCCCAAGCGCTCCGATCAGGCGTCCTTCAGAGGCTGGCAGGACATATTTTGTCTTCAGTTCGTGAGAGCCGCCACGCTCGATCACCTTGGTCGCAAACTCCGCATGAGCCATGACAGCGACTGCCACGCCTATTGACCCTGATCGCATCAGCTCCTGCAGCAGCACCGCCGTAAACCAGAAATCCTGGCCGGCACCGCCATACTCCGGATCCAGACGCACGCCGAGAAAACCCAGATCAGCGAGTTTCGTAAAGATCTCCCTCGGTACTTCCCCCTCACTTTCCCATTCGGTGGTAAAGGGTTTGATCTCCTTATCGACAAAGTCCCGGAGCGTTCGGCTCATCGCCTCATGCTCTTCGGTATGTTTCAGCTCCATTTCGATCACCGGATGTTGATGCGTCCGGCCAATTTAGGAAACCATTACTTGATTGTCAAGTGACACTCAATATAATTGCACTATTCAATCTTAGCTCGACATTAACCGGGCCAGAAACGGATCATGGCAAAAGAACTTCTCATTGCCGGTATCGGCCAGACCCCTTTTGGCAAGCTGACCGACCGCACCGCGCTCGACCTCGAAGTCGAAGCTGCCAGAGCCGCGCTGATCGATTCCGGCCTCAGCGTCAATGACATTGACGGCCTGGTGACAGACCCGGGGCCCGCCCAGGGCATCATCAATGGCATCACGCCCCACTATCTCGCCCTGGGACAGCTTCTTGGTCTGAACCCGAGATTCACCGGCAGCGAACTTCTGGGCGGTGCCGGCAGTATCGGCATTATTCAACGGGCAGCCATGGCCATCGAAGCGGGTCTCTGCTCGGTGTGCCTCTGCGTCTACGGCGACTCGCCGCTCTCATCTCCCGGGTCATTCGACTATGCCCGTGGTGATGAATCTGCATTCGGGCTTTTCGGTGCCGCCGGTCTTCACGCTTTTGCAGCCTCGAGACATATGCACAGGTGGGGTACAAAAGCGGAAGCCCTGGGTGAAGTCGCCATCGCCGCCCGGGCTCACGCTGCACGAAACGAGGCAGCGACACTCAGGGACCCGCTCTCCATGGAGGACTACCTGGCCTCCAGGTTCATCGTCGAACCGTTGCGTCGACCGGACTGTTGTCTTGTATCCGATGGTGCCGCTGCTGTCATCGTCACCGCCGCCGACCGGGAACCTGATCTGGCCAGGGGACCCGTCAGAATTCTGAGCTATGGTCAGGCTCACAGCTTCGGGACCTTCTCTAATCGCGATCATTTCGACGAATCGCCTGCAGCCCGGAGTGGCCCCGAAACGCTGCAGCGAGCGGGATTGGGAGCCGATGACATTGACGTGGTGCAGTTGTATGACTGTTTTACCATCGTTGTACTGATGCAACTCGAAGCCTATGGATTCTGCGGCGCCGGTGAATCCGGTGAGTTCGTCCGGGGCGGCAGACTTGGCCCGGGCGGCAGCCTGCCGGTCAACACCAGCGGTGGACTGCTGGCAGAGGCTTATGGGGGCGGTATGCTGCATGTCATCGAGTCGGTTCGTCAGCTTCGAGGTGAAGCAGGCATGCGTCAGCTCGAGACAGCAGAGACAGCACTTATCAGCGGTCACGGGCTCGGGATGAACACGCATACCACCCTGATACTGGGGAAATAGAAGGCAGATAGGACACTCAACATGGCAGAAGAACCCGCTTACCCGTTGCCGCAGGCCACCGCTTTCACCGCTCCGTTCTGGGATGCCTGCCAGGCGGAAACACTGGAAGTGAATGCCTGCGCAGACTGTCTTCACCTGTTTCTTCCGGGAGGACCTGTCTGCCCGAAATGCTGGTCGAAGTCACTGACGACCACAGAGGTTTCCGGCCGAGGTCAGGTCTCCAGTTTCGTTGTTTACCGTCGTACCTCCCACCCCGCTGTTCCAGCCCCCTATGTTGTCGCGATCGTGACACTGGAAGAAGGC
>CAZGBZ010000062.1:0-9722 GCA_964524135.1 uncultured bacterium
CAATAACAAAATTAATCCCCAACCTGCCAGAAATCTTGTTTTTTCAAAAAGCAACATTGTCCCCAATATAATTTCAAAAACTCCACTAATATAAACAAGTTCTTTATGATAAGATAAATAGGGAGGCATTATTTTCATAAACCAACCGGCATTGGTAAAGTGCTGCACACCCGATGAGATGTATAACAGACTCATTAAATATATAGTGAACAGCTTAAGTGTCATTGAGCGTGAGTATTTAAATGGTGTAGGATACTAATAGAGACGTCTTCAAAGGACTCTTGAATGAGCCAGTGACCGGAATTTAGTTTTTCAATTTTATAATCACCCTTGAGATATTTTTCTGATTTATCTACTGATTTTTCTCCGATAGCCATATCTTTCAATCCATAAATAATTATTGTTGGCGTATCAATATCACCAATCATTTTATTTTCATCGTTTATGTTTGCCCGGTACCAATTCAGTGATGCTTTCAGAGCACCCCTCTGTTTAAACACTTTTAAATATTTTTCTATCTCAAGCTGAGAACTTTTTCGCCAAATATCTTTCAAATATTTATACCCGAAAATCTTAAAATATAATTCAGGGAATATGGCTTTCTTAAAAAAATTTATATATTGGCTTTTGCGCTGCTGCTCTGGATTGTTGTTCATAGCCTCAAAAAATGCATCTAAATGAGGAACGGAAAGAGCCGCCCAGCTAATGACTCTGTCTGAGTGAAATGCAACGGTAACCCAGCCAACAGCAGAGCCCCAATCATGGCCGATTAAATGAAATTTTTCAATTTGAAATGCATCTGCGATATCCAACACATCTTGAGACAATTTATCGATGCTGTAGTCAGAAATCTTAGACGGTCTGGCACCAGGGCTGTATCCCCGCTGGTCCGGTGCCACTACTTTGAAGCCCTCACTTACCAGTACCAGGATAAGATCATAATACATTCTTGATGTCTCGGGGAAACCATGTAATAAAATAACCGCATCCCCATCATTGTCCATGCCGGAAACCCTGCAGGTGAAAGTGAGCCCATTTATGGTTACATCTGCGAAGGACTCTCCATCAGTATCATAAAAGTGTATATTTTGTGCAATTGCCATAGAGCATATAATAATAAATATTAAATATTTCATTAAATAGTAATCAATCCAACCTTTAAGATTACACGCTTTGATCGTCTACCCACCAAAAAGGTTTTATTAGAATCAATTAAACCATACCCCATACCGCTCTTTCCGAAGTTTCAGCGCCACATATTCTTCCAACTCTTCTGCATCTTTACGAGTAGGAATAGGGTTATACTTTTCATAATATTCCGGTACCAACCTAATCCCAAAACGCTTGGCATAAGCATTAGATTTATACCCCTTTTTATGTTGCTTGAACCGTTCGGATGGTTTCTTGGCGGACTGCCCCACATAAAAACAGCGATTCCCTAATAAAAATTTGGGACTCTGTTTTCGAAACTTCACCAGCTTCCCTACAGCTTTATCCAGTTCGATGACATAGAGATAGTATTTCATTTAAAGGTTGATGACATGGGGAAAATTATAATTGATTTAATTTAGATTAAAAGAAGTAGTTAAAGTCTTACTTAGTTTCGGGTATTTATAATTCGGGCGAATTCGTGCCAATTCGTGGTTATTTTCTGTGTTTTTCTGTGTTAATCTGTGGTTACATTTCGGCAAGCTCAATGAACATAATAATATGACTTCAGCCGGTATATATATCCACATCCCTTTCTGTCAAAAAATCTGTAATTACTGCGATTATTTTACTACTGAAAAACAGCATGCTGAGATACCCCAGTTTGTGGAATTGCTTCTGCGGGAAATAGAATTAACCGCTACAGAGTTTAATCATAAATGGCAATTCGACAGCATTTATTTTGGAGGTGGATCCCCTGCCCTGCTTCCCCCTAAAAATTTAGAGATCATCCTCAATAATTTGCGAGATCACTTTTCTCTAATCAAGAATCCAGAAGTTACAATTGAGATTAATCCGGGGGAGAATTCATATGAAGATTTACAATCATTTAGAAAAATAGGAATCAATCGCCTCTCCATTGGATTTCAAAGTTTGAAATCTGAACTTTTAACGCTTCTTACACGCCAACACAACCAGGATGATTGTATTGCAATATATGAAAATGCCAGAAAGGCTGGATTTATAAATATCAGTATTGACATGCTCTATAATATCCCCGGGCAGTCAGTTGAGGGTTGGCTGAATGACCTTAAAACTGTGGTTACAATACATCCGGAGCATATTGCCATGTATTCATTAACGGCTGAAAAAAATACTCCCTTTTATGCGGACATTCAAAATGGCGGACTTTCATTGCCGGAGGCTGTTATGGAGGGTGAAATGTTTAAGGATGGTTCTCAATATTTGCGAGACTGCGGATTTACCCACTATGAAGTATCTCATTTTGCTAAAAGTGGAAATGAATCCGTGCATAACCTACATTATTGGCGGCGTGATCCCTATTTGGCATTTGGTCCCTCAGCACATGGCTTTGACGGATATAAACGCTATTGGAATGTTTCATCTCTGGATAAATATTTTGAATTATTATCCCAAAATAAATTGCCGATTCAGGGAGGTGAAATCCTTACTGATGAAAACATAGACAATGAAATCATAATTAATGGGCTGCGAACTAATTTAGGGATCCCACTTTCTTGCCTTGAAAATATTGATGATAAATCTATCCATAAATGGGATAGCTATTTAGAAAAAGAAAATGGATCGCTAATATTAAAACCTGAATATTACCATTTGGCTGACGAGATTGCTACGGATTTGATAATTAAAAACAATTAGCCACAATTATTAGGAAAAAGGAAACAGGAGGCAGGAAACAGGCTTACCCATTCACAAGAACTGACAATTAATCATTAACAATTGATCAATAACCCTTCAACCTTCCATCTTAATTCTTCAATATAAAGCATGTTGTACTACCATTGAAATAAGCTGTAATTTTCGTTATCATGACAGACAATATTACTGAATCAATCAGACTTACTCAATTTTCCCCTGGTGCCGGCTGAGCCTGCAAGCTAAGTCCGTCGGACCTTGCTCAAGTTTTGAGCAATCTGAAAATTGATCTGCCTGAAAATACTATTGGATTTGAATCCTCCGAAGATTGTGCAGTTGTCCCCTTGGATGATGATCATTATCTACTACAATCTGTAGATTTCTTCACACCCATTGTAGATGATCCCTTCACCTTTGGGTGTATTGCAGCTGCAAATTCCTTATCCGATATTTATGCCATGGGAGGTATGCCTCAACACGCACTGAATATTGCTGAATTTCCTTCTGATGATTTGCCACTGGAAATTCTCACAAATATTATGCAGGGGGGTCTTGAAATAACAAATCAGGCTGAAATTCCAATTTTGGGTGGCCATACCATTAAAGACCCCATACCCAAATATGGAATGGTGGTAACTGGCAAGGTGGAAAAGAAAAATCTCACCTTAAATTCCACTGCTAAAGCTGGTGATGTGCTTATTTTAACCAAGCCACTGGGAAGTGGAATTATTGCCACTGCCATCAAGAATGATAAAGCCCCTCAATTCATTATTGAAGAGGTGGTAAATGTAATGACCAAATTAAATCGCGGTGCTGCCCTTGCCATGAATTCTGTAGGAGTACATGCCTGCACGGATATTACCGGTTATGGACTACTGGGGCATCTCTTGGAAATGTGTAAAGGGAGTAAAGTTTCTGCAACCCTTGAATTTAATGATATCCCCCTCATTCAAGGTGTGTACGAATTGGCCCAAAAAGGATTCATCCCGGGAGGAACCAAACGCAACCTTGACCATGTTTCAACTAATGTAAATTTTTCTAAAAATATGTCCAAGGAACAGCAATATCTTCTGGCTGATGCCCAAACCTCCGGTGGACTGCTCATTTCCGTAGCAAAAGAAAAAGCTGAAGATTTACAACGGGCTCTGGCTGAAAATAACAGCATGTCATCTCCCATTGTGGGACAAGTGTATAATCCTGCTGAATTTACGATTTACGTTAATTAGCCATGGCATTGGCAGAGGCAATTTCCCATGATTTTCAGGTAACTGCTATCAGCCGGTTTATGCCTGAACGGTCTAATCAGGAAATACCCATCTTTTTCTTCGCATATTGGATAACCATAAAAAACCAAGGGGTAACACCTGCACAATTACTTAACCGCTATTGGCATATTATTGATGCTGACGGAAGGGTAAATGAGGTCAGGGGCGAAGGCGTTGTTGGAGAACAGCCGCTCATCCACCCCGGGCAATCTTTTGAATATAATAGCTTCTGTCCCATCCCAACAAAATTTGGATTCATGAAGGGTCATTATGAAATGAATGGTGAGGATGAAAACATATTTTTGATAGAAATACCTCAATTTCGACTGGCAACCCCACAATCCGCTAATTAAAACAATGCCACAAGTTTACCTGGATAATCAGGCAACTACCCCCTTAGACCCTAAAGTATTTTCGGTAATGGAACCCTGGTTCACAGAAAAATTCGGTAATGCCTCCAGCCGAAATCATACCTATGGCTGGGAAGCAGAAGAAGCCGTTGAAATTGCCCGGGAATCTGTAGCGGCAACAATCGGGGCTCTTCCCAAAGAAATTATATTTACCAGCGGAGCCACAGAAGCCAATAATATTGCTCTCCAGGGGGCTGCAAAAAATTACCGTGAACAAGGAACGCATATCATCACCGTAAAAACAGAACATAAAGCTGTAATGGATGTGTGCCAATTCCTTGCAAAAGATGGCTTTGATATTACTTACCTCCCCGTTGATAAAGAGGGGATTCTAGATCTGAACAAATTTGAAGCGGCCATAAGGGATGATACTATTCTTGCATCGGTTATGCATGTAAATAATGAAATTGGCGTTATTCAGCCCATTAAAGAACTGGGTACAATTTGTAAAAACAAGGGTATCATTTTTCATGTGGATGCGGCACAATCTGTAGGCAAACTACCTATTAATGTGGATGAAATGGGTATTGATTTACAATCCATTTCTGCTCATAAATTGTATGGACCCAAGGGAGCAGGAGCTCTTTATGTTCGACGGAAAAACCCCCGAGTTCAACTTCAACCCATAATGTTTGGGGGTGGACATGAACGGGGTATCCGCTCTGGTACGCTCCCCGTTCCCAATATTGTGGGATTGGGTAAAGCCTGTCATATTGCGGCTGATGTTATGGCAGAAGAAAAGCTGAGAATTACTGAGCTGAGAGATGACCTTTTAAGGGGAATTAAAGCTGAAAACCCTAATGCCCATATAAACGGCAGTATGGACAATCGGGTAGCAGGAAATTTGAATATGAGTTTTCCCGGTGCAAATAATGAGGCGATTATTGCAGCAATACCTAAAATTGCAATATCCAGCGGATCAGCCTGTACCACTTCTACCATGGAGCCCTCACATGTACTGTTAGCATTGGGAATGAGTAAGGATGAGGTCTATTCTTCCCTGCGTTTTGGCATTGGCAGATTTAATACTGCAGAGGATATTCAAATTGCTGTGGAAAGTATTAACGGCTGTATGAAGAAAATTGGGAGAATGAGTTTTGTGTAGCTTGGCGGTGCACCGTCCATCTCGCATTAATAAAATAAATTATAACTGATTACAACATATCTACCGGCTTCAGGCATAATGGATTTTATTTTTGATAAATGATTATAGTGTTCTTCGTTAAAGATATTATTGAATTGGACTGTAAAACTTTGATTGCGTTTTTTATATCCGAATATAAAATCAACTAAGAATGAGGACGGTGTGTATGTTTCAAATTCTCCAAGTCTAGTTTGAGAATGTATTTTAGATAATCTTAATTTATAATTCGTTATTTCTCTCTGGTATTCAAATATGGCAATATGTTTATCCGGATTAATATATGAAAGAGGTCGTCCATTTGATAGGTCATCCCCTCTGACCAAAGAAAAATCATAAACGATCTTAAAGTCTTGGTAATCATAGCTTACATTAAATTCTAAACCCTTAATTAATGATCGCACTCCCTTTGCTTGATATTTATACAGCCATCCGGAAGTGCCGCTGCCCCATTCAATATAATCGGCACCTGCACAGGGGTGGGACTCTCCAATTACAAATTCATCTGAACAATTTCCCATTTTATTCATCTGATAATAATAGGGGCTATAATTATAGAAAGTAGTGAGTGAAATATCTAATGACTCTGCGTTATATCTGATTGAAGATTCAATTCCATAAATTTTTTCTAATTCCAGATTAGGCTCTCCGATCTCATAAGAGTATGAACCCAGATGGGGACCATCTGAATATAATTCTTCTACCCGGGGTGCTTTCATTGTGTTCATAAACCAACTATTCATCTCAAATTTATCAAGGTACTTTTTAATACCAATTGAGGATGAAAAATAATTAAAATTTCTCTTTTTAACTTCTTGATTATCTAAATTTGCATAAGACCAATTTTTCTGTTCTGGATAAGTTGACAAATGTCCAACTCTAAAGGAACTTAAAATATCATAACTGTCAAATCCTTTCTCATGAAAACCATAAAAAGATAGGTTTAATTCATCTGTGGCTGGGGTCCAATAGAACCCTCTGGGTAAAAACTGTTTATAATTGAATTCTGAACCAAGTATTGAATTGGCAGATTCAATTTCGAGTTGAATATCATGGGTATTTTTTGCTAATGCTACTTGATAATAATCTAAGCCATTTTCATATTCCTGATGCTCATAATCAATGAAATTATATTTCACATCCAATTGATTGAAATTATATAATGAAATATCCTGATGATAATTGAATTGAAAAGTGTTTTTAAATAATTCTATATCCACTCCATTAATATGACCTTCTTCGCTGGGTGGGATCCCATAATCCATAATAAAACTTTCTACAGAGGCATTAATATAATTATGTTCGTTATATTTAGTAATCCCCAGTTTATAATTATATGTTTCAGATCCCGTATTATCCAATTCTCCTATAGGGCTGGTTTGATTTCCTGTAGTTCTTTTATTAAGCAAGATATTGACTTGACTGGTTTTAATGGGAACATATACCATCAAATTGCTATAAAACCCTTTATTAAATGATTCTCCCCCAACCAAAATTTTTTTATATAACTTATCAACCTTCACTCTCGGATTTCCAATAATTTTAGTATTGATGGCTCCACCGATAGCATTTGAACCATAAACCAGTGCTCTAGGACCTCTCACAATTTCAATTTCACTGACTTCTGTCATATCCAGAGTAATGACATGGTCTATTGATGATTGGGATAAATCGCCTGTTTTACTTCCATCTTTTGTGAGTAAAAATCGATCCCCTGAGTATCCTCTTAATACCGGCTTCGAGGTAACTGTACCAAATGAACCTACTCCAATATTGGGCTGATTAGATAGTGTAGTTGCAATATTTCCTACCAGATTTTCACTGAGTTTTTGTCCGCCTAGGGATAAGTCTGATATTTGCTTTGCAGGATGTTGATGAGAATGGATATGAACGGATTCAAGAAGCAAAGATTCAACTTTTAATAAAATAATACCTATATCTATTTCAGACTCTGACAATTCAATATGATGACTTTGTTCTCCGAATCCAATCATTTTAAATGTTAATTCGACACTATCCCCCCATTGGTTATTTATGTCTATTAAAAAGTATCCGTCCTTATCGGTCGTAGTCCCGATAATGGTATTTTTTAGATAAATATTTACATTTTTTAGTGGTTTTTCTGTTTTTGAATCTAATACTCTACCCCTTATGGTATATGCCTGAGCGAATGAAAAACCCAGGCATATAACAATGAGGATAAGCAGTTTGCGTTGAATAATATTATTCAACAATAACACTAATGAATAGCGAAGTATAATCAGCATGCCCTTCGTGCATTAACTCCAATATGAAATTGGTTGTACCCGCACTTTTTCCGATGATATGAATGGCAGCTCCGTGTTCTTCTTCTTCGTGGTCATCATCTTCTTCTGCCTCTTCTTCATGTTCTTCAACTTCAACGACTGCAATACTTATATCGTTTCCGCTAGCCTGTAAAGATTCTTCCTCTTCTTCATTTTCTTCCTCTTCATCGTGTTCAATTTCATTTCCTTCATGATCAAGAAAATGAACTGAAAGTTCTAAAGTGTCTCCAATGCCTAAAGATATTGCACCTGTAATGGCACCTTCAAGTTCCTTATACACTTCTAAACCATTTTCATCCTTAAGAACGAAACCATCTGCATCTATATGCTCTTCTGGTTCGGTGGGATTTCCATCGTCACAAGCTATTCCCATAAATGCTAATAAAATAAATATAAATATTTGCTTTAGATTAAATCTAATCATCAATAAACTCCTTTAAAATTATAAATAATATTATTCAACAAATAAATATTATTTCAATCTATGTTGAATGTAAAAAAATACTGCCTACTTTGAATATATTATTAGGAGATTGGGGGAGCTCTGCTGAGGTATTTGGACTTAAAATTTAATTCTATGATACTAAAACATTCATATATACATAAATGATCAGTATTATTATTTAAGAAAGTAATTTCCTGAATATCTGAGACAAAATTACTGGTGGTTTTAATAATTTCACATATTTGGCACTCATTCGAATTGTCCTCCTCTGAATGAATATCATCATGTAAATGGTGAATGCTCCCAATCAGCACATTCCCAATTATTAATAGCATGAAATTAATTATAATGAGAATCTTTTTCATATATATAATTTACAAAGTATGCATTTAGTAATAATAGTGGATTTTTTTGGTATTAAAAATGATCCGTAATTAGAATTCTAAGTAAATAACAAAAAGAATTCGTTGAGTGTCCCTCAAAGGCGGGTAAAAACGCTTGCCCACCATCCATCTACTCCGCCAGTTGTCGGATACAAAGGATAATTCAAAATGAAGGTGGGTCTGTCCAGTGTCCTTCTAGGCTAAAAAGGATAATAATTGCACTGAAGACGGACCATCCCGCCCCCATTCCTAAATGAGAAAGCCTCCACCCTTGGTTAAACCAAGGAGAAGGCTTTTATGCTTTTAATATAATTGAATGAAAAGTGAATGAGTGAAGAAACGCAATAGTTTTAAATACAGCCAATAGGTTTAGCTACTTTATCGGCTTAGCTCATCATAAACTTCCTCAACCTGCCCGCCCTTCCCTTCATCAAGCTCAGACACCGGGAACAGGTGGGGATGACAATCGGTTTCCTACTTAACCAACTGCACCTTTTGGTTTGTCTTGTAATCACCAGCCGTAAAGTGGATGAAATACGTACCGCTGGCAAGGCTTGATGCATCCCATGCAAGGTTGTAACTGCCAGCCTTACTATTGCCATCTTTCAATGTTTCCACCAATCTACCGGAGATATCAAATATACTGATATTTACCATGGCATCAACTGCAATTTCATACTGCAGTGCGGTTGACGGATTAAACGGATTTGGATACACCGATGAGAGCTGTGTCTTCTGTGGAAGAGGTGCATTAGTATCCACAATAAAACTCGGAAGTGTAGTTTCAATCTGACTGCCACCATTACCTGCAAGAATGAGGTCTCTTAAGTTTACCTGGCTTTCACCCCGATACCCAATCATCGATCCCCGATCCCCGGATTCCTACATCTCAAACCAGTAGTCAATCTTAACCATGATTGATTGATCCCGCAGGGTTTCTACCCAT
>CAZGBZ010000063.1:0-9668 GCA_964524135.1 uncultured bacterium
TACCCTTTCATACAGAATTAACAGTTAGAGGTCTTCCAATAGCGATGCCTATGGGTACACTCGGTTCACTTAAATTTGGTGGATTTGGGGGTAAAATTGGTATTAGTGAATTTTTTAAGAAAAAACCAACAAAACAGCCCAAAATTCAAATAGCTCCGAAAATTAAAGATGTATTAGAAGAACTACCTTCAAATATTACTCCTGCAGATATTGACTCCGCTCTGGCTGAAATTCGTAATACCAGTATGGATTTATCAGAGTTGGATATGTTGAATAGTCAATTTCATTCCGGTGATTCTATGGCTGTTTATGATATCATAGCGCAGTTGGAAAAAATTTCAACTATTTCGAAAAGGAAAAAATCCAAACCTAAGGGGTGGCCAGTAGATGTTTCAATTGGTTATTATAACAATGATTTGATTTTAGATATGGGGGATGCCAAAATTAATTCAACCAATAATTTATTGTCACTTCAGGCAGGTAAAACTTTGAATCTTCCCTTTATTTCATTTTTGGGCGGGGTTGGACTTTATGGAGGGCTTGGCCTTGAATCATCAGATTTAAATTTAAGCTACACCTTAGCAAATCCCATAGCTTATGGTTGTTTTACAGGAAGTGAAGAATCAAAAACGTATCTCGAAGATGTTGAAAAGGGTAACTGTTCAGGAGGTACAAAAGAATGGACTTCCGGAGTACCCACAGATATCAATCTAAATTTCCCCGGAGAAAATAAATTTCGAACTACCATTGGCGCTCGCATTCGGGTATTATTTATGGATGTATATGTTGATTATAACACCGGTACCAGCAACGCCATTAATGCTGGGATTGGCATTACCTTTAGATAATTGATACTCTTAGGGGAGACAGTTATTAAATAATTCATCCCTACCTTTTAACTTAAAATATTTTAAGTTAAAATCCTTTTTTTCACGTTCATTTCTCTGGTATTAATTTTGTAAATTTATATCCGTATAAGCTATGAGATTAATTCTCTTTTCCATCATACTCAGTTTTGGATACGGCAAAATTGTATTCACCCCCCACTCTATCGATGGTGGGGAAAAGGGTATTCTCTCCCTTCACGCAACTGACTTAAATGGGGATGGAAATACCGACCTATTATATTCCTCCATTGAATCCAACACCATAACCTGGCTTGAAAATAAAGGCAATGCTTCCTACGTTTCCCATACCATTTCTAAAAAAATAAGAGGATCTGTATCAGTTTTTCCAATTGATCTAAACGGTGATGATAATATGGATGTCCTGTCTGCATCCAGATATGACAATACAATTTCATGGTATAAAAATGATGGTAATGGAATATTTTTCAGACAGTTTATTACCAAAGATGCTAATGGTCCCTGGGCAGTAACTGCAGAAGATGTGGATGGTGATGGTGATGTGGATGTCCTATCCGTAAATGAGCATGATAATTCCATTGTATGGTATTCCAATAATGGAAACGAATCATTTAAAGCCAATAGTGTAGTAACAAAAGTTGAGGATATTTGGACCATATATACCGCTGATGTTGATTATGACGGCGATGTTGATATTCTTACAGGCACCGAAGATGACAATACCATAATCTGGCATGAAAATATTGGAAATGAAACATTCTCTACTCAACCCAAAATTCATTCCTCAAAGCCAATATTTTCTCAATCTAGGTTTGATGCTGATGCTGATGGTGATTTGGACATTTATCCCATATTAAGGAATAATGATGAAATAATCTGGTATGAAAATGTAGATAGTAGCAAAATAACCACCCATAAAATTATCAACAAAGTTCGAGAGATATCTGCACTTGCCCACGGAGACATGGACGGTGATGGTGATCATGATGTCATTTCTGCATCCTTTAATAGTCAGCTAATCGTCTGGTATGAAAACACTGCACTCCATGGTTGTTTTGATGTGGACGCCTGTAATTATGACCCCCATGCACAGTGGAACAATAATGACTGTAACTACCCCGAGAATCATTTTAATTGTGCCGGTGAGTGTATTTCTCCTATGGATTGTGCAAATGTTTGTGGTGGAAGTGCACAATTAGATAATTGCAATTACTGTGTTGATGGTACGACAGGCAAAGCACCATGTGTTCAGGATTGTAATAATGTATGGGGTGGAATGGCAATAATAGATAATTGTGAGAATTGTGTAGGAGGCTCTACGGGAAAATCCCCTTGCATTCAGGATTGCAATAATGTTTGGGGTGGATTGGCGCTACATGACAACTGTGAGGTTTGCGTAGGAGGAAATACGGGGAAAACTTCCTGCGAACAGGATTGTAATAATGAATGGGGTGGGTTTGCGCTACAAGATAAATGTGGGATATGTGATAATGATTCCTTCAACGATTGTATCCAGGATTGCAACGGTGAATGGGGTGGCACTGCAATCATTGACAATTGTAAGAATTGCGTTCAAGGTAATACAAATAAGTCAGCCTGTACGCAGGATTGTAATGATGAGTGGGGAGGTTCGGCTGTCATAGACAATTGCAATAATTGCGTAGGTGGAAAAACCGCAATAACAGCTTGTGTGCAGGATTGTGATGATGTTTGGGGCGGTGCTGCTGAAGTGGATAAATGCGGAAATTGTGTTTTAGGCTCAACCAAACTTGAACCCTGCCAACAAGATTGTAAAGGAGATTGGGGTGGGAATGCATTAATAGATAATTGTGGAATTTGTGATAATAATTATACAAATGATTGTATTCAGGATTGCACCAATAAATGGGGTGGTTTGGCAATAGTTGACAATTGTGATATATGTGTAAATGGAACTACAGGTAAAACTCCATGCATTCAGGATTGTAGTGGTACATGGGGTGGTAATGCGACAATTGATAAATGTAGCATTTGTGATAATGACCCTGGGAATAATTGTGTGCAGGACTGTCACGGTGATTGGGGTGGAATAGCTTTTATAGATAATTGCCGAAATTGTGTGGGAGGAAATACCGGTGAAATTGACTGCAGCCAGGATTGTAATGGTGAATGGGGCGGCACAGCAATAGTTGACAATTGTGATATTTGTGTAAATGGTATCACTGGAAAAACAGCGTGTACTCAGGATTGTAATAATGAATGGGCTGGAACTGCCATTATTGATAATTGTGGAGATTGTGCAGGTGGCTCCTCTGGCAATGATCCCTGTAAAATTGATTGTAATGGTGATTGGGGAGGCAGTGCTGAACTGGATAACTGTAAAATCTGTGTTGGCGGCTCAACAGGGCAAACTGGATGTATTCAGGATTGCGATGATGAGTGGGGAGGCAATGCCGAACTAGATAAATGCGGAGTTTGCGATAGTGATTTATCCAATGATTGTGTACGAGACTGTAATGGAGACTGGGGTGGAATTGCAGTTCTTGATAATTGCGGTGATTGCGTTTTAGGTCTTACCAATAAATCTGAGTGCATGCAGGATTGCAGCGGAACCTGGGGTGGCACAAAATTAGCTGATAATTGCCACCTCTGTGATAACGACCCAACTAATGATTGTAGGCAGGACTGCAACAATGAATGGGGTGGCAATGCAATTATAGATAATTGCGGTAATTGTGTCTTGGGATTAACTAACCTAAAAGCATGTCAACAAGACTGTAATGGTAATTGGGGTGGCACAGATGTGATTGATAATTGTAATAACTGCGATGGTGACCCCTCAAATAACTGTGTTCAAGATTGTAATAATGATTGGGGCGGCACTGCAAAAATAGATTATTGTGATAATTGTGTAGAGGGAAATACAGGGAAATCTCCTTGCGATAAAGACTGTAACAACGAATGGGGTGGTTCTGCAAATGTTGATAACTGTGGTGCATGTGTAAATGGTGCCACTGGTGAAATTGCCTGTACATCCGATTGTAACGGCGAATGGGGTGGCACAGCAATATTGGATAACTGTGGTATTTGTGTGCTGGGATCAACGGGAAAGGCAGAGTGCGTGCCTGATTGTAATGGAGATTGGGGCGGCTCTGCCATTGCTGATAATTGTGGAAATTGTTTTGAAGGGAAAACCGGTAAAACTGCCTGTGAAGAAGATTGCAATGGCGATTGGGGGGGAACTGCTTTACTTGATAATTGTGGTGATTGTGATAATGACACCTCCAATGATTGTATCCAGGATTGTAATAATGAATGGGGTGGCAGGGCAACTATTGATAACTGCGAAATCTGTTCAGGGGGAATTACAGGAATAATTCCATGTATTCAGGACTGTGAAGGTGAATGGGGTGGAACAGCTCTTGCTGATAATTGTGGGAATTGTGACAAAACATTAGAAAATGACTGCACCCAGGATTGCAATGAAGAATGGGGTGGTTCTGCTTATATTGATAAATGCGACACTTGTGCCGAAGGTTCTTCCGGTATTGAAGCATGTATTCAGGACTGTAATGGTGATTGGGGGGGCACGGCTATTCTTGATAATTGTAATTTATGTGCTTTAGGGTTTACTGGACGAGATGAATGTGTACAAGATTGCAATGGTGATTGGGGTGGTGCTGGGCTTGTAGATAATTGTGATATCTGTGATAGTGATACCCATAATGACTGCATCCAAGATTGTCATGGAGATTGGGGTGGTACGGCATTTATAGATCGATGTGAAATTTGCGCAGAAGGCAATACTGCAAATGAAGCCTGTATAATGGATTGCAATGGTGATTGGGGTGGTGTAGCCTATGAGGATAATTGCGGTGAATGTGATATTAAACCGGAAAATGACTGCATTCAGGACTGTAATGGTGATTGGGGTGGTACGGCTTATTTGGATAATTGTAATATATGTGTTGAAGGTTATACAGGAGAAATTGCCTGTATCCAAGACTGTAATAAAGAATGGGGTGGGAAAGCAAAAAAATATAATCTTGAATTAGCTATAACCCTCCCCAATAAATTATATGACTGTGATGAAACTAAGGATGGAACGGAAGAAAAAAGTCCTCGCTGCAACTATAATTCATGGGATGGAAAACATAACGGCACTATCAGCACTATTAAAGCATTATGGGGAGAAGTTAAATTCAAATTTAAATCTCTGGAGCAAATTAAATGGAATGAGCATACCGAATTTGATACCGTTTCTATGTCATTAACGGGGAAAAATTTCTTTCATAATATTGACAAACTCTTTCATGAATTCCAAGCTGCTGGAAAAGAAGTAGAATATGTAGTGAAAAGAAATAAAATATACATTGTGGATATAGTTTCAGGAAAAGAGCTTTACAAGGAGGACCTCACAGATGAATTAGAACTCTCTCTCATTCCCAAAAGCCATGGAATAATTGACAGAAAATTTGAGGATATTTGTACAGATGCTTTCGACCCTTATGGAGAAATTGTTTTTCGTATGATGGGAAGAAATTTGGTTAGAATCCACCAAATAAATGCCATAGTCTATGAGGATGGAGAAAAATTATATGATGAAACCGCAACCTTGGATTACTTTAATGGTGGTGGTTGGATGTCTAAAAATAAAAAGGACTGCATCAAACATTTGGGGGATAATTCTGCCTGCCCTTCAAAAATGGTGGTAAAATTTTCTAAACAATTTCAAAATTATATTGATATGAACGATGGAGATGATATTGCTGTGGATGATAACTGTCCAATTGTAAAAAATCCAGATCAAGCGGATTATGATGGAGACGGCATCGGAGATGTATGTGATAATGATGATGATGGAGATTCTATCATCGATTTATTAGATTGCAGCCCATTAGATGAAAATAATTTTGAACCAGATTGCAATGGAGACTGTGGTGGTGGTGCTGTTCTTGACGGTTGCGAAATTTGTAGTGGAGGACTAACTGATAATGAACCATGTATTGAGGATTGCAACGGAATTTTGAACGGTGATGCAATTTTAGATAATTGCCAAGTTTGTGATAATGACCCTGAAAATGATTGTAAACAAGACTGTAATGGAATCTGGGGAGGTGATGCTGTTTTAGATGAATGTGAAATATGCGATAATAACCCAGAAAATGATTGCGAGAGAGATTGCAATGATGTGTTAGGTGGAGATGCTAAAATTGATGAATGTCTCATCTGTGATAATGACCCTGAGAATGATTGCGTTCAGGATTGTAATAATAAATGGGGTGGTGATGGACGGGTTGATAATTGTGGATTTTGTGATAATGACCCCACTAACGATTGTACCCAAGATTGCAACGATAATTGGGGTGGAAAAGCCTATTTAGATGAATGTGAAAATTGTGATGATGACCCCATGAATGACTGTATTCAAGACTGTAATGGTGAATGGGGTGGTGATGCAAAACCAGATAATTGTGATGTATGTGATAATAACTCTACAAATGATTGTATTCAAGACTGTAACGGTGAATGGGGAGGAACCACGGGGTTCGATGATTGTGGTAAATGTGATGGTTTGGGGAAACAAGTTTTCTATATGGATGATGATGGTGACGGATATGGCAATTGTGAGATGATATTTAATTTTTGCCCTCAAAATGTGCCAGAAGGATTGGTCACTAATTGTAATGATTGTGATGATGAGAATAATTTGGTTTGGGATTTAGATGAATGCAATATCTGTGGCGGCTCCGGAAAAGTGAATCGGTGTTACGATAATGATGGAGACGGATTGGGTAGCCGATTTATGAATGATGATGTTTGTCCTGATAGTGGTGCCGATTGGGTGGAAGACTGTACTGACTTGGATGAATATATTTATTGCGAATCTAATGAAATGGATTGTGCTGGTACCCTTTGCGGTACAAATGTCATTGATGAATGTGGAGTTTGTGGTGGAAATGGCCCCCTGGAATATCACAATTGTGAGGGTATTTGTTTGTTTGATTTGGACTGCAATGATGATTGCCATGGAACTGCAAAAATTGATAATTGTGGAATTTGCAGTGGAGGGTTTACAGATAATCCTCCTTGTGAAAAAGACTGCAATGGAGTTTGGAATGGTAGTGCATATCGGGATGAATGTGGAAGTTGTGATAGTAGCACTGCAAACGACTGTATTCAGGATTGCAATGGAATTTGGGGCGGTGATGGTAAAATTGACAATTGTGATTTTTGTGATAATAATCCCGATAATGATTGCACAAGAGATTGTAATCATGTGTGGGGTGGAAACGCATCGTTAGATAATTGTGGTGTTTGTGATGATGATGTATCAAACGATTGTTTTTATGACTGCAATTCTGTTTGGGGTGGCGATGCTAAATTAGATAATTGCGGAATTTGTGATTCCGATGAAAATAATGACTGTTCTCAAGACTGCTATGGAATTTGGGGAGGAATCGCTGAGTTTGACAGGTGTGGAATTTGCGGCGGTGATGCTTCATTATGCTGCGAGGATGGTTCATTAAAAAAATCTTATAACCACAATATTATTACTGTATTGGATGAAAGCCGATGTTTTAATAAAACTGACTTAGGAGTTCTTCAAGAAATAATAAATCTTAATGAAAACCTGAACGGAAAAGAACCATTGGGAATCGGCAAGCAAAGCTGGAGAAACAGACGCCTTATATATTTGTACTTGGATAAACAATCAATTACAGCACTTCCTGATAAATTAAGCGATTTAAATAAAATTGAAGTTTTATCCTTTAACCATAATCAGATAACTGATTTGCCCGAAAGGTTGGGCGACCTTCAATCATTAGTTGGTTTAGCTGTAGAAAATAATCAATTAACATCCTTGCCTGAAAGTCTATGGAAATTAAGTAATCTCACAGAATTGCATTGCAGTAACAATCACATTAAAAACCTGCCTGATAGTATTGGTAAATTAGAAAATCTTCAAAGACTACAAATTTCTAATAATAAATTATTTTCTTTACCTGAAAGCATCGGTACCCTTACCCGGCTGGAATATATGGATGTATCTAAAAACCAAATGACCTACCTGCCGAAGACAATCTGTCTGCTTCACTTAAATGTTTATTTTAACAGCTTCATTGCAGGCAATAACTATATCTGTGATAATATTCCTGAATGTGTTGAAGATTTTGCAGGATTCAATTATGAATATAATGAGTCTGGCAATCCTGAATTTGTTTCTCAAAATTGTTCTTCCTGCGGAAAAGAATTTTCTGAATTTAATGATCCGCCCGGAAATGTTGCAGTTTTGGATAATAGTACCTGTTACTTTAAAAAAGATTTAAATGTTTTAAAAAGGATAATCAAAAACCATAAATATTTAAAAGGAAATAAACCCCTTGAAATCGGTAAACAAGTCTGGAAAAATGGACGGATCACCTCATTAACCCTTCATGATCTCAAATTGAAAAAACTACCAGCAGGTTTGGGAGATTTAACTAAATTAAAAAAACTCAGCATCTATTCAAACCGGCTTACATCTATCCCAAAAAGTATTGGGAAACTCTCTAATTTGATTGAGTTAAATCTTCATGATAATCAACTTACGGGTTTGCCTGAAAGTATTGGCGATTTATCACATTTAAAAAGGTTTAAGGTTAATGGAAATAACCTCTCTTCACTGCCAGAATCGATTAGCAAACTCAAGCAATTAGTGAAACTTCAGATCAATCAGAATGAACTAAAATCACTGCCGAACAATATTTGCAGTATAAATTTTGACAAAAACAAAATGTCAAGCTTAATTGCCGGGAATAATTATTTATGCGATGATGTTCCCCAGTGCGTAGAAAATTTACCCGGATTTAATTATGAATATGACAATTATGGACTCCCTATTTACGAACCTCAAAATTGCGTCATTTGTGATCCGGGATTTATAGGAATAATTAATACATCAGAAAATATCACCATTTCAGATGGAAGCAGCTGTTTTTATAAATCTGATTTAGACGGTATGCAGGATATCATAAATGAAAATAATACACTATTAAATATAGAGCCTTTGGATGTGGGTCATCAATCCTGGAATGGTGGACGGATTAAAACATTAGCAATTAATAATACAGACCTACAATCTCTTCCCAAAAGTATTGGGAATCTGACTAGTTTACAAATACTACATTTGGATAATAATTCACTAACATCTTTACCAGAAAGTATTGGGAATCTGAAAAATCTCACAGAATTGGCTTTAGATGAAAACCAAATTTCTGTTTTACCAAATAGTATTGGGAATCTATCTAAATTACAAGGTCTCAGTATGGATAATAATAAGCTAAGTACACTGCCAGAGACCATCGGTAAATTGAAAAGTTTACAAGAACTATATTTGAATTACAACCAAATCACGATACTACCAGAAAGTTTTGGTGATATAGTAAATCTGGAAATTTTGCTTATTTATTACAATCAGCTTACGGCATTACCTCGCAGTATCGGCAACCTAGATAATCTCCAAGTTTTGTATTCATCCAATAATAAAATTACATCTCTTCCAGAAAGTATTGCTAATTTGACTAATCTCCATAAATTATGGATCAGTTCTAATCAGCTTACAACATTACCTAATACATTATGTGAACTACCTGATAATTGTAATATTAATGTATCTTATAATTGTCTTTCAGAAGAATATCACTATAGATGTATTGATAATGCGGGACATCATTTGGGCTATTGGTGTAAGTAAGTAATTTTTCCATATTATCACTTCTCTTTTATAAACTACTTTTTTTTGAATACCTTTAGAAAATTAATCGGTATTCGACCCAGTGA
>CAZGBZ010000064.1:0-4974 GCA_964524135.1 uncultured bacterium
AGACTATACGATTAGATGGGCCTGAATCTCACCTCAAAAAAGAGGGTACTCCAACCATGGGAGGGATAATTGTGTTATTGGCAGTTATCCTTCCCACTTTCCTATGGGCAAAAGTAGGTGACAAACATATTTTACTGATCCTCCTGGCAACTATGTGGATGGGGTTAATTGGATTCTTAGATGATTATTTAAAAGTGATTAAAAAGTACCCCCGGGGATTAATTGCCCGCTATAAAATGGCTGGACAAATTAGCTTGGGATTAATTGTTGGGCTCATACTCATCAATTATCCCGATTCATCTCAATTTGCTACTTCAATTTCTATTCCCTTTGTTGCTAATGGCACCATTGATATTGGATGGTTTTACATTCCTCTGGTAATTGTGGTTATTACAGGAACATCTAACGCCGTCAATCTAACCGATGGATTGGATGGTTTGGCAACGGGGCTGGTTGCTATTGCAACTCTTGTTTTTGGTGCTATCGCTTATGCATCTGGTCGATTGGATTATAGTGATTATCTAAACATCATCTATCTCCCTGGCACTGGAGAATTATTTATTTTTTGCCTGGCCCTCATTGGTGCTTGTATCGGATTCTTGTGGTTCAACGCAAATCCTGCCAAGATTTTTTTAGGTGATACGGGCTCATTGGCTGTGGGTGCTGCCCTTGGTACATTGGCAGTTTTACTGAAAAAAGAAATACTCCTATTTATGATTGGCGGTGTGTTTGTAGCTGAATCTGTATCGGTAATGATTCAGGTGTATTATTTCCGTTATACAAAGAAAAAACATGGTGAAGGCAAACGAATTTTCCGCATGGCACCCCTGCACCATCATTTCGAATTATTGGGCTGGCCGGAAAACCATGTGGTTGTTCGTTTTTGGATTATCGGCATTCTATTAGCACTCATTTCCCTTACAACCTTCAAAGTACAATGATTGACCTAAATAATATTTCTCAAAAATATTGGGCAAATACAAAGATTAGTATTCTGGGCGCTGGGAAAAGCGGGATTGCTGCCGGCACACTTGGGGCTCATATTGGAGCCGATATTTTCATCAGTGAAGGGAATAATTCTCCAGATATTATAGAAAAAATTGGCAATTTTAAACATGAAGTGGGCGGGCATAGTAATGCAGTTCTAGATGCAGATATTCTCATTAAAAGCCCTGGAATAACCAATGATTTGCCAATTATTAAAGAATGTGAAAGTCAGAATATTCCCATTATCAGTGAAATTGAGTTTGCATCATGGTTTACCTCTTCCCCTATTTTGGCGATTACCGGTTCAAACGGTAAAACAACCACCGTAAATCTCCTGCATGAAATGTGTATCAGTGATGGAAGGACCTCTTTGCTTGGTGGCAATGTTGGTATGCCTTTTTCTGAAAATGTGCTTTGGGAACTCACCTCAAATATCAAACATTCTGTTCATGTGCTTGAACTAAGCAGCTTTCAATTGGAGCATATTAATACATTTTCACCCACTATTGCCGGCATCCTGAATATTAGTGCAGATCATTTGGATAGATACGCAGATATTAATGCCTATGCGGCTGAAAAATTAAAATTAGCAGCTCAAATAGATAAATCAGGTTGGATAGTATTTAATGCAGATGATCCCATATTAGCTGAATCTCTAATGAATACCACTCGATCAGTAGTATTTTCTCTAAAGCAAAATGAAAAGTGTCATTTTAAATTGAATGCAACAAAAATATTTTCCGGTGAGGCTGACAATCCTGACATTTTATTCAATTTTGAAGATACTAAATTAAGAGGGTTTCATAATTTACAGAATATCCTTGCTGCCGCAACTATGGCGCATTCTTTTGGCATTTCACGAGAAGCTATTCATAATTCAATTATCAATTTCACACCTATCCCTCACAGATTAGAATGGGTTGGTAATATAAATAATGTGGATTTTTTTAATGATTCAAAAGCTACAAATATCGCTGCAGCAATTGCTGCCATTGAAAGTTTTGATGATAAATTAATCCTTATTTTGGGTGGCAAAGATAAAGGTTCTACAGACTTTACTCAGCTCATACCTTCAATGGAAAAACGTGTAAAATTGATTATGGCTTATGGCGAGGCTGGCATTGAAATTGAAAAACAGCTCCATGAATATTTATCCGTAACCTATTGTGAGAAATTTGAGGATGCACTTATAAGCGCAGATGCCATATCTAAAACTGGGGATACAATCCTTCTTTCACCAGCTTGCGCTAGTTTTGACCAATTTTCGAATTATGAAGAACGGGGAAATAAATTTGTTGAAATTTTTACCAAATTGGAATTTGCAAATTGACTATTCGATCTTATCCAAATGATTACCTAATCTTGGGTACAATTCTATTACTTTCGGGATTCGGGATTGTAATGATGTACAGTGCCAGCAGCATTTTTGCTATGAATGAATATAAAGATTATATGCATTTTTTCCTTCGCCAAACTAAATGGTTCATAATTGGTGCTTTTTTAATGTTTTTATTAAGTCAAATGAATTATCGTATTCTAAAAGAACTAGCCTATGCTCTTATCATTTTATCGTGGATTTTCCTAATAATGGGATATTTCTTCAAAGGCAATAATCCTGCATCCCGCTGGTTGGTGTTGGATGGCAGAAGCTGGATGACTACCTCTGATTTTGCACGGGTAAGTCTTATAATATTTACTGCTTACTTTGTAGATAAGAATAAAAAATATCTGAACGATTGGAAGTTCCTGCTCTTTAGATTTACGCCAATTCTGGGGATATCACTGGTATTGATTCTTTTTCAACCTGACACCAGTACCACTATGATTATTGCTGCCATTATTATGGTAATGCTATTTATTGCTGGAGCAAATTGGCAGTATTTATCGGTTTTATCAATTGCGGGAATTATTGCTCTCATCTTTAAAATAATGAATACCCCACATGCCGTAGATCGATTCTTAAATTGGAACGATAAGCAGAAAGTTCAATCACTCAATGCATTGGGAACCGGTGGAATTTTTGGTAGTGGACTGGGCGACAGCATCATTAAAAATGGCTATCTCCCGGAAGCACATACAGATTTTATTCTCCCTATTGTTGGTGAGGAGCTGGGGTTTATTGGAATCTTCGTTCTCTTCTGTCTTTTTTGGTTTCTCTTTACAAAAGGACTCACAGTGGTGAGGGAAGCACCTGATTTATTCAGCATGTTTTTATCTTTCGGCATTCTTATTTCTGTCATGATATATTTCCTTGTTAATGCAGCTTACGTGGTGGGTTTTGCGCCAACAACTGGTCTTCCCATGCCATTTATCTCTTATGGGGGTTCACATACCATTTTTACATTTATGTCCATGGGAATTCTTCTAAATATTGCCCGAAAAGGACGAACTGGAACCAACAGTTATTATAGAGGATTTTCTTATGAGTAAAAATCTCCGTATGGTAGTTACCGGTGGTGGTACTGGGGGTCATTTCTTCCCGGCAATGGCAGTACGGGATGCGTTGCTTCAAAAAGGGGTGGAAGTAAAATATATTGGATCAAAATTCGGGGTTGAAGCAGCTCGGTTTTCAATTAATAGCGAGAATGAATTACTTCTTAATATTCGTGGTATTCAACGTCAATTCAATTTGAATTCAATAGTGAAAAACATTCTTTTCCCCTTTAGATTTTTGCAGTCCTATTACCAATCATGGAAATTACTCCATGACTTTAAGCCCAACGTGGTAATTGGAACCGGGGGATATTCATCTGGCTTGCCCCTTCTGGCTGCCATTCATAAAGGTATAAAGACCGTCATTCAGGAGCAAAATTCATTTCCGGGAATAACCACTCGGCATTTGGCTTCCCGAGTTGATGCAATCTGCATTGCTTATAATGACGCTGCAGTTCAATTGAAAAAAAAAATCCAATTTTCACCGGAAATCCCGTTCGGAAGGATATACAAATAATGGATAAAGCTCAGGCTAAACAAAAATTTAACTGCAATGATTCTCAGCCAGTATTGGCTATTTTAGGAGGGAGTCAGGGGTCTGTGCCTTTGAACCGTCATTTCCAAAAAGAATGTAAAAAATATATCCAATCTGGAATTCAAATACTTTGGCAATGCGGTAAAATTAATTATGAAAGCCTCCACCAATCATTGAATGAAGCTGATGTACATTTAATTCCATTTACAGATGAAATGGGAGCTCTGTACTCTGCTGCGGACTTAATCGTCTCCCGGGCAGGTGCTTTGGCATTGTCAGAAATGGCACTCATGGGTAAGGCAATGGTACTAGTTCCCTTCCCCCACTCTGCAGGAGATCATCAATTTAAAAATGCACAGGCATTTTCTAACTCTGGCGCAGCTGTTGTTCTGCCTCAGTCAAAATTGCCAACTGGTGATTTAGAAACAACCGTATTAGATTTATTTAAGCAGCCTGAGAAAATTCAGGAGATGGAAAAACAATCAATTCAATTGGCTGCACCGGACGCTACTGAAAACATTGTATCAACTATTATGGAAATCGCAATCAGCTGATGTTTGGAAAAACAAATCATATTCATTTTGTGGGGATTGGCGGTATTGGCATGAGCGGAATGGCTGAACTTCTGCATAAACTTGGCTTCACCATTAGTGGATCAGATCAAAACAGCTCTGAACGAACTGATAACCTTCAATCAATGGGACTAACAATATCTGAAGGTCATTCTGGAGAAAAAGTAAATCCTGCTCATGTGGTTCTGTATTCTTCAGCGGTACAGCAAAGTAATCCTGAAATAACAGCTGCGGAGAGTAACCAGGTACCGGTTATACGCCGAGCAGAAATGCTGGCTGAACTATTGAAAGTAAAACCTACCAGTATTGCCATTGCCGGTACCCATGGAAAAACCACCACCTGTTCCATGTTAGGTGAAATTTTAACCGCAGCAGAGCTTAATCCCACCATGGTAATTGGTGGGATTGTGAATAAATTCCAGAGTAACACCATTTCAGGCAGTGGGG
>CAZGBZ010000064.1:4984-9573 GCA_964524135.1 uncultured bacterium
GATGTCATAGTGGTTGAAGCAGATGAATTTGATAGAAGCTTTCTCACCCTTCAGCCAACCATGGGGCTCATCACCAATTTAGATTTAGAGCATTTAGATTGCTATGAAAATCTGCAAGACCTGCAAATGGCATTCACCCAATTTGCAAATGCGGTTCCCTTTTATGGAAGAGTAGGCGTTTGTATTGATAATCATAATGCCGCTTCCATAATTCCCAATATTAAACGGCCGGTAGTAACATTTGGTGTACATGAGGATGCGGAAATTCAGGCTTCTAATTTAAAGTTTGAAAATAACCACTCAACTTTCACCCTTTCTATTCATGGGGTGCCACAGGGAGAATTAACGGTTCATGTTCCTGGTGAACATAATGTTAAAAATGCATTGGGTGCAGCTGTGTTGGCGTTGGAACTGGATACTCCCTTTGATAAAATTCAAGCCGGATTGGACCAATATACCGGGGTCCGTAGACGCTTCGATATTAAATATACCACTGATAAGAATATTATGATTGTCGATGATTATGCCCATCATCCAACTGAGGTATCAGCCACGTTAAAAGCAGCGAAAACTGGCTGGAATAACCGCGTAATAGCAATTTTTCAACCGCATTTATTTACCCGAACTCGGGATTTTTATCATGATTTTGCAGAGGCATTTTTGCAGGCGGATATACTTATTGTAACAGACATTTATCAGGCAAGGGAAAAACCTATCCCCGGTATTACAGCACAAATAATTTCAGATGAAGCTGAACGCATTGGACATAAACATGTTGAGCTGATACCAGATCAAACCAGCATTCCTACTCGATTGAAAGAACTCGTTCAACCGGATGATATGATAATAACTATGGGCGCAGGCAATATCTGGCGACAATGCGAAAGGATTTATGAGGCAATTACAAATTGAACCAAAAACAAAAGCAAGACATTCGTAAAATGCTCACATCTGTAATGACATTTGATGAGCCTTTAGCTAAGCACACCACTTTTGGCATTGGAGGTCCTGCTACCTGCATGGTATTACCAAATTCTCGTGAAGAATTATCTACGCTTCTGAAATATGCATTAAAGAAAAAAATTTCTGCCATTTTTATTGGCTCCGGTTCCAATATCCTGGTGTGGGATAAAGGTTTCGACGGAATAGTGATCTCATTGAAAAAGTCTTTCAAGAACCTCAGCATAAAGAATAATTCTCAGATTATTGTTGAATCTGGGGTCATGCTGGGAACCATGGTGAAACAGGCCATGGCTGCACAGATAGGCGGATTGGAAAGTCTCATTGGTGTACCTGGTACAGTTGGCGGAGCACTCATAATGAACGCCGGTGCATTTGGAAGTGAAATATCAAAATATTTTGAAGAAGCGAAAACTATGACCATAGAAGGTGATATAAAATCCTATAAGAAAGGTGAGATAGAATTTTCATATCGTCACTCAACTTTCCCCAAAAATGAAATTCTTTTGGAAGCAACCTTCCAATGCAAACGGGGGAAATCTGCTGATATTTTGAAAGAAAGAAAGACAGCCTCAGAGGGAAGAAAGTCTAACCAGCCTCTTAAATTCAGGTCTGCGGGAAGCATTTTTAAAAATCCGTCTGATTCATTAGCTGCTGGATATCTCATTGATAAATCCGGATTAAAAGGTACTGAACGAGGCGGTGCAGCTATCTCTAAAAAACACGCAAACTTTATTGTGAATATGGGCGATGCAACTGCAGCAGATGTATTGTATCTAATTAAACTGGCTAAAAAATATGTGGCTAAAAAATTCCATATAAATTTAGAGTTGGAAGTAAAACTGATTGGCTTTCCAAAATCTATGACTCAGGATATTTATTATGCGTGAAAAACAAAAATTAATTGCTTTAATTTTGAAAACTGTCTCAAGTATTGTAGGAATTATTCTATTGGGAATCATTGTTATTGGTTATTCTACCCACATTGGACTATTTGATTCATTTGCAATCAAAATAAAAGGCAATCAATTCGTAACAAATGCTCAAATTCAAAAACAGCTGCAGCCATTTATGGAAGAATCCTATTTTTCTATTGATCTGGATGCATTCCAAAGTGAAATATCTTCCCTGGATTATATTGAATGTGTGCAGCTAAGCCGAATCCTCCCAAATACTATAATGGTTCAAGTGATTGAGAGAAAACCAATTTTGCTCATTACCCTGGATAATGAAAATTACTTAATGGATAAGAACGGCTCACTTCTACCGGCTCAGGGCAAAGCCATCAGCTTCTACCCCGTTCCCATAATTAACTTTTTAGAGGATATGAATGATAAAACGGGGTTGACTGACGATATTGCGGATATATTCAAATTTTTAGTAAACGATTACCCTCTATTTTATGACAATTTAAGTGAGGTCATTATTGGAGATGAAAAGTGGACGTTTTTCAGTGACAGTAAAACCCGAATTTTCACAACTTCAGAAAATCTGCTCACTCAGCTCAATATTTTGAAAAACTTTGAAAAGACAGTATACCCAAATAAACAACTTAAAGACTATTCATACATTGATTTAAGAGTTGCTGAACAGGTTGTGGTAAAAGAAAAATATCGTAAAGGATAAAATTGGAAGATAAACAAATAATCAGCGGAATTGATATAGGTACCACCAAAATTGCAGTGGTCATTGCCGAATGGGATAAATCTGATAACTCAATTAATATTCTGGGAGTAGGCGAGGCTCCATCTGATGGCCTGAAAAAGGGTATTGTAGTAAATATGAATAAAACGGTGGATTCCCTTACTCAAGCCCTTTCAATGGCAGAACGCCAGGCAGATATTGAGGTTGATGGAGCATTTGTAGGGATAACCGGTGATCATATTCGCGGCATCAATTATTCAGGCGTCATAACTGTGAGCAAAGGCAGTAACCGTCAACCGGTTGGGCAGGAAATTACCCAAAGTGATGTGCAGCGGGTACTGGACCATGCTCAATCAATAAATCTTTCCCCAGACAGGCGCATACTGCATGTACTTTCCCGGGATTTTAAAGTGGATGACCGCAGTGGTATCAAGAATCCATTAGGTTTGGCAGGGCATCGCCTGGAAGCCAAAGTTCATTTGGTAACCTCTGCAATCAATGTAGAAAAGGACCTGCAAACTTGTATGGAAAAAGCAGGTGTGGATGTTATTGAATTTGTACTTGAGCCATTGGCATCTGCCCATTCTGTGTTGGATGAAAACGAACGAAAATTAGGGGTAATTCTGGTGGATATTGGCGGTGGCACTACCGATGTTATTGTATATCACGAAGGCGGTGTGCTCCATGCGGGTACGGTTCCACTGGGTGGAAGCAATATCACCTATGATATCGCCTATGGGGTGCAAACAACTTTAGAACAGGCAGAACAGCTTAAATGTCAGTACGGTTCGGCAAAATCTGCCTTAGCGGATCCTGAAGAAAATATAAATATTACCGGAACCAATGGGCGAGAGTCCAATACCATATCCCGGAAGAACCTTGCTTGCATTATTGAGCCGCGCATGGATGAAATATTCCGCTTGGTGAAAAATGAAATTCGCAAATCGGACTATCCCGGCGATTATACCTTCGGTATTGTTCTCACTGGCGGAGGCTCACGCCTGGAACATGTTACCGACTTAGCACAAGAAATTTTTCAACAACCTATTAAAGTGGGTCAACCCCAATTAAGTGGAGGTGTTTCTGAAAAAGTGAATAACCCCCGCTATTCCACAGGTGTGGGACTCATTAATTATGGCAGGCAGAATTGGCAAGATCTGGAATATGGAAATCCCATAGATATAAATTCAATTTTTAAAGGCTCATTTACGAAAATGGGTAACTGGCTGAAAAATTGGTACTAACAATAAACAAAGAAAAGGAGTAAACATGTTATTTGAACCTGTAGACCTGAAAGAACAGAAAGCAAAATTAATCGTCGTTGGTGTTGGTGGGGGTGGTGGAAATGCCTTAAACCGCATGATCGAAGATGGAATGAATTCGGTAGATTTTATTGCCGTAAATACCGATGCGCAGGATCTGGAGAATAATAATTCTCAAACCAAGCTGCAAATTGGCAAAGAGCTAACTAAGGGATTAGGAGCTGGGGCTAATGCTGAAATCGGCCAGCAAGCTGTGGAAGAAAATAAAGAGGTAATCACAACCACTCTGGAAAATTCTGACATGGTATTTATCACTGCGGGAATGGGAGGCGGTACCGGTAGCGGAGCTGCTCCTGCAATTGCCAAAATTTCTAAAGAAATGGGCGCTCTAACAGTGGGAATTGTAACCAAACCATTTGCCTTTGAAGGACCTAAACGCCACAAACGGGCATTGGCAGGAATTGAAGAAATGAAAAAGAATTGCGATACCCTTCTAGCAATTCCTAATGAAACCCTACTGGAAATTACCGATGAAAATACAACCGTTACGGAATCCTTTAAATTAGCAGATTCAGTACTCCATCAGGCAACCAAGGGAATTTCTGATCTTATTAACATTCCAGGGTTAATTAATCTTGATTTTGCTGATGTGAAAACAGTTATGGCGAATATGGGTGATGCCATTATGGGTACTGGTATTGCACATGGAGAAGAACGGGCAAT
>CAZGBZ010000065.1:0-9208 GCA_964524135.1 uncultured bacterium
TTCCATTATGATTTTAATTTCACAACTCCGTGGGTAAAATTAACAGAAGAAGTCCGGAGAGTTCTCCTTTATGGGACCCATCCCGGAGAGAAAATTACCATGTCATATCATTCTGAAAAATTTAAGGGAGAATATAAAGGAAAATTTGAGGGGGTTATACCCAATTTACAGCGTAGATATACTCAGACAAAATCGGGACAAATGCGAGATTGGATAGAAAAATATATGGCAATCCAAAACTGTCCCGAATGTAATGGTGCACGATTAAAACCTGCTAGCCTTGCGGTAACAATTGGGAAGAAACATATCCATGAACTCACCGAAGAAACAGTTGGAATTTTACATGAGTTTTTCAACAATATAAAGTTGTCCAAACGAGACGCTGAAATAGCGGAGCAAATCATTAAGGAAATTAAATCGCGATTAAATTTCCTCGTAAATGTGGGATTGGATTATCTTACCCTTAACCGATCATCCGGCACTTTGTCAGGAGGTGAATCCCAACGAATTCGCTTGGCAACACAGATCGGTTCTCAGTTAGTAGGTGTGCTGTATATTTTAGATGAACCAACCATTGGACTTCATCAGCGTGATAATCAACGACTAATTAAAACCCTTCAGCATTTGCGAGATTTGGGAAATACAGTTATTGTAGTAGAACATGATGAAAATACGATTCTTGCTGCAGATTGGGTATTAGATTTAGGTCCCCGTGCCGGCACCCATGGTGGTAAAATAATTGCCAGTGGAACTCCCCAGGATATTATTAAAAATAAAAATTCACTCACAGGAAAATATCTAACAGGACATGCCAGCATTAAAGTACAGAATAAACGCCGAAAGGGAAGTGGAAAATTATTAACCTTAATTGGCGCTACTGGTAATAATTTAAATAATGTCACGGTGAAATTTCCGTTAGGAAAATTTACAAGTATTACCGGGGTATCAGGATCAGGTAAATCAAGCCTCATCAACCAAACTTTATATCCATTAATTTCCAGAGAATTATACTCAAGTTTAAGGAAACCACTGCATTTTGAATCTATAAAGGGGATGGTACATTTAGATAAGGTTATTGATATTAACCAATCTCCGATTGGGCGAACTCCTCGTTCCAATCCTGCTACATACACGGGAGTATTTACCCATATTCGGGATTTATACAGCCAATTATCAGAATCGAAAATCCGAGGATATCAGCCGGGGAGATTTTCCTTTAATGTAAAAGGCGGCCGCTGTGAAACTTGCAGGGGCGCAGGACTCATCAAAATTGAAATGCACTTTTTAGCCGATATGTATGTTCAATGCGAGGAATGTAAAGGCAGAAGATATAATCGAGAAACACTTGAGATTTCTTTTAGAGGTAAAACAATCTCGGAAGTTTTGGAGTTAACTATTGAAGATGCACTAAAGTTTTTTGAAAACCATCCTCAAATTAAACGCAAATTAGAAACATTAAATAACGTAGGGTTAGGCTATATTCATTTGGGACAACAAGCCACAACCCTTTCTGGCGGAGAATCTCAACGAGTAAAATTAGCTGCTGAATTATCTAGAGCGGGAACCGGCAGGACACTTTATTTATTAGATGAACCCACCACAGGCCTTCATTTTGAAGATGTAAAAATGCTGCTGCATGTCTTACATGGATTGGTAAATAAAGGAAACACAGTTGTAGTAATAGAACATAATTTGGATGTGATTAAGTCATCCGATTGGATTATTGACTTGGGACCTGAAGGTGGAGAAGGCGGTGGTAATATTGTGGCTGAGGGGACACCAGAAATGGTGAGTAATGTGAAAGATTCTTATACAGGACAGTTTTTGTCAGGGATACTTTAATTTGGTTTTTTGGTTCCGCCCATTCGGCATAGT
Organism: uncultured bacterium; assembly: GCA_964524135.1. Taxonomy (GTDB): domain Bacteria; phylum Fidelibacterota; class Marinisomatia; order SCGC-AAA003-L08; family D37C17; genus D37C17. The sequence goes on from CAZGBZ010000065.1 coordinate 1,876, forward strand.
GAGATGTAGATGGGGATTATAGGATATGAATATTTTAATTGCCCTACCTTCTAAGGTGGGGGATGCCAAAACGCAACCACCCAGGGCTTTAGCCCCAAAGACTTAGGTCTTACTCTTCAACTTCAGGTGCTGCCAAAACATCTTCAATATTTATGTCACCACTCTCAATTTTTTTCTGAAGCTGATCTTTAATTTTTGCTTTAGATTCATCAATTTCCCGTTTTGATACATTGTCATCGGGAGTTTTTGGGGTAAACATAGCTTGTTTTTTCCCGGGAAGGTATCCCTGTAATTTTTCAACTTGTTCGGACTCAGCGTCGGCTAATGACGTTGCCATTATTTCCAAATCGATTTCTGGGTCACCCCAAAAAGTGGCAGCAATACCATCTGGCATCGCGATTACATCATCAAATAATAAAAAGTATTTTTTCACCTCATTAAGTAAATCGGGGTTATCCAACTTCATTTGCTCTAAATAATTTTTAGCGTCATCTTCGGGCATTTTGCCGAGCATTTCTGAAACAGATTTCCCACCGCCCCGTGAAAATTCAACTGGTTCTGGAAGAAAGGCCGTTTTCTTTTTCAGTTCTTTGGCTATTTGTATAATTGCTTCCAGAGGAATATCCTTTAATTCACCAGTTTGTAAAACAATTTTATTTTGCTTTTCAGCGCTGACTTTAGATAAAAACGTCATTCTTTTTTCATTATCAATTTGTTCCAATGCCAATGCAATTACTCGAGGTTTTTCTGGTGACAATAATACATATAACTGCTCGTCATCTAATGCTTCGAGAAATTCAAACATTTTTTCACTACTTGTTTGATCTTTGTACTTTTCATTTGAAAGCATTTTGAAATAATAATCTTCTAACACTTCTTTTTTTACAGCAGTGGGAACATCATTTCTCAAGAGTTTAGCATGATCTCTAATTTTATAAAACTCAGCTTCAGGGATATCCCTAAACATATTGATAGATAGGGAATCACCCAAAATATCAAAAATGATTGCTACCTTATCGTAACCGGATAATTCTTCTAAAGTCTTCATAATTTATTCTTCTCCAGCTTCTTCTTCACCTTCATCAGATTTATTTGGATTATCCTCCATCCATTCTTTTATTAGTGCAGATGCTCCTTCTTTTTCTCCTACAGTAAGCGACACAGCAGTCTGTCGTAATGAACGGAGCTCCGAACGCATGGCATCCTCATCTGGTCGGGGAGGAGGTGCAGCAGGTTCAGGAGTTTTTTCAGGTTTTTCCTCTTCCTTTTCAGATTCTTTTTCTTCAGGCTCTTTTTTTGACTCTTTCTTTTTTTCTTTTTTCTTATCCTTGGGTTTTTCCTTTTCACCACCCTTAGGTTTTAAATAAATAGTTTTCGGCTTTTTATTACTGGCAGCCAAAAAGGTCACAACCATAAGAGCAATGATAAGTAAAATAAAAATGACAGTACTCATGATCCCAGAGCCGCCATTGCCAAGCTGCATGCCCAATAGAGATTCATCTTCTTTTTCTCCAACACTGGCCTGTTGTTTTACAATGCTGAGAGTTTCATGAATAATGACAGAATCAGATTTAATTTTGCTTTCCATCACCCGTTCCAAGCGCTTTTCAGTATTGACAAACTTGAGAGAATCTTGAGTTTTACGTACCTTCTCAGCTGCAACCAATTGTGCAAATCGAATAGAATCTTCAATAATTATTTGGAGCTTACGAATGTTCTCAATTGACTCTAAATCGTCTCTTCTTTTCCGTACTTCAGTTAGTTGAGCATCCAATTCATTTAATCGTATGGAATCAGTGTCTAATTTAGAGGCCCTCATCTCTGATTGTAATGAATCTAATTCCTTTCTTAAATTTTCTATTTCCACATTTTTCTGGCTAGTCTGAAACTGCATGGCTTCAATTTTGATGCAGTCGCCACAGTCCTTGGTTTGGGGAATTATTTTTTCAATCAGAGATTTAATTTCTTGTTTAACTGACCCAGTAATGGAAGATTCATCCATACCGATGGTAACATCAACTCGACCAATATCTAAATCATTTCCACTACGATTTTGGGTATCAGAGCCGTATGAAGACGGTGAACCTTGTTTTGATGGAACAGTGGGCAATCCGGGAATATATCCTCCCGTAGAACTCACACCTGATTGTGGATCGGCTGTCTTTTTCAATGTGCCACCAATGGAGGAAAATTCTATACTCACAATTACCAAAAACTTTTCCTGCCCCAACATTCGGGATACGGCAGAAGATACTTTTTGCTGATAAGAATTCTCTATGGCAATTTTCTGCGAGAGAATGCCTGCCTGCTGGTTCCAGAGAAATGTGGAGAGGACTATTAATAAAAGATATTTACGGCCAAATTTAATGGTCATTGTTTTGCTCCTGTTTAAGCATAAGTAAATTTAATACATTCAAATTGTTGTATGAAAGACAGTACAATTATTTTCCCGTATTTCCGGATCTTTCAATTCCATCTACAAATTGTTGCTGGGTAAAAATAATTTTAATCCGCCTATTTTTTGCTCGTAATGCTGGTGTAGCATTTAAGGAATCAATGACAGCTTCCATGCTAATGGTATCAAATTTGGGATTACCATATTCATCCCTGTCAACCCCTGTATATTCGGGCATGCCTCCTCGCCCTTGTCCTATTTCCACATTCTCACCTTTAGGTTTTAATACGGACCCTCGTCGCATATCTGCCCAAGTCATATCAGCAGGCCAGCGAGCTGCATAGCCATGGGAAACTAGCCTGGAAGGATTTACTCCCTCATTAATTAGATAACTCACTACTGCAGAAGCTCTGGCGGATGATAGTTCCCAATTTGTGGGATATTTTTCTGCTACCTTTTTAGTGGGGAGCATATTATCTGTATGACCCTCAACAATTATTTGTTTATTATCCGATGGTACCGTTAGAAAACTATCAACTGCTGTACTCAGAAATATTTTTAATTCATCTTTCATGGTTGCTTTGCCAGCAGCAAAACAGATGTTTCCATTTAATTCAATAACGGTACCCCGGGGGTCTTTCATTTCAACTTTTGCTTCGGAGGAATCCAATTCCATTTTTTCAATTATTTCCGCTAACTCCCCATGAATTTCGTGGGGTTTTGGAGGAGGTTCATTCTCGTCTTTTATTTCCTGAATGAGGCTATCCATATATTCTTCAATGGGTTGGTCATCAATTTCTGTTATCCCTCGTTCCTTTAATTCCTGAGCTTGTTTTTCTATTTCCTCAATCATCTCTTCCATTTCTTCCGCCTTCGCTGCCCCAATATCATCTCCTCCAGCATCAGAAAGCTTGGCTGGGTCCATGGTTGCCATAGAAAACATGAGCACAAAAAAGGCAAAGAGCAGGGTAAACATATCTGCCATAGTACCAAAATATCCAGGAAGTCCAGACCCCTGTCCCTCGCATAATGGACAAACCTCGTCAGCCATTTAGTCTATTATTCATCTACAAATCTATCTTTTCTGGCCAGAAAAGCATTTAACCGTTCTTGAACCATAATGGGGTGAACTTTATCATACAAAAGCATGGCACCCTCTAAATGAAGAGCACTCTCTACCTTTTTATCATCATTCACATATTTTAAATGGTCTGAAAAGGGTAGAAAAAAGAAAAATGCAAACAGCGCACCATAAAGAGTAGTAATCAATGCAATAGCCATATTGCTGATAAGTGCAGCCGTTGGGTCAACCCCCGGGGCAGGTGGCATAGCCATGCCTGCCAACATGAAAATCAACCCAAACAGGGTTCCAATCATACCAAAGGATGGTGCATATTCACCCATTTTTGCCAAGGCATTGGCGGCTTTAATTTCCCGTAGTGCCCGGTATTGTTCTTTATTTTCAATTATGGTTCGGATATCGTCTTTTGAAAGACCATCAGAAATCATCCGGATTGCATCCTTTACACCACCTAGTCTAAAGGGCATATGATCCGGTTTTTCATCTAAAGCCTTTCCTAATTCACCTTTTCTTGCAGCTTCAGCCAAATTTACATAATCCTGAACAATATCCTTTTTAGTAAAATCATCCCCCTTAAAAACCCTTGTAAATCCACTCAAAGCCGCAATAACATCAGCTAGAGGAAAGGCAATACAGGTAGCAGCAAAAGCACCCCCAACAACAATTGCCAAACTGATTTCATCCCAGAGAGACCCCATTCCTCCCGTGTCTGCTGACCCAATAGCTGCAGCGCCAATTAAAATACCAAGACCCAAAACAAGACCAATAACGGCGCCTAAATTCATTTAATATTCTCCTGTGTTTTTCCTATTTCTACAGGGGTAAGACGATTTTCATCTGCCGCCTGAAGCATATCATAAATTTCTATAAATTCAGGGTCTAATTGCAGAGCCACATTCCAATTAAGGGTGGCGCGGCGGTTATCACCCAGTTTGTAATAAATAGAACCACGTCGCCCATAAGCTATGGCTAAGTTAGGGTTTAGTTCAATGGCGAAATTTACCTCAGATAATGCATTCCTAAATTGTTCATCATAAAAAAATCTTAATGATCGTGATAAATGTCGCATGGCTTTATTTTGGTTAGATTGGCTAACCTGCTCCCGCAGGAAATTTTTTCTGGTAGAGTCAACCAATACCGCTTCATTATGTTGAAGCATATTATTATAGTCATTTAAATTGTCAATCATATATTTATTCACCTTAATTGAGTCACGTAAAGTTTCAACCACATCTGTGCAGATTGGGTCATAATACAAAATAGAAGAATCCGTTTCACCATAAATTCCATCTCCTAACTGTTTGCTTAATGCTTCTGCTTCGTCTGCATCAATTAACCTGGGAACATTTATTCCCATCCCGAAAGTTATAGATGGCGCGTCGCCACTTAAGTCTGCCTGGTCAGTCCCTGTCCGGTCTTCAGTTGCAAAATCACCAAAATTCTCGAAATGAGTAATACCTAAATTAATATGAGTAGACTTTAATATGGGAATACTAACACCTATATTTAAACCTTTTCCATCAAATTCCGTCAGAAAATTTATTCCACCATTTTTTTTAAGAAAGGGAGTTGTAAAATTAAAACATAAAAATACCCCAATATTTTGTTTTGGGTTGGAAACATAGAGATGTGAATCTTCATTAATTTTACCCGAGCCAAAACCCAAATGGGTGGCAATGGCGTAATCATCAAAATGTTTTGCACTACTGAGAACTGCAAATAATGAAACTCCTTTTGTGTCCAATCCATCAGCATCTTCTAAATCACTGCCTTGCCGTAAAATTACATCCTGAATCCCTACATCCAATTTCACATCACCATATTCTACCATATTTTTTTGGAGATGGAAGCCAAGTTCAGCCGAATTTGCGGGATTTACAGGTCTAACAAAAGATATGCCATACAGATAGCCAGACTTGGCCAAAGTATTTATAGAAAATGCAGAACTGCTTTGGGATGATGAGAGATATTCAGAGGACACATTCACAGCAAGAAGGTTTTTGTACATATCACTATCAACATTGGGAACTCGTAACATATTCCCAGGTCTGGAAAAAGCAACCCGTGAGTTTGCCTCAATTACTCCAGCCAATAAAATGATTATAAGTGGAATTAAAAATTTTGTTTTGGACATCCTTTAATGTTTTACTAAAATCCGAGATTTGATTTTGGCTGAGTTGAAATAATCACTATTTGGATAGAAGGCTATTAGTTTTTGGTAATTATCTTTTGCGTTTTTATTATCCCCTAATGCTTCATAAATCATTGCAAGCAGGAGATAGAGCTTATCACTTTTATTTTGCTTGAGAAAAGAAATAGCTTGAGTCTTGGCTTCCGTATATTCGCCATTTTGATAGTAGGCATCGGCAAGAAGATAGATTAAATCATTTTGATCCTTTTCTGATAATATGCTTAAATCTCTCTGGTACAGTATTGCTATAACATGTGGATAATTTTTCATTAAGTAAGATTTTTCCGCGGTTATTTTAATTTGATGGATGCTGATTTTTGCAGATTTAATTTCTAATGGATCAGAATTTTCTGATAAAAATGTATTTCTAATGGGAGGAATAAATGGATCTGAAATTACAGCATTTATTTTTGCTTGAGGAATCTCTTTAACTGCTGGAAATTGAGAAGAAATATCTTCGGTATTTATTTTATGAATTTCAGACTGTCTGATTACAACACCAAAATCCCAAAGAATTTCATTTTCAGAATATCCCAATGAACAGATTAAGGCAATACTGACACCTAGAAAAAATATATTAGCCTTCATATTGGCTCCAGTCAATTTCATAACTATAACCAATGAACGAACCAAAAGATTTGGGTATTACCATTTCAAAATTGCCTACAGCATGGGGCAAAATACTATTGTCGGAAGAAATGCCTGTTTCAAAGGTATTTGTTATTCCATTAATAAAAGCTGTCAACGTTTTTGAATCACCCTGCCAGTTGGTTCTAAATGTGAAAATAATTTTTGAGAAGTCAGCACGTTTATTCCCCACATTTTTTATTTCCCCTGAAAGTACAGTATTTCCAGAACCGTCTTTATCCTCGATAATATCTCCTACTAATACTAGATGCGCTGACAGGTTTTTAACTCGTTTTTGAATGAGGTTTACCCCAGAATCATCTGATGAACCACCCGATTGATTATTTGAAGATTCTTCGTCAAAATTGCCATAGGCACTCACCTGATTCACCACTCGGACGATTGTATTTCGGTCAATAATAAGCTGTCCGATGAGGGTTTCGATTTTCATTACATCTTGATCCTGGTACACAATTTTACCAAAAATAGAACTGCCGTTATTGAGAACAATTTCTTTGTTATAAATGGCAAAAGGATTTGCAAACACCTTGGTTTGGGCTTCCAGTTTACTCAAATTTTCATGCTGATAGTCCAATTCAGCTTTTAACTTTTTTATATCCATACGTAGGTCTTCAATAATTTCAGGCATATTTTTTTCTACTACTGAATCTTGGGTGAGATTATAATCATTACCATTTGAACTCTTATTTAAATTGACGTCAGGAGACGCTGTATTTTTATCGTCTTTACCTCCACAAGAATACATAAATAGTGTACAAATAATTGATATGAGATATAGTTTAATTTTATTCATAATTGAAAAGAGTAATTTATTTTAATATTTTGGAGTTTTTTTTTTTGAGGAATTCCTGTGACACCAGAAATTAAATCAATACAACATATTGTTATCTTGGAGTAAAAATATACCTTATAATGTGGATATCAGCAAAATGATTTATTCCCAATTAGTAGATTATTTTGGTTAAAAAAGTGCTCTAAATTTGTATTTAATTTGTGAAATAATAAGTAATTCATTTTT
>CAZGBZ010000066.1:0-9062 GCA_964524135.1 uncultured bacterium
TTGACCACTGGGAAATGAACAACCATTATGTTAATGATTTTACTGCTCCTGAAATATCTTTATTGCTCACCCAGGGAGACCATATTAAGGCAGTATTTTCTCCTTACGAGGCTACTAATTTAGTAATTAATGAAATAAATTATAATTCATCCAATGATTTTGACCCTGATGATTGGGTTGAGTTATATAATCCTACAGATGAAAATATAAATATTGGAAATTGGGTATTTAAAGATGAAGACAATGACCATAATTTTACTATTCCAGAAAATACAATACTTAACTCAGGTGAATATCTTGTTTTATGTACAGACAGCTATTCATTTTCAGCTCTCTTCCCTTCAGTAATAAATTACATAGGAGACTTCGATTTTGGCTTGAGTGCAGGGGGTGAGTTAATCAGGTTAATTGACGCTGACGGAAATTTAGTAGATGCAGTTGAATATGATGATTCTGACCCTTGGCCAATTGAAGCAGATGGTGCTGGTCCAACACTGGAGTTATTAGGCTCGTTTTTAGATAATTCTTTGGCTGAAAATTGGGTAGCATCTGAAGGATATGGTTCACCGGGAGGTGTGAATTCCAGTAGTAGCTGTGGTGAGGTTCTGGGTGATATCAATGGTGATGGCGCAGTTGATGTATTAGATGTGATTTTAATGGTGGGTATCATCATAGTCCTCGAAGATGACTATACAGTATGTGAGCAATATGCCAGTGATATTAATTTAGATGGGATCATCGATATTTTAGATATTATTTCATTGGTTAACCTCATTTTAGGATAATAACCGTGCCAATGTTGTTAAACTTTTACTGGGTATTATTTATTTAGCCATATTATGAGAAATTTCATTATACTTATGTTATTTATTTTAACTCTAAATGGTCAGATTGTTATTAATGAGATTATGTCATCAAATAGTACCACAATCTATGACGAAAATGGCAATTCACCAGACTGGATAGAGTTGTATAGCGACACAGAAATTAATTTAACTGGGTATGGACTTTCGGATGATATCAATGACCCCTTTAAATGGGTATTTCAAAATATTTCACTTGAAGGTGAAAGTTATTTACTTGTTTTTGCATCTGGAGATGATGACGGTTCCATGGTGCAGCATTGGGAGACTGTTATTGACTGGGGCGACCAATGGAATTATTTTATTGGTACGTCAAATCCTCCATTATATTGGAGTGCCCAGAGTTTTGATGATACGGGCTGGCTAAGTGGTCCCAGCGGTTTTGGATATGGAGATGGAGATGATGCCACAACAGTTCCAACTGTTATGTCCGTATTTATTAGAAAATCATTTAATATAGAAGAGGTAGAAAATATCCTCAGTATCATATTACATGTGGACTATGATGATGCATTTGTTGCCTATATAAATGGAAATGAGATTGCCAGAGCAAATATTGGCCTCGAAGGTATCATCCCAGATTACAATGAAAGCGCAAATGAATGGTATGAAGCAGAAATATATACGGGTGGTTATCCTGAAAAGTTTGAGGTAAACATGGAGCCGGACCTGCTTACGATTGGAGAAAATATATTAGCTATTCAGGTTCATAATTATAATTTAACCTCATCCGATATGAGTTTAATACCCTTTCTGACTTTAGGCATGGATAATCAACCTAATGACCCGAATGGAACTCCAGATATTCTTAATTTTCCATTAACTAGTTTACATACCAATTTTAAAATAGCATCGGAGGGAGAGTCCATTCTATTAACACATCCAACTGGCGAACTTGCAGACATGGTTGATTCCACCGCAATTCCCACTGATGTGTCATTCGGAAGACAACCTGATGGGGCGGATGAATGGTTTTTTTATACTGAACCAACACCTGGTACAGCTAACGATACTGATGGATTTAATGAATATTGTGAGTATCCCGAATTTTCACATGAAGCAGGATTTTATTCTTCAAACATTGAAGTATCTTTATCAATTGTTTCAGAAATTCAACAAATATTCTATTCTCTGGATGGCTCAATTCCAACTGAAGACTCATTCTTATATACTAACCCAATACCCATTGAAAGTACAAAAGTGTTAAGAGCTACGGTTATTCATCCTGGATGTTCATCAGGAGAAGTAATAACTCAATCCTATTTAATTGGCGAACTATCAAATTTGCCTGTTGTGTCTATTAGTACAAATCCAGATAATTTATGGGATTGGGAATCAGGAATATATGTAATGGGACCTAATGCTTCATTAGATTATCCCTACTTTGGCGCAAATTTTTGGGAAGATTGGGAAAAACCGATTCATATTGAATTTTTTGAAATAGATGGAAACCTTGGTTTTGCTCAAAATGCAGGAGTAAAAATATTTGGCGGTTGGAGTAGAGCACAGTCGCAAAAATCCCTGTCCATATTTGCCAGAACTTCCTATGGATCAAATAAGATTAATTACAGGATTTTCCCTGAAAAAGATATCGATGAATTCAGTTCTATAATCCTTAGAAATTCTGGAAATGACTGGTACAGCGGAAATAATTGGAGTTCCAACTCAATGATTAGAGATGGCATGATGACAGGGTTGATGCAAAATTTAGAAATTGATTTGCAGGAATATCGACCTGCAGTTGTCTATTTGAATGGAGAATATTGGGGGATTCATAATATTCGTGAAAAAGTTAATGAAGAATTTTTAGCATCCAATAATCCTGGAGTTGACCCAGATGAATTGGATGAACTTGAGTTAAATGGAGAAATAATTGAGGGTGATAATCAGGAATATATTAACATGATTAACTATATTGGACAAAATTCCTTGAGTAATTCTGATAATTTTGCTGTAATAGAAGATCAAATAAATATTGAAAATTTCATTGATTATTATATTGCACAGATTTATTTCGCAAATACAGATTGGCCCGGTAATAATATAAAGTTTTGGAGACCACATACTGCAGATGGTAAATGGAAATGGATTTTGTACGATACTGATTTTGGTTTTGGACTGGTAGAAGGGGTATGGCATAATACTCTGTCATTTGCATTACAGGCAAATGGACCTGGATGGCCAAATCCTCCCTGGTCAACATTTTTGTTTAGAAGTTTGATGGAAAATGAAGAATTTGAACATCAATTTATAAATCACTTTTGCTATTATTTAAACACACGCTTTGATCCTGCATATGTTGAGTCACACATTTCAGATATCGTTGAAAATATTGCTCCAGAAATTCCGACTCATATTAATCGCTGGGGTGGTAATATATTGCAGTGGAATCTAAATATTAATATTATCCAGCAATTTGGTTCTCAAAGGAGCGACATAATATTCACTCATTTAGCAGATTATTTTGGAATTAATGAATTATCAAGTTTAAATGTTTCTGTACTTCCAACTGATGCAGGAACAATATCCCTTTCAGGTCTGAGTATTTCTGAAAATCCATGGGTTGGTGAATATTTTAATGATGTACCCATCAGCGTAAATGCTGCTGCCAACCCCGGTTATAGTTTTTCCCATTGGGAAGGTATCAGTGAAGTTGAGCAAAATATGACAGTAACACTTGATGGAGACTTGAATTTAACTGCAGTATTTATTGAGAATGAAAATATTGGAAATACGGTTTTTATCAATGAGATTTTAGCCAGTAATTCTTCAACAAATGTGGATGAAGCCGGTGAATATGACGACTGGATTGAACTTTATAATGGAGGTATTGAAACAGGGAATATTGGGGAACTATTCCTCACGGATGATCCAGAGAATTTAGAAAAATGGATGATTCCATTTGGAACAGAAATTCAACCAAATGATTTCCTTTTAATCTGGTGTGACGAAGACCAGGAACAAGGTGAGCTGCATACGAATTTTAAATTGAACGCGGGCGGTGAGTCTCTACTCTTAGTTAATTTTGACGGTATCACAATTTTGGATTCTATAAATATTGGCATTCAATCAGTAAATATCTCTTATGGTAGAATTAATGATGGAGAGGCTGATTGGCAGTATTTTGATGACCCAACTCCAGATAGTTCTAATACAGGCTCTTCTGAAAATTTAATGGGAGATTTAAATACAGATGGATTTATAAATGTGCTGGATATAGTTATAGTAGTAAATTTAGTTTTAGATGGGGGATTTAATATTTATGGAGATATGAATGAGGATGGCACTCTCAATATATTGGATATAGTTGCATTGGTATCCATTATTATAGATTCTTAAAATATGCTATCAATTAATAATGATAAAATGAAAAACAATGATTTTATATTGAAGAAATTGGTGTCGAATTTTATATTGGTATTGCTTGTAAATATAGCATTCACCCAAACTCCATGCATTCTGGGTGATGTTTATGTAAGTGAGGGCGCCAATAAAGGTGACCCGGACGATTATATCGAAATCGTGAACAATAGCGCTTATGAATGCTCTTTGGCTGGATTTCAATTAGATGATTCAGAATTGCTTGAAGATTTTACCTTTGGAAATGTTATTTTAACTCCTGGAGCCTATTGGCTGGGTTATGAAGATGCCGAAGGTAGTTTTAATTCTGGACTTGCAGGGAGTGGAGATAACATTGTATTTGCAGATGCAGCCGATAATATGCTAACTGTTAATCTCGAAGTAGCCATTGAAACCGTTAGTGGAATTGAATTATCCCAGAGTTTTACAGCAGGCGGAACCGGTTGTTATACCCTGCCAACACCAGGCGAAGCAAATATGACGTGTTTTACTTTTATCTCTGGCTGTACAGATATAGAGGCAATTAATTATAATGCCGATGCCAATATTGATGATGGAAGTTGTCAGTATTCAACCATTTCATGTGTATTAGGGGATGTATTTGTGAGTGAAGCTGCCAATGCCGGAGACCCTGATGATTACATAGAAATAGTAAATGGAGGTTTTGAAGATTGTACTCTGGCAGGATTTCAATTAGATGATTCAGAAGATTTGGAAGATTTTACTTTTGGTAATGTTATTTTGTCTCCTGGATATTTTTGGTTTGGATATGAAAATGCAGAAAACAGTTTTAATTCTGGTCTCAGTATAGATGGTGATTTGGTTGTTTTTGCAGATTCAGAAGGGAATATGCTTACTATTACTATAGACAGTTCTATGGTAACTGATAATGGAGTGGAGTTATCACAAAGTTTTAATGTTGATGGAGTTGGCTGCTATACAATGCCCACGCCGGGTGAATCAAATGCAGCCTGTTTTGAATCTTGTATATTGGGTGATTTAAACGGCGATGGGGGCTGGAATGTATTAGATATTGTCACCTTGGCAAATTGTGTGCTCGCAGGAAACTGTGCTAATCTTGAATATGGCTGTGCAGGAGATCTCAACAGTGATGGTGGATATAATGTATTGGATATTGTTACTCTTACCAACTGTATATTGTCTGGTAATTGTAATTGAAAAGTATTTTTGATTAATTGATCAATCTCTACATTCTCATCCGGGAAAATTACTTACTTTAATCACTTTTTAAATATGTATTGCCGTATTAGAACACGTAATTTAAATGCAATTATTTTGCATGAAAATCAAGTAAGAATTATTCAGGAATTATGATGAAAATATTATCGCCAATCTGCTTTAACAAGAATTACTTTATATTATTTATTGGTGTATTATTTATGAGTTGCGAAGATTCTCTTTTAGATAATTCTGAAGAGATGGAATATATTTATCCTGCAGATTGGGTGGAGCTGTTTAATTCTACTAATGAATCAATTGACATAGGCTCGTGGAAATTCAGGGATGGGAATGATACCCATTTATTTATCATTCCGGAAAATCAAGTTTTGGAGGCGGGTGAGTATTTGGTATTATGTGAAAAATCCCTAGCATTTAATAACAATTTTCCCAATGTTAGCAATTTTATAGGTGAATTTAATTTTGGATTAAAAGGTGGGGGAGAATTGGTTTGGCTCTTTGATGCAGACTCAAATTTAATAGATTCTGTAAGATATGATGATAATAATCCATGGCCAACAGAGCCCGATGGCAATGGACCCACCCTTGAACTCATTCATCCATCTCTTGATAATGGGTTGGGCGAAAATTGGGCTGCTTCTGATAATAACGGTGGTACGCCTGGTATGATAAATAGTGTTTATTCTGCAGACAATTCTACCAGTATTGCATCCGGTATAGTCATCAATGAAATTAATTATAATGCCCCTGATGATTAATAACAATTCATTCTCAATTCAAAATTTGTTAAAGGACCACAAAACTCTCTCATTGGATGAATTGGATAAAGTTAGATTGCTTAACCGACAAGATACCAAATTTGTATTTAACCAGAATCAAATGCCTTTAATCTTTTCAAGGATTAAACCATTTTACCGAATATTAGAAGTGAATAATGAATTGGTATTTACATATGACACCACTTACTTTGATACAGATAATTTTCTTTTTTACAATCAACATCATAATGAAAACAGAAAACGCTTTAAAGTCCGATTCAGAAAATATATTAGCAACAATAATACTTTTTTTGAGATTAAAATTAAAAACAATAAAAATCGCACAGTGAAAAAGAGGCTGTTGGTGGATAAAATAAATGGTAGTCTGGGCGAGCAGGAGAAAAATCTGGTCTCTGAAATAATTGGTCTAATGCCAAATGGACTTTCCCCGAAATTAAAAATCCAATTTTCTCGAATTACGCTTGCTGATAACAGTTTTAATGAACGCCTCACCATTGACACCAACCTGTCTGCTAAAAATGGAAGCAGTAGTAAAATATTTGATAAATTGGTGATATCAGAAATAAAGCAAAAGAAATACAATCCAAAATCTCAATTTATTCAAATTTTACGTGATTTAAAAATCCCAGAAATGAGATTTAGTAAATATTGTATGGGCATGCTGCATGTAAACAATGAAATTAAATACAACCGATTTAAACCCAAATTATTACAAATTAATAAAATTCTTACTCACGAATAAATAAAAGGAAATAAATGGAATTATCTTCTGATTTAATAAATTTAATGATCCGTTTTGGATTTAACCTATCAATCGCCTTTATAATAATTAAGCTGATTTATCATCGGAATCGATCCAATAATTTAGATTTTGTATTCACTTATTTTATGTTCAATTCCCTCATTTTCTTTTTTGCCTATCTTTTGGGAAACATTACCATTAATTTGGGTTTTGCTTTTGGATTATTCGCTGTTTTTGCCATTCTCCGCTATCGGACAGATCCCATCCCCATTAAGGAAATGACCTACCTGTTTATCGTCATCACAATTGGGGTCATCAACGCCTTAAGCAGTGCTGAAGTAACTCACGCTGCCCTGTTATTTACAAACATTACTTTGGTTGTTTTAACCTATTTTCTTGAAAGATATTGGCAGAATAATTTACTACTTCGTATGAATGTGGAATATGAGAAGATAGAAAATATTAAACCGGAAAATCGTGATGTTTTATTGGCAGATTTAAAGGAGAGAACCGGATTAAATATTCAAAGTTTTGAATTCCGTAGGATGAATTTTCTCAGAGATACAGCACGAATCAGAATTTATTACAAAGAATAATTAAACTTAGCTATACATATTAATTTTAGGGATTTAATAAAGAGGTGTACAAGACTAAAAGGCTAAATATCAGGTATTTCCTTGTATGCTTATTTTTTCAATTTTCTTTTGGAATAGATGATACTCAAGCCTGGACCAGTATTGGCTTCGAAAAAGATTTTCCACATTCTCTTTCCCTTGAATTCGAGCAGGAACTTAGATTAAAAGATCAATTCTCAACCATTAATCAAACTTTCTCGGAAGTAACCCTTTCCTATAGAGTATTTAATGGACTGAATATTAGCATTCCCTATCGCTATGCGGTATTTGAAGATAAGATTAAGCAAAAGAAATCGCTGAGTATATCATATAAATATGGGATTAAACCCATAAGCATAAAATATAGGACAAAATTGCAACGGATTTATGAAAAGGGTGAGAACGTAGAAGAATTAGTCAGAAATAAAATTACCATACAGTATAAATTAAGTAAAAAGATGGAGCCTTTTTTTTCAGGGGAAATATTTCATCAATTCAATACGGACGATGATAAGTTTAATGAATATCGTGTTTCATTTGGCATGATCATAGACTTACCCAAAAAGAAATCAATCAAATTATTCTATATCTATAAAAAAGAGGACCTTTATAAAATAAAGCCCGATAAGATAATTGTTTTTGGTTTTAATTTTAGGTTCAATTTATAGCAGTTATTTAGATTAATTAATAGAAGGAGTAAAAATGGAAAAAAGTAATAAAAAGATGTGTTGCTATTTAATGGCTTGTTCTGACCTCATATGTTTTGTTGGAGGATCATTACTATTGAGCTTGGCAATATTTGGGTCAGCATGTACTGGCGCAGCCTGTAACTCATGTTGTGGATGTCTCACGTATTTGGGTTTGCCACTACTTGCGTTAGGATTTGTTCTCCGTTGCTGGTGTTGTAAAGGATGTTGTGGCAAATCTATGGTGAATTGTTGCAATGTGGATGATAGCAAGTCCAGTATATAATACGCACATACGCACGCAAACAAAACAGCCACACATTAGGAGGAGGAAAATGTATGGCTGCTCTTTGGTACTAATATCTTGTTCTATATTATCTACTCACTAAGTAGAGGAAGGTTCCCTAGTAAATCTCTATTCTGTGCGCCAAGTCACACTATTTATTAGCGGCTTAATATGGCTTTTTAAAGATGAGAAAAGTGTCGTAAATTCTATTGGATACTTACAATTAGGAGGGGAACCTTGAAAAATTTATATATATTATTACTTCTTACCTTTGGTATTGGCCAAGATTATTCACTCAGTTTTGATGGGGTGGATGATGAGGTTTTGTTTTCTAACTGTGGCCTTGGAACAGGGGATAATGATTTTACCATATTATATAATTTTAGAACGACAGATTTAAATGGTGTAGGACATATTATTAATACTGGGAATAGAACAGAAACTGACTTTCACATTTATTACTATCAAAATAATTTATATGTAGGTACTTACAATAATTCCCAAAATCAAACTCAAATACCATTTTCTAATT
>CAZGBZ010000067.1:0-9037 GCA_964524135.1 uncultured bacterium
TAAGATTTTAAACCCTGATGGAACATTGCAATTAGCATGTAAACGTAGCTTTCCAGACCCGTTTTCAGCATTCTTTAAGTTAATAGGACTGAGTAGATTGTTTCCTAAAAGCAGACTATTTGGGAAATATAATCTTACCTTCCTGGATGAAAATAAAATCCATACTGTCGATGCTATCAGTGGCTCATTCATGCTTTTTCCAAAATTAATCCAGGATAAAATTGGTACTTTTGATGAATCATTTTTTATGTATGGTGAAGATTTGGATTTCTGCCACCGAATTAAGCAAATTGGGCGTCAAATTATTTATAATCCAATAACAAGTATCATTCATTATAAGGGCGAAAGTGCAAAAACTGCACCCTACGATATGATTCAATTATTTTATAAAGCTTTTAACAAATATTATAAAAAATATAGTGACCAGTATCCATCTGGGAAATTCCTTCATTTTATTGTGTCATTTGGAATTTCTATCAGAAAAGTATTTGCGTATTTTAAAATTTACTCAACAAGACTTATTTCGATTTTATTAGATTTATCAACATTACTTTTTAGCTTTATTGTATCCATATTATTTTGGTATTCCAATTACCATCATGAAGTAGTTACCATTTCAACTTTACAAGCGCATTGGCTTTTATTGCTTGATTTCATTCTTTGTTGGGTTATTAGTTCATATTGGCTCCATTTATACAAGACAGATTTTTTATCCTATGGAAGGTCTCTGGTTGTATTTTTATTTGCATTTCTCCTTTCTGCCACTACCACCTATTTTATAGCAATTATTGCCTATTCAAGAGCGGTTTTAATAATTACCTTTGTCCTGGCTTCCATCATTTCTGCAGGATGGCGTATTGGAATCTACATATTATACCGCTATCGAAAAATTAAATTATCCGTTAGAACGCCTCTATTCACTAGGAGAGCAGCTATTTTTGGAACTGGCAATGAATCTATGCGGGTTGGAAATTCCCTTCACCATTCACTTGAAGCTCATTTTATTTTAATTGGGTATATCGATGATAGCAACCAATCTGGTACAGATAAATTTCTTGGTCGATTGGAAGATGTAAGTGGATTAATTAAGAATAATAATATCAATGAATTAATTATACCTGAAAAATTTATAAATATCAGAGACCTCATCATACTATTGGATAAACTTTCTGGTACAAATGTTAATTGTAAATTAGTTCCAATTGGTGAAAAAATGCTTATTGGTAAAGGAATGGTAGAAAATTTGGCAGGTGTTCCCCTATTAAATATTGAATTACCTTTATTTGATAATATTCATCAATTTACAAAACGATGTTTTGATATAATATTGTCATCTATCTTATTAATATTTACCCTTCCCATACATTTATATTTCCTGTTTTTTAGAAAATTTAAAAAAGAATTCATTTGGTCAACTGATAGTATTAAAACTGAAATTATACGCTACCAATCTAGCATTAAATTAATTCAGGATTTATCTTTGCTCTTTATGGTTTTAAATGGTTCTCTCAGTTTTGTTGGCTCACAAATTATAACTGCCAGTAAAAGTAATCCTCAATTAATTGTTAAACCAGGATTGACAGGCTTACCACATTTAAAAACTGTGGATATTGATATAAACTTCATCCGTGATTTTGAAAATTATTATGCCATGCACCATTCAATAGTTTTTGATATTGAAATTTTACTTAAATCAATTTTTAAAATATAATGTCTAACTACACACTTGATTTTGAATCCCCACTCAGGGATATTGAAGATAAAATTGATTCTATGAAATCTACCGGCATAAAAACAGGTATGGATGTGAATGAGGCAGTTCAGAAATTAGAGGAGCAATTAATAAATGAAAAGAAAAATTTGTATGAAAATCTTTCTCGTTGGGAAAGAGTCCAACTTGCCCGTCATCCAAAGCGACCATATTCATCAGATTATATAAATAGAATTACGGATTATTGGTTTGAACTGCATGGGGATAGATATTTTTCCGATGATCCTGCAATGATTTGTGGAATTGCTGTAATAGATAATATTAAACTCATGATTATTAGCCAAGAAAAGGGGAGAGGCACCAATTCAAAGCTATTTCGAAATTTTGGAATGGCACGTCCTGAAGGATACCGAAAAGCCTTACGGATCATGAAATTAGCCGAGAAATACAACATCCCTGTCTTAACACTAATTGATACTCCTGGTGCATATCCTGGTCTTGGTGCAGAAGAACGAGGCCAGGCTGAAGCAATAGCAAGGAATCTATTTGAAATGGCAAAATTGAAAGTCCCCATCATTAATATAGTTATTGGGGAAGGGGCCTCTGGTGGAGCTTTAGGTATAGGTGTTGGAGATAAAATACTTTGTTTTGAAAATACATGGTATTCTGTTATTTCACCAGAAGGATGTGCTAGTATCTTATATAGAGATCCTTCCCGGGCTTCAGAGGCTGCTGATTCTATGATGGTAACCGCCAAAGATCTGAAAGAACTGGGGATTGCAGATGAAATTTTACCTGAACCTATTGGTGGAACCCATCAAGATTATAATCAAGCAGCTGAGACATTAAAAGAAGCTATAAAAGCATCCTTTACTGAATTAATTAAAATTGACCCAAATAAAAGAATTGAGAATCGAATTGAAAAATATGAGAAAATGGGGAGATGGTCTGATGGATAAAATCGGTTCACCGCTTGATAAACAAAACCCTGATAAATTTCAAGCAAATTCAGAAGATTTCCTTAAATATATTTCTGCCTATATTGAGGAACAGAAAAAAATAAAATTGGGCGGTGGTACGATATCTATTGAGAAACAGCATAATAAAAAGCGGCTTACTGCCAGAGAGCGGATCGACCATCTCATTGATCCTGGAAGTCAATATTTTGAATTAGGACTATATGCGGCCTGGGGAATGTATGAAGAATATGGATCACCACCAGCATCAGGCACTCTCATTGGAATAGGTATTATTGAAGGATATGATTGTGTAATTGTTGCAAACGATGCAACCGTTAAGGCAGGAGCATATTTTGAGGTTACTTTAAAGAAAACGCTTAGAGCTCAACAAATAGCTTTAGAAAATAATCTGCCTATCATTTATTTAGTAGATTCAGCAGGAGTATTTCTACCTCTTCAAGATCAAGTATTTCCTGATGAAGCCCATTTTGGTAGAATATTTTATAATAATGCCAGATTATCTGCCTTAGGGATTCCGCAAATCGCAGCGGTAATGGGACCCTGTGTCGCTGGCGGTGCCTATCTTCCGGTGATGTGTGATAAATATATCATTGTTGAAGGAGCAAGTATGTTTTTAGCCGGTCCAGCACTCGTAAAAGCTGCCATTGGACAGGATATTGATTCAGATACATTAGGGGGAGCAAATACCCATTCTGCCATTAGTGGAACAGCAGATTATCATGAAAAAGATGATTTATCGGGATTAGAAAGAATTCGTACTATTATGCGTAGTTTAAATATGTCAACAGCTCTTGCATATGAAAAGAAAAAATCTATTCAACCGCAATTTTCACCCAATGAATTGATAGGGTTATTCCATCCTGAAAATCCGGGGCAATATGATATTAGAGAAATTATTGCTCGCCTTGTTGATGACAGCCTTTTTAGTGAATATAAAAAGACCTACGGTAAAACCTTGCTATGTGGAACAACAAGAATTGGTGGAATGAATATTGGTATTGTTGCTAATCAGCGAAAAATATCACGCACTGAATTAGGTGAAATGCAAATGGGGGGTGTTATATATTCTGATTCTGCTGATAAAGGTGCTCGATTTATTATGAATTGCAATCAAGATAAAATTCCCCTTTTATTTATTCACGACGTAAATGGCTTTATGGTGGGTAAAACCTCCGAGTGGGGGGGGATTGCCAAGGATGGTGCGAAAATGGTAAATGCGGTAAGTAATTCTGTGGTACCAAAAATTACCCTGGTGGTTGGTGGTAGTTATGGTGCTGGAAATTATGCTTTATCAGGCAGAGCTTATAGCCCACGGTTTATGTTTGCATGGCCCTCAGCAAAAATTGCTGTAATGGGTGGGGATTCTGCGGCTAAAACCCTTGCCCAAATAAAATTAGCTAAAATGGGTGAAGTTGATGAAAAGACAAAAACAGAACTAATTAGTAAAATTAAAAAACGTTATGACATACAATCAGATCCACGCTATGCTGCTGCCCGTATGTGGATTGATGAAATAATTGATCCACGGGAAACCAGGAATGTAATAATTCGCTCTCTTGAAATTGTAGCGCATCAAACAAAAATGCCCGAACCAAAATTTGGAGTGTTGCAGGTATGAAAGATATGATTCGAATTGGAAATGGTCAGGGATTCTGGGGAGATTCAATAGATGCTCCCGTAAAACTGGCAAAAGATGGACCATTAGATTACCTCACATTAGATTATCTGGCAGAAGTAACCCTTTCCATCATGCAGCGGCAAAAATTGAAAAATCCAAAGAGTGGTTATGCCCGAGATTTTATTGATATGGTGAGTAGAATTTTGCCTGAAATCCAAAATGATGGTTTGAAAGTTATAACCAATGCTGGAGGTGTAAATCCAAATTCTTGTAGAGATGAATTATTACAATTATCGAAATCCACAGGAAATCCCATTAAAATTGGGGTGATTCAGGGCGATGATATATTTCCAACTCTTGCTGATTTACGAAAAAAAGGGGTATCCTTTAAAAATATGGATACTGGTGATTCTTTTGACTCTATAAAAGAACATGTCTATTCTGCGAATGTGTACATTAACAGCGCGACCATAGCTGAAGCCCTTGAAAAGGGTGCGCAAATTGTATTAGCTGGAAGAGTATCAGACCCCGGATTGGCACTAGGCCCTTGTATTTATGAATATGGATGGAAAGCCGATAATTACAATTTACTAGCCGCAGGAACATTGGCTGGTCATATCACAGAGTGTGGAGCGCAATGTACCGGTGGTAATTATTCCAGATGGCAAGATGTCCCTGATTTGGCAGGAGTGGGATATCCGATAATTGAAATGCAGCCTGATGGCAGATTTTGTATCACCAAACATGACAATACGGGCGGACTGGTAAATCGGGAAACAATCGGAGAACAAGTGCTCTATGAAATGGGGGACCCCAAACATTATATATCTCCAGATGTTTGCGTAGACTTCACCTCATTTAAATTAAATGACTTAGGTAAAAATAAAGTAGCTATCACGGATGTATCAGGTTTAGTTCCCACAGATACTTATAAAGTATCAATTTCTTATTTTGCTGGCTATAAAGCTTCAGGGCAACTAACAGTATCTGGTCCAAATGCATATGAAAAGGCACAGCTCACTGCAGAAATTATTTGGAAACGTTTAAAAAGTAGCGGATTTACTTTTGATGATACCTCAACCGAATATTTGGGATTATCCTCTTGTCATGGTGAAATTAATCCCATGCCTTCGCAAATTAATGAAGTGGTTTTACGATTGGGCGTAAAAGACCCTGATAAAAATAAAGTGAATCGATTTGGTAAAGAATTAGCACCAGTCATAACCAGTGGACCTCCGGGAATTACTGGTTTTTCTGGTGGAAGACCAAAAGCTCAGGAAATTGTAGCCTACTGGCCTACTCTCATTCCTAAAGAATTGATAAATACAAAGGTAGACGTAATCTGATATGGGATATTCAGGTGATCAAATGCCAAAAAAAAGACGATATGATTCGAAAGGGAATCTTATTGAACCTGAAGATACGTTATTAGATGATATTCATAACCTTATGTGCAATAATACTGTTGTTGGCTGTCTCAGGTGCAAACATTTATATGAAGATAAAGTTTCTTGCAAAGCATTCCCGAATAATATACCAAGCGAAATTTTATCAGGTGAAGTAAAACATGATACTCCATATGAAGGAGATAATGGTATTAGATTTGAATCCAAAGAGAATTAAACTCGAATATTTAAGAATTCTACCTATTGTATTTTCAATTTAAAATCTTGCATTAATATTAATCTAATCTGATAAACATTTATCGAATATAATGAAAATAAAACTTATTCAAATTGCCAATGCACGGTCTGGAGATAAGGGCGCTCATTCAAATGTGGGCTTAATGTTTAAATCTCAAGAATTGTATGAATGGGCAAAAACCAATATTTCCACATCTGTCATACAGCAGCATTTTAAAAGTATTGCCAAGGGTGAAGTCCTCCGCTATGAAATGGATAATCTCCTTGCATTAAACTTTATTTTGGGTGACAGTTTAGGCGGTGGTGGAAGTGAATCATTAATTAACGATGCCCAGGGTAAAACTCACGGACAAGCACTTCTGCTCATGGAAGTTGACCTCCCTGACAAATTAGCTCAATTTGTCGATATTAAGTAAATTCATCTTCCGTTAATAATCTATAATTAAATGAGATTTATCAAATCCGATAAACGCATTTCAATGGAGGTAATAACCCTTGCCATCCCCATAATATTCAGTAATTTAAGCCGAGTCATCATGGGGTTGACAGATATGGCTATGGTGAGCCGCTTAGGAGCTGTTGCACTGGCTGCTACAGGAATGGGTTCACTATTGTTATGGGTCATTATGAGCATGGGTATTGGCCTGAGAACGGCCGTGCAAACAATCACTGCTCGCAGACTTGGGCAAAAATTATTTTCTGAATGTGGACACGCCTTGCACAACGGTATCATTTTAGCAATTATTCTAGCAATTCCAGCCACATTATTAGGCACCTATTATTCTCTTGAAATTGCTGAATTATTTTTAAATGATTTAATAGTAATCCCTCAATGTGCGAACTATCTACATATTGGATTCTATGGCATTTTCTTTGTTCTTGTTAGCTTTGCATTTCAGGGATTTTATACTGGTGTAGAGCAAACTAAAATTCACATGAAAGTTACCATAATTTCAAATATAATAAATGTCTATTTAAACGCAGCATTGATTTACGGTACAGACGGTGTAACATCCTTTTTTCAAAAAATTGAATTGCCATGGATTGCAGTTTTATGGCAATGGTACGATTTTCCCGTAATGGCAGTTAAAGGAGCCGCATTGGCAACCGTTATTGCTTCTGGCTGGATGGTAATTCAATATAGTTTTTATATTTTAAACAAGAAAATAAAAAAATATAAACCTGTCGCTTTTCAATATTCTGTAAAAAATATTATTCAACAAATTAAATTGGGATTCCCTATTGGTGCACAGGAAGTCATTTCAATGACGGGTTTTGCGGTATTTTATAAAATTATTGGCATAATTGGCACAATTGAATTGGCAACTTCAGAAGTCATACTAAATATTGCCCATGCATCATTCATGCCGGCAGTAGGTGTAGGAATGGCTGCTGCCACATTAGTGGGAAAGTATTTAGGGGAAGAAAACCCCGATAATGCTGAATTGGCGATCTGGAGCGCCTTGAAGTGGGCATTGCTTATTATGGGCAGTATGGGGCTTCTATTTATTTTCGGACCTCAATGGGTGATTCCTATTTTTTCAGATGACCCTGAAATAATTCGCTTGGGAATTCCCTGTTTACAAATTATTGGTGTTTTACAGTATTTTGATGCTATAGGACTAACCTTATTTTTTGTGTTAACCGGCGCAGGAAATACTCGCTTTCCGGCAATTCTTAATATGAGTGCGTGTTGGTTGTTATTTTTACCTTTATCTTATTACTTAAGTATATATCTCAATATGGGTATCATTGGTGCTTGGCTTGGGTTTGCAGCATGGATTGTCCCTTGTGCCATAATAATGGCATTAAAAGTGAGTACAGGCTCATGGAAGGGGATTGAGGTATAGTATTGTAAATCAATCTTCCAGGTTTATTAATTAAACAATCTGGAAGATTGTTTTACCTTGTTGTTGTACTTACCTGATTAATATTAATTTTTACTATGTCTATTGAACGAAAATCCGCAGCCATCATGTTCACTGATATTGCAGGCTATACCAAAACAATGTCTGAAAGTGAACAAAAAGCCTTAGAAATGCTCCGTAAAAAGCGTGCGATTATTAAACCCCTCATTGATAATCACAAAGGTACTTATGTAAAAGAGATTGGCGATGGTACACTCTCCTATTTTGAATCTGGCTATAATGCCTCCTCCTGTGCTAAAGATCTGCAAAAAGAAATTCAAGAGGGCGACCTAAATGTAAGAATTGGTATTCATATTGGAGATATTGTTTTCGATGATGATGATGTGTATGGAGATGGGGTGAATATTGCCTCAAGAATTGAAAGTTTAGCACCCGCCGGTGGAATCCTAATTTCTAAAAATGTATATGATGAGCTCATCAATAAAGATGATTTTAATGGTATCCCCCTGGGTCTACAAACCCTAAAAGGTGTAGGGCGATTGGTAGAAGTGTATGCCATTGATGATGATTATTTAGTAGTCCCCAAAGCAGCAGACTATAAGGCAACTGAAGTCCAAGTTCACAAAGATGATGAAGTTCCTTCTATTGCCATTATTCCCTTTGAGAATAAAGGTGCTGATGAAGATGTATTCTATGCCTATGGAATTTCGGCTGACCTCATTTCTGATTGTAGTGGTGCAGGGCTAATTAGAGTTGCAAGCCTTAAAGATGTTGAAAAATTAGATTATAATAATCTTGAAACAGCTGATCTTTCGAAAAAACTATTAGTACGATATATTGCCCAAGGTACACTGTGGAAAATGGGTGAAATGTTTCAGTTATCTATTGAACTCTATGATACCAAAGATAAAAAAGTGGTGTGGTCAGATAGATGGCAGGAGAAGTGGGATAACCTCCCAACGATTAAAGGTAGTCTTTCTGACGGACTACTAAAAGCTTTAGATACAAAACCTAAGATTGAGCAAATAGTAGATACCACTAATCCTCAAGCATATGAACTTTACCTTAAAGCAAAGCAAAAGTATGAAAAGCGTGAAAATTCTGAAGATACAGAAATAGTACAAGGGCTCTTAAATAAAGCTATTGAACTGGATGATAATCTCATATCAGCGAAGCTATTACTTGGTGACACATATTTAGACATAGGTGATTATGAT
>CAZGBZ010000068.1:0-8859 GCA_964524135.1 uncultured bacterium
CATAATTTTGAACGACGAAAGATATTGGAATATTAATCAACTAAATAAATGGTTTGCCATTTCCAGCATTATTTTTATGGTTTCCATAATTTGGATGTTTGTAGATGATAATGATGATGACTTTAAAGTGTATCAACGAAAATTCAGGCAAATGGAAATTGAAAATGAAGAAAAAAAATTAATTGCTGAATTAGAAGCTGTAAAAGATGAGAGAGTTGGTTATGATGAAAAGCTGGCAGGAGCTCAAACATCTTTTGAGGCTAAAAATTCACTGCTTTTAGAAACTGAAAATTCACTGGTTGATGCTAAAGCAAAGTTTTATAAAGCAAATATGAATTTTCTTAATCAAAAATCAATATTAGATGCTGAAAAGTTCAATTATGAAACAGCCATGCTTCACCTCCATGAGGGTGATGATCCGGCTGAAATCGAACATACATATCAGACTGTGGTAGATGAAGTATACAAGCTAAGGTTAATTAAAGAGGAAAAAGAAGCCGCAATGTTCGCCATAGAAGGGCAAATAAAAGAAATAAAATTAGAGACAAAAATTGCAAAAGATGAATTAAATTCAGTTCTAAAATCTGTCAATTTAGTAGATAGAAAACTAAAACAAATTGACCGAAGTAAAATGTCTATTGCTAATAAAATTGGAGATATTGTTCGTGATCTTCCTATATTAGATTTTATGGCACCCTACTTTAAGGTTGAGCAAGTTGTACTTCCAAATATTAAGTATAATGTGAATTTTGCCTCTGTACCTGAAGTTGATCGTTGTAAAAGCTGCCATTTAGGCATTGATAATCCAGATTATAAAAATGCAAAACAGCCTTTTACAAGCCATCCCAATTTAGATTTATACCTTACCTCCAGTTCTGCTCATACTTATGAGGAATTCGGATGCACTAGCTGCCATGCAGGTCGGGGAAGGGGAACAGATTTTACTTCAGCCACCCATACACCAAGCAGTCCGGAGCAGCGTACCGAATGGGAAGAAAAATATGGTTGGCACGAAATGCATCATTGGCTAAAACCCATGCTTCCTGTAAAATATACCGAAGCAAGTTGTTTTAAATGCCATCAGGATGAAGCCAACATAGCCCACGCCAATAAACTCACTATGGGACTCACATTAATCGAAAAAAATGGTTGTAATGGCTGCCATACAATTAAACAGTTGGAATCAAGGCGTAAATCCGGTCCAGATTTAGCACGGATAAATGAAAAGGTAAATAAAGATTGGGCTGCAAAATGGATAAAAGACCCTAAAGGTTTTCGGCATAATACCAGAATGCCCTCCTTCTTTGGCCAATCAAATAATTCTGATGCAGAGGACATTGAAAGAAATGATACCGAAATTTATACCATAGCCGAGTATTTATTTCAGGATGGCGAAAAAATGACCCGAAAAAATGACCAAAAATATATGGGCAATGTAGAAATAGGTCAGGAATTATTTAATGTGGTTGGTTGTCAGGGATGTCATATAATCGAGTCTGATCCAAATAATTTATCTGAAGATTATAATTTAACTAATTTGCTGAAGGGACATGGACCAAACCTAATTAATCTAGGAAGTAAAACCTCTGCTCAGTGGGTGTATAATTGGTTGAAAGACCCCAATGAATACTGGCATGAGACCAGAATGCCCAATTTGAGATTAAGTGATGAAGAAGCAAAAAACCTCACAGCTTATTTGATGAATTCTACAAATCCTGAATTTGATGCAATGGAATCTATTCAAATGAATGATGAGACCCTTGATAATATTGCTTTGGGATGGCTTCGAAAAATGTATCCTGAAAAGGAAGCCAAATCGCGGTTAGAGAATATGGCTTTTGATAAAAAAATTGATTATGTAGCTGATAAAAGCATCCGCTATTACGGATGTTTCGGTTGTCACAATATTCCTGGTTATGAAAATGCCAAACCCATAGGCACAGAATTAACTGTTGAAGGATCAAAACCATTAAGCAAACTAGATTTTGGATACATTCATGATTTAGAGCATACCAATTATGCCTGGTTTACCCAGAAGCTGGAAAATCCCAGAATTTTTGATAAGGGAAAAGCCTCGCCACCAGAAGATAAATTACGTATGCCCAATTTTAATTTTAGTTCTGAAGAAATTGAAGCTTTAGTTACGGCTATTCTCAGTTTTTCTGAAGATGAGGTTGGTGAAAACTTACTGGTTTCTAATCATGTAAGAGATGAAATGGTGTATGAAGGCAGGAAGCTTATAAAAGAATATAATTGTCAGGGATGCCATATTATTGATGGGTTTGGCGGACAAATTGCAGATAATTATAGCTCCCCGGAATATGCTCCACCCAATTTGAATACTGAGGGAGCTAAAGTTCAACCTGAATGGCTTTTTAATTTCTTTTTAGAACCGTCACTAATTCGACCAAACCTTCAAGTACGTATGCCGTCTTTTAATTTGACTGATGAAGAATGGAATGCCATCATTCGTTCTTTCCAATATTATGATCAACAACCCCTTGCTTTTGAATCAGATTTTCATGTGAGTGCATCTACTACAAAATATAAAGCCGGAAAAAAATTAGAAGAATTAGGTGCCTGTAATAATTGCCATTTTTATGGAACAACCTTTCCTAAACAGGGAGCCCAAACATGGGCGCCAAATTTAGCTCTTACGAAAGAAAGACTTCATCCGGATTGGGTGATAGATTGGATGAATGACCCCCAATCAATAATGCCGGGGACAAAAATGCCGGCACCATTCCTGCCCGATGAAGAATTGCTAAGTACACCTGGAGCAGTTTCTGATTGGGGAGAACATGTGGTAAAAGTTGGAGGCGATAGGGAAATCATGCTGGAAGGTCTTCGAGATTATATTTATTCCATCAAAGGAAAAACAGATATCACCAAAGAAATCCAGGCATACTTTAAAAAGAATGGATATGATTTTGAGTTGGATGAGGATGAAGACGAAGACGATGATTGGTAATAATTATTAAGTTTTCTTAAATTAATTTGCTTTTTGAACAAGTAGGAAAATAATTATGTGGGGTTTGATGATCATCAGTTATTTATGCATTGCCATTACTATTGTTCTTTTGGCTCTCACTGGTTTACAAGGCTATTTTCAGTTTCAATTGATTCAAGCCAATCATCCGCAGTTTGCATTGTTTTCAGCTATTTTCTATATGTTTACGGAAACCTTGGTCATGTTTTATTTTATTGGATCCGGGACAGCTATTAAAAAAACTATTAAACTGGGGAGTGCTGATCCCACTCTGTATGAGAAAGTAAAGAAAACAAAAATGATTCTCTTTCCCCATTTAACCATGAACATGATTTTTGTTGGAATAGTTTTTATTTTAGGTGGCGCTGTTCAAACCGGGAGCGTTTCCGGCGGGATTCATGGTCTGCTTTTTGATTTGGCATTTATTCATTTTCTGTATGTAACTATTTTACAGCATCGCGGATTTAAAGAAAATGTGGAAATTATTGGTGAAATAGCAATTGTTGAAGAGACTGCAGCTAATAATTACCCTGCCTGATGTATTATATCAGCAAAGGCTTCCAATTGGTGGGATTATTGGTAATTGGTGCAGGCTTTATCACTAAATTTCCCCAATTAATGGATTATAAGCTTCTGGGTATTGGTGCAATATTTTTCATCATGGGATTAGTAATAAAGAAATTTGGATTAAGTAACAATTAATAAATAAATTATGGCAAAAAAGACAGCAGATCATTTTAAAGGCATTCCAGATTTACCTGACGAACCCAGGGTTAAGAAAAGTCGCCCAAAAATCATGGCAGTGGTTGATGAAGACAATTGTACAGGCTGTCAGGCTTGTGTGCCTTTTTGCCCAGTAGATTGTATTGAGCCTGTACCCAAAGAAAAATATGGATTTCCTATTCCGCCTGTTCAAGTTAGGTTTGATGAATGTACGGGCTGCCAAGTTTGCGCCCGTGTTTGCACAAAACTAACTTGGGATGCCATTCGGCTTATGCCTACCGACACTTTTGAAGAGGTGTATGGAATAAAGGTGGATTAGAGTAAAACAAGCATCTTGCTTGTTCCCCTTCCTCAACCAAGATGCTCGAGTTACACTTACAAACTATAGGCATTGAGGATGTTGCGGATTTCCCGTTCAGCAATTTCTGGGAGCCAATCCATACCATCATAGGCTTTTAGCAGGCGCCTTTCGGGATCGATGAGAACAGAGCGTAGGGAATGACCAATATCGTTCTCTTCAATTCCCCAGAATGAAACCTGGGACTGACCGCCTAAAGTGAAAATATCGTTAATATGACCAAAACTGGAATAAGCCTTTAAATTAGGGTTGGATTCTACCAAACTCCCATAATTGAGTTTAAGGATTGATGGGGTGTCATACAGATAATCAAAACTAATTAGAAGAAATTCAATTTCCGGTATATCTTGAAAGATCTTAGATAAATACTGGTTTTTTACAACCACAGCCGGGCACATATTGGGCATGGGGCAGCGTGTGAAAATATAGGAAATTAATCTAAATTTGCCGTCTGAATTGGAGAGTGAAACGGTGTTGCTATCTAAATCCAGGAGAGTTATATCTGTAAAAATTTCTCCTATTTCCAGAGCCGTATATTCGTCATCCCACATATCATCAGGAATGGGGAGTGTCCCCTTTCCCAGTAATTTAAATTCAGATGCTATGGCTCTTTTCTCACCCATAATTAATCTGAATTTCAGGCTGTCTCCTACATTATATCTGTATAAATCCAAACTATCAGCCAGTTTAAAGGGCATGGTCATAGCCATCATAAACCCTGGGATTTCATCATGATGAATAAGAAATTCATTGGAATCTTTCCGTACTTCGAGGATGGTACCCCGTACAGAATATGATCTATTGCCTGAGCAATCCATTAAGAAAAACACAAGTGAAAGGAGAATTATTTTTTTCATCTGAATAAAAAAAGGTGAGAAATAAAATTCCTCACCTTTCATTTAATATTGTGGTGATTATTTCTTTTTAGCTTTTTTTATAAAGGTGAAATTCTGGGTAGTATCACCATCTCCAATGGTAACAGTTGCTTTTTCCGTTTTCCATTCTTTGGTTTTTTTGTCCTTGAATTTCTCCTGCCAAGCGATCACTTCATATTCACCAGGGGGAATATTATCAATTTTGAAACTGCCTGTATCATCCGTAACAGCAAAATAAGGATGGTCAAAAACGGAAATATAGGCATTCATCCAGGGGTGCACATCACATTTGATTTTGATAAAGTTTTCAGGCTTATTAATTTTTATGGCTTTTTCTTTTACAACCTTGGGCATGGCAAAATTGAATTCTGAGTTAATTTTTGGCAGTCCATGAATATTATGAAGTGTAGCATCAGAATTTTTAACTAGTAATTCCTGACCTGCCATTATTCCCTGAACATGAGGTGAATATACACAACCCTTTTGATCAATTACTGCCTGAGTAGTAGGTGCTTTACCATCATATATAACATTACTCAGATAAACGATTACATTTTTTAGATAACCATCTTCACTCAATACAAAACTCTCGCGATATGCAGGCGTTTTATGAGATGCACCACATACAGGATCAGCATCCATTTTCAAGATTTTTTTCTTTGGACCCTTTCCTTCAAAATTTACTCTGCCGGTAAGGGATCCTGCAAATATACTACAAGTAAAGAGGCTTGTAATTATTACAATGATCATTAATTTTCCTAACATCATTTATTGCTCCTGATTATATAAGTTGAAAAATTTAATTAATACTATAAAATAGAGGGAGAAATTAGGGTGTAATGAAATACTGTTCCAAGAGATAGTATAAATAAAATTTAGTTAAATTATTTCCAATCCATTTGCTACGTTTTTAGATGGATGAACTAATACAACCTTCCCATCTTCTTCTACTGCTCCCAGTACCAACACCTCTGATTTCACACCGGCAATATTTTTTGCAGGAAAATTGCAGACAGCAATGATCTGTTTGCATATCAGTTCTTCTGGATTATAATAATGGGTAATCTTCGCAGAGGATGTTTTAATACCGATTTCATTACCAAAATCAACTTCCAAAACTAGAGCTGGATGACGAGCCTTCTCATTATTTTTTACCGATAAAACAGTGCCAACTCGAATATCAACTTGCCTGAAAAAGTCATAATTTATTTCCATCGATAATTCCCTTGTTTATTTAATTAATACTAGTTTTTTTGTTTTAGCAATTCCACCTGCAGACATAGTGAAAAAATAAATTCCACTGGAATAACCTGAAGCATCCCATGTGATAAAATGATATCCTGCTATCTGAAATTCATTGATAAGTGTGGTGATTAGTTTTCCATTAATATCGTAGATAAAGATTTGAACATCTGAATTCTGCGTTAAGCCATAGCGGATGGTTGTGATGGGGTTGAATGGGTTAGGGTAAATACGGTGGATGCTATAATTATCAGGAATAATCCCATTAAATAGTGATAATTGATTTCCATTACAGTCCAACCCTTCTGTCATCCCACTGCCGCCACATACTCCACATTCATCGACTACAGTACTGCCGCCACACACACCTGCGCAGTCTAATACATTTTCTAGACAATCACATTTCTCTGCCGGTATACCACTTCCACCACATACTCCGCATTCATCATATCCAATCGGACTTGCACATGCATCACAATTTGTTGAAGAATCTAAATGCCAACCTAAGGGTTTGATAGTTGAACAAAAATTATAGACACAATCCCCATTTTGTCCATCACCACTACAGTCATCAGTTGTACAAGTTGCGGAATTGCATTCAATTGTATTATTCCCATCACATCCTTTCCCATCACCATTCGTATCGTAATAATATGTATTTATTGATGCTATGCCGCCACACACACCTGCGCAGTCTAGTATATTTCCTAGGCAGTCACACTTCTCTACCGGTATGCCACTGCCGCCACATACTCCGCATTCATCAATTATGGCTGAACCTCCACAAACTCCATTACAGTCTAGAATATTTCCACTACAATCACATGCATTTTCAGCCATATTATAGCATCCACAATTGTATATTAATCCTGGGCCACCACATATACCACATTCATCTTTGGATAAATTACCAGAGCAAATGCAATCTCCACGATCAATTAAAGCATATTGATTATAATTACCTTCATTTGGATCTATACATCCAATATAATCAGTTTCTGCAGAATATCTTATATTTGCAAATTGTTCTTCCGTAAATCCCCGTTTGGTTTCATCATAATAGTTATTGTCATTAATTGGAGATATTCCGCAATCATTATATGGAAAACTTGCTGCACGCATAAAATTATATCCTATTGGTAAATTTGAAAAAAGATTTATATGACAATCTGTTGTATATTCAGATTGGTTTTGATTAAAATAATTTTCAGGTAAATCTTTTGTTCCAAAAAAATCTCCCAGATTATCATAGTTTGTAAATCTTTGGCAATGATCCAAACCATAGGGATTTTCAATGCCCCATGCATCACAATAATTATATCTTGGATAATAACCTTCCCATTCTGGATTCCCTTCATTGAATAGAAAATAGTTATTATATCCTCCAATTTGTAATGTACTATCATCAGAATTATAATTTCCACCATATCCATGATAGATACATTCTCGATTATTAGAATTTGTATACCATGCCTCGTTACTCATTCCGGGTTCAGCGGGAGTATCACAAATTGTATCACCATTAAAATTGCAGTCATTCTCACTTACAAACTCTCTTATATTTAATGTATCTGTTGAGACATACCAGGTTCCATTTATATGTAACAAACCAAAATAATGGCCAATTTCGTGCATCAATGTTCTCTTATAATCTGCCTGAGATTGAACATCAGCATCACCTGGTAAATGACCATGTTTAATGAATAAACCCCCTAAGGTTCCAACACTCCAAGGATAACTTGATATACCCGATGTACCATCTCTATTCATTATAAAATCTACAATATATATATTAAGTGTATTTGGAATATTATAATGTTCTTTAAGGGCGTTTGCTTCTGGGGAAGTTGCAGTCCCATCTGTTGCACGTTCATAAAAACCATCAAATTTTGGATCTGTTGCATGTAACATATTAGGATAATCTGAATTTAGCACAAACTGAATACCTGAAAGAGCATAATTTGCATTTAATACCTGAAGTGAACGTAACATTCTTTGATTGCAAATAGATTGATCATTGCCTGTTACATATTCGAAACTATCTATCCCAAATCCACCAGCATAATCACAATATGAATGTATAGGCTCACCATTTACAATTTTATATAAATTATGAAATACAATAGGCACGAATAATGTGTCTGTTACATTTCTATATAATTGATTTTGCAATCTTGTTCTAACAAACTTCCGCCTTTTAATAAGATTATTATATTTTTCATCTGTGATGTTGCCATATAGTTCATCGGTAAGACAATCTGAATTGCCATCAAAAATTTGATGGACTAATGTTTCGTTATTGTATGCGTACTCCAAGGAAAATAATATGGATATGATTATATAAAAACGCATATATGACTATTTACACCAGTAGCCTAAGTGGTGGCCGGCATTATCAATACAACTATAATAAAATTCTTCTGAAAGACAATTATAGGAAACATTAATATCACAATCAGATGGTAGTTCACATAATGAATGAGGCAAAGTGGTGAGCTGATTAGAACTGATCCATAATTTATGAAGGTTGCTCAAATTAGCAATACTTTCTGGAAGCGAAGTAATTTGATTATTGGATGAATACAATACTTGCAAATTATTCAGGTTGCCAATACTTCGAGGTAATGATGTGAGTTGATTGTAGTAGATGAGCAATATCTCCAGATTTTTTA
>CAZGBZ010000069.1:0-8762 GCA_964524135.1 uncultured bacterium
ATGCCTGTCCTTGAAATCCACCTAATGGTTGATGAATCATAACTCTGGAATTTTCTAGTGCAGATCTTTTTCCTTTTGTTCCGGCACTGAGTAGAACTGCAGCCATGCTTGCTGCCTGTCCCATGCAAATTGTACAAATTTCAGGTTTAATGTAATTCATTGTATCTAAAATTCCAAAGCCGGATGTAATTACTCCACCGGGACTATTTATATACATAAATATTTCCTTTTCCGGGTCATCGGCTTCAAGGAAGAGAAGTTGGGCAATTATCAAACTCGAAATATGATCATCGATCTGAGTCCCCAAAAAAATGATCCTTTCCTTCAATAATCGTGAATAAATATCATACGCACGCTCCCCTTGGGGGGATTGTTCAACTACCATTGGTACTAACATACTTTGTGTATTCTCCATTTTAATTAAACTGCTTGTTTTTTCCGTAGTTCATTGGTGGATTCCTCCACCACTTTTAATTTCGCAAATTCAGAAAGTCTCTCAAAAAGCTTATCATTTAACATTTCACTATACAGTTGCTGTTTATTCTTTGATTGCCCGTAAAAAGACTTGATTTGAGTTTCTTTTGCCTGATTTTTTGAAATTGCATTTTCAATTTTACCTTCTATTTCTTCATCTGAGACTTCCAATGCTTCAATTTCAATAATTTGATCTTTAATAAGATACCACTTGATATTCCATTCAGCGTGAGACTGGTAGTTTTCTTTCATCTGTTTTTCATCAAATGGCTGATTTCTTTTTTCTAAATCATCCTTTATTTGTTCTAAATATAATGTCACCATTGACTCCGGGGCATCTACTGTAGAATTTTTCACAAAGTAGTCAATTATTTCCTTGCGAACCAATTCCTTATGATCATTATCCAAAGAAGCTTGTAATTCCTTTTTAATTACATTTTTCAGTTCGGTCAAAGTATTGGTATTTTCATTAATTGTCTTGGCTAACTCATCATCAATATCAGGCAATAATTGTTCCTCCACTCGAATTATTTTCACCTGATATTTAACTGTATTCTCTTTATTTTGGATGGAAACGGTAATCTCCTCCCCTTCTTTAGCACCTATAAATACTTTTTCTGCATCATCTTTAAACAGGCCAAAACCCAACCGGATGTATTGATTTTCCATTTTCCTACCCACAATTGGTAAACCACTGTCATCTATTACGTTGAAATCTCCACGGATAAAATGACCTGTTTCCGCTCCGGTTTCAATAGTTTTTATTGATGCATGTTGTTCTTGATATTGGGTTAGTGCCTGTTCAATATCTTCATTCCCAGCCATATACCGGACTGCTTTTATTTTAAATTTCTTTTGATATTTTGGTAATATTATTTCAGGATTTACCTCAAACCGTGCAGAAAAAGAAAGGGCTAATCCTTCCTTAAATTCTAAATTATCAATGGATGCTTGATTAATGGGAGCCAATTCTAATTCATCCAAGGCTTTTCGATAATAAGTATTTATTGAATCCTCTGCAAAATGCGCTTCAATTGATGGTCCTAAATTTTTCTTTACAATTTGCTCTGGTACTTTTCCTTTTCGGAAACCCTTCATGCTAAAGGTTGACCTTGCACGGGAAAATTCCTTCTCATATTCATTCTGAATCAATTCCCAGGCTATGGTAATATCCAACTGACGGGTATAACTATTAATTTCTTTTAAATTGGTTTCCATTTAATATTATTTTAAAATGTTAGATGTAATTGAGAGTATAAATTTACGACTGATTTGAAATACAATCAACCCACCTACTTAAATTGGTTTAGCTGTTTCGGAGGCCAACGGTTTCGTTGTGGTTTCAGAGGATTCGATGGCATTTTTTATTTTTAATAATTCCTCAATAATAACGCCTTTCAGTATTGGTTTAAAAGGCAGGTCCTGAACTCTGCTGCCATAAGTACCGGTTACCGTATAATTCAATGTACATTTATTTCCATGGGGTTCAACTTTAAATTCAACTTTGTGGGGAAAACCTTTTTTCTTATCATCAACACAATATTCCCAAAGACAAAGCTTGTTTGGGGGGATACAATCGGTGATTTCAGCAACCATATTATAATTTCCAAATCCAAAATTATGATTTATGTTAAATTTCTTCATTTTTGTCAGGGAATAATTGGTTGGAAGTTCCAAATTTGTATGAAAACGATTATAATTCAGACTTCTTGAAAAATCTGTTATAAATGCCCATATTGTATTAATATCTGATTTTATTATTATTCTTTCTACTATAGAAATCATCTTCAATCATTCCTATTTAGGATAGGTTAACCATGTATAAATTATCACAATGGTTAATATCAGAAAACCTGAATTATTATCACCAGCGGGGAATTTTGACAAGCTCCGTTATGCTTTGGCTTTTGGCGCAGATGCAACCTATGCGGGAATACCTAAATTTTCCCTGAGAACCCGTGAGAATGAATTTAGAGAAGATACCTTGCAAAAAGGAATCGCTTATTCTCATAAAATGGGAAAAAATATATACCTCACGCTTAATATCTATGCTCACAATACAAAAATTAATTCTTTTTTAAAGGAGTTAGATAAAGTTGTGCAATGGGAACCAGATGGTCTAATTATGGCAGACCCGGGTTTGATAAATATTGCACTCAAGCGATTTCCTAATATGCCTATTCATCTTTCAACTCAAGCAAATGCAACCAATTGGACAACCGTGGAATTCTGGAAAGATTTAGGAGTGGAACGGATAATTCTCTCACGAGAACTCCGTTTGAAAGAAATTGCAGAAATACATAAAAAAGTCCCTCAAATTGAATTGGAATCGTTTGTCCATGGTGCCATTTGCATTGCCTATTCCGGACGATGTCTCATCTCAAATTACATGAACCATCGAGATGCAAATCAAGGTACATGTACCAACTCTTGTCGGTGGGAATACGAATTGGGCAAGACCCCTTCCAGCCTTACAGAAATTGAATCAAAAGAAAATTCAAAACTGAATGGAAATGGATATACTGCTCCCGATGATGGTTTTTATGTAAAAGAAGAGCACCGCCCTGATGAACAATACCCTATTTCTGAGGATGAAAATGGTACATATCTTTTTAATGCCAAAGACTTATGCTCAGTAGAATTGCTCGATAAAATACAAAATTCTGGTGTAATGAGCTTCAAAATTGAAGGCAGAACCAAATCTGAATATTATGCCGCAATGTGTACTCGCTCTTATCGGAAAGCGATCGATGATTTAGTGGAAGGAAATCCTTTCGACCCTCAAAATTTATACGATTTGTTGGCACTTTCAAACCGTACTTATACAACTGGTTTCTATACTCGTAATCCACGAGAATTTGGAGAAAACTTTTCTGATGGTAGATCAAAAGAAATGACTCACAAAGCAGCAGGAATGTTTCTCCAATATGATAAAACTCGTGGACTTCTCTCCTTTGAATGCAAAAATAGATTAGAGTTAGAAACTGAAATTGAAATTATTTCTCCTGATAAAACTGTAAAAACAATCTTGTCTGAATTGAGAAACAATAAAGATTTACAAGTAGAAGTTTGTCATGGGGGGTCCGGTCGCTTTAGCATCCCTTTTGATCATGACCCTGGTGAATTTGCTATTATCCGCAGACCTATCTACGATGCGGAATTAGCTAATATGTTTTAAAAGTATTTTTAACCCCTCTAAATAACTATCCTTCCCCATCCCCGAGACTTGATCAACACACACCGGAGAAATTACTGAAATCTGTCTAAATTCTTCTCGTTTGTTGATATCGCTAAGGTGTACTTCTAACGTTGGAATCTCAACTGCCGAAATAGCATCCCGAATGGCATAGGAATAATGTGTAAATGCAGCAGGGTTTATTAAAATCCCCACAGCCCAATGCCGCTCATCATGAATGGTATCAATAATCTCACCCTCATGATTTGATTGAAAAAATTTGAAAGAATGGTTCGAACCCTGTTGGCTGGTTTCCAACCACATCATGAGCTCCTCCAAAGTTTCAGTACCATATAATTCAGGTTCGCGAGTCCCCAGCAAATTCAGGTTTGGTCCATTAATTACTAAAATGTTCATAAAAATTCCTTATCTATTTAAACCATTAAAATGGTTCTTTAGGTTTTTGTAATCAGTAACCCACGATTTAAATCGTGGGTTATATGAAAAAACTAAATTTGGTAACCATTTTAATGGTTTATTGAAGAGATTTTATTGATTGCAAAATCAACATATCCCCAATCTCATCCACAATCACCGTTTTTCCAATCTCTTCCAACAATACAAAATTTATCTTTCCATCCTTCACTTTCTTATCTCTCTGCATAATCAGCAGAATTTCTTCAGTGTCAAATTCAGGAAGTTTTGGCATTGGTAATTTTCCAATTATTCCTTGCAACAACTCAAAATTTTCCTTCTTAATTCTTCCTTCTTCAATGGAAATCCGTCCCGCTGCCAGCATTCCATAAGCAACGGCCTCACCATGCCTGAGAATATCAAACCCAAAATGAGTCTCCAAGGCATGACCAATGGTATGTCCAAAATTGAGAATGCGCCGTTTGTCTCCCTCGCGTTCATCTTCAGCTACAATATCCGCTTTCAGTTTGGCACATCTACCAATGACTTCTGTGAGTAATTCGGGATTGGATAAATTTAGCAGGTTATCCAAATTATCAGAAATGAGGCTGAATAAGTCATTATCTAAAATAGCGCCATATTTTATAACTTCACCCATAGCTGAAGAAATCTCTCGCTCAGGTAACGATTCTAATAACTTCGGGTCAATGACCACCGCCTTTGGCTGCCAAATAGCACCCACAAGGTTTTTCCCTGATGGCAAATTTACTCCTGTCTTCCCACCAATTGACGAATCCACCATGGCTAATAATGTAGTTGGAATTTGTATATAATCCACTCCCCGCATAAAAGTGGCAGCAATAAATCCGACAGTATCCCCCACCACGCCACCGCCCAATGCCAGAAATGTGGAAAATCGGTCACAGCCCATCCCTATTAACTGTGAAAATATCCCCTCTAAGGTAGAAAGAGATTTGGCTTTTTCCCCATCGGGTAAAACAACTAATTCAATATGAAATCCGGCAGATTTTAAACCCTCGCACAGCGAGTTACCGTATAAACTAATAATTTCGCCTTGAGAAAATACCACCCATTTCTGACCCTGGTTCATAGGTTTTAACAATTCTGGCAGTTTTGTCAACAGTCCATCTTCTATCCAGATGGGGTAAGACCGTTTTTGTAACGGTACACTAATGGTCTGCATTAGAAACTTCCAATATCTTTAAAATTTCATTCAATACCTGTGGTGGTTCCATTTCATCAGTTGAAATAACATGCAGAGCACAATCTAAATAAAATTGATGGCGCTCATCCCAGATTTGCGCCAGTCTTGTCTCTAAATTATCACTATCAGTTAACAGAGGGCGTTTTGTGGTATTATGAATACGATTAGCCAACGTTTGAGGTGAGGCATCCAACAGAATGGTTATTCCATTTTCCTGTAAAACTTTCCTATTTTCAGCACTAAGAACAATACCCCCACCAGTTGAAAACAGCTGCCCGTCCTTCTTGGCTTTCTCAACAAAAAAAGCTGTCTCCATTTCTCTAAATTTATCTTCACCAAACTCCCTGAATATGTCTGCTACCTTCATTTCCATTACTTCTTCAATAGCATCATCTGTATCAATAAACTCAAGATTGAGTGCCTCCGCCAGCTTGCGCCCAACAGTGGACTTCCAGCTACCCATCATACCGATGAGGAAGAGATTGTTATTAAGGGATAATTTTTGCATTAGGCACTTTATATTTTTAATTTAATTATAACCTAATCCCCTATACACCTAACTGAAAAAACCTGCTCCTTACTGGTACCGTTACGGGCCAATTCTGAATTGCCATAACTCAGCCCCCGGAACCAGGCGAAGTAACTGGTGTACTCAGAAGACGACCAAAAGTTAACGGAGTTCCCCATACCGTTGTAGGTACCATTGTGCCCATAGCGGTAACCACTAGGAAAACCATTGAAACCACTTGTCCCAAATTCGCTGTTATTTTCTAAACTGCCATCATTCCATAAGTCACTATTCCCTGCCAGTTTACTACCTTCATTGGTGCCTATCAACCCACTATCATCGGCTTCTGATTCACTCATACCTAAATACATCTCTAATACTTTATATTCATCATCGCTTGGTACATGATAGTTCTCAGGGCAGAGTCCTCTACTATCATTTACGGCGTACCAGTTGTACAAGTTACCATAGGTATCTTTGAAGGATAGGTTATCATCATAATAGCCATATGCACCTGTACTTAAATTCATCCATATATCCGGATCAGATGATTCATCTTGTACATATTGTATTGTGTCTCCATTATTATAATGAGTAACTTTCAGGTTCTCTGCTATCCATATTTGGTTGCCAATTTTCACATTATTATAAATATTCCCATCTATATCTGTCACTGTTTCCCATTTATCACATAGACCATCACCATCACTATCCGATTCAACACCACCACAGGTGCCATTACAATCTTGTAGATAATTTACTTCTAATTCTGTAGTACCGCCAGTGCAAACTCCACAGTCATCAATAAGGGCTGTACCCCCGCAATTACCTATACAATCTATAATTGAACTGCCTCCCCAAATATTTTCACAATCCTGAGTACAGGCATTAATTCCGGTTGAACCACCTGCACAGACCCCACATGAATCTGTGACTGCCAATCCACCGCAGGTGCCATTACAATCTTGTAGATAATTGGCTTCTAATTCTGTAGTGCCACCTGTGCAAACACCACAGTCATCAATGAGGGCTGTGCCTGCAATGACGCCTTTACAATCGGTGGGTTGAAGGGCATCCTCACATGAGAAGGTTATTAATAAAATTACAATTAAGACTATTTTTTTCATTTGGATTCTCCTAATTTAGTTGTCATTTTTCTTTGTGTTCATCTGTGTCCTTCTGTGGTTAATTTTTTCGTGTCCATTCGTGCTAATTCGCCTGTGCTGAGCTTGCTTGCAGTGAGCCAGTCTAATCTGTAGAAGCATGGTTCATTCAATTAATACTTCCCTGATACCTTTATATGTGCCTTCAACTGCTCCATGGTATCTCCACCAAATTTCTCCAGAAGTGCATCTGCCAAAACAAAACAGACCATGCTTTCTGCCACTACAGATGCTGCTGGTACTGCACATGAATCTGTTCGTTCCTTATGTGCCAGCTTCTCCTCCTTGCTTTCAATATCCACTGAGCGTAGAGGTTTGATGAGTGTGGGTATGGGTTTCATCACAGCTCGTATGACAATGGGCTGGGCATTGCTCATACCCCCTTCAATACCACCAGCATTATTGGAGTGGCGAATATATTTCTCTCCATCCCAACCAATTTCATCGTGGACATCACTGCCGAGTCGTTCTGCTTCGCCGAACCCCATGCCAATTTCAATACCCTTAAACGCATTCACTGACATAAGCGACTCAGCAATTCTGGCATGCAGTTTCTTATCCCACTGAGTGTGTGAGCCTAATCCGTAGGGCAGTCCTGTAGCAATAATCTCAAATATGCCCCCAACTGAATCACCCTCTGCCTTAGCTTTATTAATTGCTGCAATCATATCAGTTTCAGCCTTTTTATCCAGACAACGAACAGATGATTTATCTGCCATTTCATTTAAAACTTCTGGTGATATTCCTTCGGGGAGAGGGGTTTCATCTTTCACATTGTAGATTTGGGTCACACGGCTACCCACTTCAATTCCCACTTCATGCAAAAACTTCCGACAGATAGATGCTAAGGCAACCCGCATGGCAGTCTCACGAGCGGATGATCTTTCCAGTACATTACGAATATCATTAAAATCAAATTTCTGTACACCGGCCAAATCCGCATGCCCAGGCCTGGGAAGGGTCACCTTCGTGATCTTCTCGTCCACCGGTTCAGACGACATTTTCTTGGTCCAGTTTACCCAATCTTTATTAGGAAGTACCAGTCCAATAGGACTACCTAACGACTTCCCATGGCGAACACCTGTATAGATTTCTGCGTGGTCAGTTTCAATTTTCATGCGGCCGCCACGGCCATGTCCTTGCTGTCTACGAAATAATTGCTCTTTAATATAATCTTCCGATATTTCCAAGCCGGCAGGGATGTTATCAATTATTCCAAGCAGTCCCTTACCATGAGATTCACCCGCTGTGAGGTATTTGATTCTTGCTAACATTGAAACAACCCCCTTTCCCCCTTTATTAAGGAGGAATAATTGTGCCACAAAAGTCCCCCTTCCAAAGGGGGATTTAGGGGGTTATTCACTTTGGGGTTGTCCCCGTAATTACACCAAATATTCATTTTCTTGTACCCATTTTTTAATTTCATCAATAACCGAATTCAAATCTTGCTTAACAATGTGATCCTCGAACCGTAAAACTTTAAGTCCTAAACTTTCCAAATAATTCTGCCTTACATTGTCTTTTTTTCTTTCCCATTATGGCTATTTCCATCAACTTCTAATACTAGTTTTAATTTACTGCAAAAGAAGTCTACAATAAAATCCCCAATTGGTTTTTGTCGCATAAACTGAAATCCAAATATTTTTCTGGCTTTCAACTCATTCCAGAGTAAGACTTCAGCTAAAGTGCTGTTATTTCTTAAATTTCGGGATAGTTGTTTTAGTTTGGGATTGTAATAAAATTTCATAGGGTCTTAAATTACACGTTTATTCTAATTTATCTGTCAAATATTTCTTGAGTTTA
>CAZGBZ010000070.1:0-8492 GCA_964524135.1 uncultured bacterium
AAGGAAAAAGAAATATTTTCAGTGGTAATCATCCAATATCCATTTCCTCCACTTAGTGCAGATAAACTTCCCTGCCATGGAGGTTGATTATTAGCTGCCACACCTTCTCCAATAATACCGCTCACAGATCCTTCAACATCATCTGGTAAACTTGAACTTATACCTACAGACCCTTCAATGGGGAAAGAAATTAAATTTGCGCCACTATGAAGAGAATATTGAATAGCAGGATCAGTAGGATTCCCATCCTCAATACATAGTGAACCCGCCT
This sequence comes from uncultured bacterium, assembly GCA_964524135.1. Classification (GTDB taxonomy): domain Bacteria; phylum Fidelibacterota; class Marinisomatia; order SCGC-AAA003-L08; family D37C17; genus D37C17. Next base: position 272 of record CAZGBZ010000070.1, read on the forward strand.
CACTCACAATTACCCAATACCCAGATAATGAACTAATAGTATTTAAACTACCCATCCATTCTGTTCCATTATAGTTGGCAGCCACCCCTTCTCCTATAACTCCGGTAGCATTACCTTCAATTGAAGACATTACATTTGTAATAGATACATCATCAGGAAGCCCATAAAAACTTATCAGATTGGCACCGGAATGTAAATCCAGACAATAGTCAATCGTTGTACTTTCCTCAGGACAATCAGCTGCATCACATACAAATGATCCGTCCCAACATTCAATTTCTCCAGGTCCCCCACATACTCCGCAAGCATCTAATTCTGCACCACCATTTGGAGTACCAGCACAGTCATCACAATCATCACCGGAATTATCAGCCGCTACACATCCACAGTCACTCTCCCAGCTGTCACCATTAGGTACACCGGCACAGTCCATACATGATGTACTGTCACCACCGCAGACTCCACAATCATCATTTTCCAAGGTAGAACCACAAACACTATCACAGCCAGATGGTCCGGGTTCAAAACATCCACAGCCTAGATCATCAGAACCATCGCCACCACAAACACCACAGGCATCATTCTCTAATTGTGAACCGCACACATTATCACATCCACTGGGACCTGCTTCACCGCATCCACAACCAGCATCAACATTGCCATCACAGTCACAATCTCCTGAAGGAATGCCATCACCTCCACACACTCCACATTCATCATTGGTATTACCAGCACAATCGCAATCGCCTTCAGGGATATCATCGCATCCACATTCATAAATTGCACCAGGACCATTACATATACCACATTCATCATTGGCTGAATTACCACCACATTCACCAGCACAATCTAGGGCAAGACAACTGCCATCGTCAATAGTGGCATCTGCATTAAAATTACAAGCATTGCTGTCAGTACAACCATATACAAATTCTAAACCGTCATTAGTAATTTCTTCTTCAACCTCACTCCATGCATCGGACACATCTTCGGATGATCCAAAATCTGTGTCAGCTAATTCTTCATCAGTCAGGGTTATGGTAAACTCAACTAATATCTCTAAATCTTCTCTGGATGAAATAGTTATATTGGTTACTTCCACAGATCCTACTGGTAGGTCTAATTGTGTTTCAACCAATGCTTCAAAATTGTCTTCAAATGCTTCAATATTGTCAAATACTGACTCATCTACGGTTGTACTAACTGAGGCTTCTACATACACAGCACATGAAGAACCATCTCCTTCACAGACCCCACAATCATCTAATTGTGCACCACCGTTCGGTACGCCTGCACAATCAGCACAGGTGCTATTGTCGCCACCACAAATTCCACAATCGTCATTTTCTAAAGTAGAGCCACAGGTATTATCACAGCCAGATGGTTCCGGCTCAAAACAACCACAGCCTAAATTATCAGAACCATCACCTCCGCATACACCGCATTCATCTATTTCAGCAGATCCACCGCAATCACCGGCACAATCATAAAAGTTATCAGCACAATCTGGATATTCATCACTACAATCTAATACCAAATCAGAACCACCAGCATAATACACAAATGGGATTGCTCCTCCTACTGGATCAGATACAACTATACTGGATAATCCTGTTGCATTTCCATCTAATTCAAGTTGAGTAATGGTTCCACACCCCGGTCCAAAAGTAGCACCAGTAAATGAAAATCCAAGTACTGTACTTCCACCTGCACTAATAGAAAATCCTGCATCACCTGCGTCCCCACCGGAAGCACCACTAGCAGTGGCTCCATCCACATTAAACTGGAAGCCACCTATTTCTTCAGACGACTGATAATATACTGAGCCGTCTTCTCCTAAAAGCAAGTTTAAATCTGGGAGATCACAGCCATCTGTAATATCTCTACCACCATCTACACATTCTTGTGTTTCTGATCCCGGATTACCAAGACCATCACCATCGGTATCTTCACACATGGTTGCCCAAACGGAAGAACCTCCACAGACACCGGCACAATCATTCACATTACCATCACAGTCACAATCTCCAACGGGAATACCGTTACCACCGCATACACCGCATTCATCTATTTCAGCAGATCCACCGCAATCACCGGCACAATCATAAAAGTTATCAGCACAATCTGGATATTCATCACTACAATCTAATACCAAATCAGAACCACCAGCATAATACACAAATGGGATTGCTCCTCCTACTGGATCAGATACAACTATACTGGATAATCCTGTTGCATTTCCATCTAATTCAAGTTGAGTAATGGTTCCACACCCCGGTCCAAAAGTAGCACCAGTAAATGAAAATCCAAGTACTGTACTTCCACCTGCACTAATAGAAAATCCTGCATCACCTGCGTCCCCACCGGAAGCACCACTAGCAGTGGCTCCATCCACATTAAACTGGAAGCCACCTATTTCTTCAGACGACTGATAATATACTGAGCCGTCTTCTCCTAAAAGCAAGTTTAAATCTGGGAGATCACAGCCATCTGTAATATCTCTACCACCATCTACACATTCTTGTGTTTCTGATCCCGGATTACCAAGACCATCACCATCGGTATCTTCACACATGGTTGCCCAAACGGAAGAACCTCCACAGACACCGGCACAATCATTCACATTACCATCACAGTCACAATCTCCAACGGGAATACCGTTACCACCACAGACGCCACATTCATCAAATTCTAAAGTGGAACCGCATACATTATCACACCCAGAAGGACCGGGTACAAAACAACCACAGCCTAAATCGTCAGAGCCATCTCCACCACATACACCACAAGCATCATTTTCTAAAGTTGAGCCACATACATTATCACAACCACTGGGACCTGCTTCACCGCAGCCACAGCCTAAATCAACATTATTATTACAATCGCAAGCCCAAGGTGGAATCCCTTCTCCTCCACAAATTCCACATTCATCAATTTCTGCTGAGCCACCACATTCTCCAGCGCAATCATTTTCTAAACAGCTCCCATCATCAATAGTGGCATCTGGATTATAGTTACAGGCCGTATCATCCATACAACCTTCAATATCACCACCCCCACAATTTCCACATGATTCTGGGCATAGTTCCCCAATAGGTGTACCTCCCCATAAAAAATCACAACCCCAGGTAGTTACAGCATACCCACATGTAAAGGGTGCTACAGAGGCATCATCATCAAAACAGGGATATTCACAGTTACCATCATCAATAGTTGCATCTGGGTTATAATTTGCTGCTTCAGAATCCATACAGCCATACACATCAGCTTCTGGACAGGTGTCACAAGTGACAGGACATAATTCACTTATAGGTACACCACCCCATAAAAAATCGCAACCCCAATTAGCATATCCCATTGCACAATCAAATGGTGCCAATGCTGCGTCATCATCCACACAATCATTTCCACCTGAGCCAATATTAAAAATGACTGGATCCATTACATCTCCCAGAATATCATTAATGACAAATTCATAGGTTTCTGCAATATCTAAAATTGCATCTGCTGATGCATCATAATATTTGTATGAAATTAGATCACCTTCAGCATTACTACGCAATTGCACTTCAAATACAGGGGTTCCCTCATAGGGTCCAAAAGGCGGAAATAACATGAGCCCAACACCGCGAACATTTCCTTCTTCATCAAAGGCAGCAAATATGTCCCCATCGTCACCCATTTGCTCACCACTCTCGCTAATTATTATTCCACCTGAAATTGTTGCTGTAAATTCATAGCACCCAGGACAGTCTACCCAATCAGGGGCATTTGTTTCAATTTCCTGAATATTAAAAGTAATAGGATTAATTACATCGCCTAAAATATCGTTAATGACAAATTCATAGGTTTCAGTAATATCTAAAATTGCATCTGCTGAAGCATCATAATATTTGAATGATAAGAGATCTCCTCCAGCATTACTGCGCAATTGCACCTCAAATACGGGTGTTCCAGCATAAGGTCCAAAGGGCGGAAACAGCATAAGACCAAGCCCTCTAACATTACCGGCATCATCGAAGGCGGCAAACATATCTCCATCATCCCCCATTTGTTCGCCATTCTCATTTAGTATTATGCCACCAGAAATTGTTGCTGTAAATTCATATCCGCCAGGATTATCCACCCAGACTGGTGGACTAGCAATAAGTAATTGTGTCGAAATTATAAAAAGTACTACAGGCAAGATACTTCGGCTTAAAAACTTCATTAAAATCAATTCTCCTCCATAAGTTAATTAATTATCATCCCTCCTAGGATGTTGGTAATAGCAGTTAACAGCAATTAGACTATTCGCAAATTTATAACTTTTACCGAATTTTAAACAACGGTTTTTCTCGTTACACCTATTCCATGTGATACAAATCACAATTTTGAGAGAGGGTGTTAATAATAATAACATAATTTGTGAGCAAATTCCAATTGTGAGGACTTAATTTTTCTGTTTAAATTTCCCATCTAAATTAATAACTACAAACACCAAATTAGGCCAGAATAATCTATGGAAAAAGCACAACTCACATTAGATGGTAAAAATATCGAATTGCCTATAGTCAAGGGTACCGAGAATGAAAAAGCTATCGATGTAACACAATTGAGGTCTGAAACGAAATATATAACCTTCGATCCTTCCTATGGAAATACCGGCTCTTGTTCCAGTGACATTACCTACATCAGTGGAGAGAAAGGAATATTGAGATATCGAGGGTATCCAATAGAACAATTAGCTGATAATTCGAGTTTTGTTGAGGTCATCTATTTACTTCTCTACGGAGAATTGCCTAATAAAACAGAATTAGCTTCCTTTAATAATGAATTAACCTATCACTCCCTTATTCATGAAGATATGAAGCGATTTTTTGATGGCTACCCCATGAATGCCCATCCAATGGGTGTACTGGCATCTACTGTTGCAGCTCTTTCTACATTTTATCCTGCCAGAGTTGATGGGGATATTGAACTGAATATTATTCGGCTCTTAGCTAAAGTAAAAACCCTGGCAGCATTCGCCTATAAAAAATCAATTGGTCAGCCTTTGATTTATCCTAAAAACGAGCTTGGATTTGAAGAAAATTTTCTTCACATGATGTTTGCGGTTCCCGCAGAGGAATACACTGTAGATCCTGTTAAAGCAGAAGCCTTAAGATTACTTCTCATTCTTCATGCTGATCATGAACAGAATTGCTCAACCTCCACAGTACGAATGGTGGGAAGCAGTCATGCCAATTTGTTTATTTCCATTGCTGCTGGAATTGGCGCTCTGTGGGGCGCATTGCATGGTGGAGCTAACCAACGTGTAATTGAAATGCTGAAAATGATTCATGCAGATGGGGACAACTTTGAAAAATATGTGGATATGGCCAAGGATAAAAAATCCAATTTTAAAATGATGGGTTTTGGACACAGGGTCTATAAAAATTTCGATCCGCGAGCTAAAATATTAAAAATATCTGCCGATAAACTATTATCAAAAATGGGAATTAATGATCCACTGTTAAAAATTGCAATTGAATTAGAACAAGTTGCATTAAAGGATGAATTTTTTATTTCCCGAAAACTCTATCCAAATGTTGATTTTTACTCTGGAATTATATATAGGGCTCTTGGAATTCCAACCAAAATGTTTACGGTGATGTTTGCCTTGGGAAGACTGCCTGGCTGGATAGCACAATGGAAAGAAATGCGAAGTGCTGAAAAACCTCGAATTTACAGACCAAGACAAATTTATACCGGTGTTGCTAAACGGGATTTTATCCCCATTGCAAAACGATAAAACTCTCCTACTCAATAATTTAATAAAGGAAACATTAATATGGCACGAAAGAAAATAGCCTTAATTGGCGGCGGGCAGATTGGTGGCAATCTCGCTCTTCTGGCTACTCAAAAAGAATTAGGTGACATAGTCATTTACGACATCCCTCAAGCTGAAGGTATGACCAAGGGGAAGTCACTGGACATCATGCAGTTACGCCCGCACGATGGCTATGATGCCAACCTTGAAGGTACAAGTGACCCTGCAGAATTGAAGGATTCAGATGTGGTGATTATTACCGCTGGTATTCCAAGAAAACCGGGAATGGATCGTGAAGATTTATTGGCAATTAATATTAAAATCATTACAGATGTCGCCAACAATGTTAAAAAATATGCTCCCAATGCGTTTGTCATAGTCGTATCTAATCCTCTGGATGCCATTGTATATTCATTTTACAAAGTTTCCGGATTTTCAAAAAATAAAGTGATTGGTATGGCAGGAGCTTTAGACAGTGGGCGTTTCCGGACTTTTCTGGCAATGGAAACCGGCTACTCTGCCCAGGATGTAAATTGCATGGTTCTGGGGGGCCATGGCGACACTATGGTTCCCATTACCCGCTTGGCAACAATAGGAGGAATTCCAGCAGAAGAACTCATACCCAAAGACAGGTTAGATGCTATCGTTGATAGAGTACGTTTTGCAGGTGGTGAATTGGTTAAATTATTTGGAAATGGTTCTGCTTATTACGCCCCTGCTGCATCAGCAATTGAAATGGCTGAAGCCTACCTAAAAGATAAAAAACGAGTTATCCCATCTGCGGCGTTATGTGAGGGCGAATTTGGAGTAGACGGATATTTTATTGGCGTTCCAACTGTTATCGGTGAAGGCGGAATTGAGAAAATACTGGAATTCAACCTTTTACCCGAAGAACAAGAGATGCTCAATAATACTCTAAAAGCTGTTAAAAAAACAGTCGCCGAAACCAAGCTGTAAATTTCTCAATATATCGTGACACAGACTGAAATGCTCAATTTTGCCATTAAAATGGCAAAGGGAGCTGGCTCCATTCTAATGGAGCATTTTGGTCATATTTCCTCCTACGAACATAAATCTACACCCATTGATTTACTCACTATTGCTGATACCCAATCGGAATCTTTTATAATTAAGGAAATCAACTCCACCTTTCCTGACCATCATATTATTGCAGAGGAAAGTAATATTGAAGATAATAATTCAGACTATCGCTGGGTAGTTGACCCACTGGATGGCACTACGAATTTCGTTCATAATCTCCCAATCTTTGCAGTGTCCATTGGTCTTCAATATAAAGAAGATACTATTATCGGAGTTGTATATAATCCAGCCGTAGATAAATGCTTTTGGGCAGAGAGAAATGGGGGTGCTTTTTTAAATGGAGAGTCAATCCAAATCACTTCAACTAATACTTTATCTAATAGCCTATTAGTCACTGGTTTTCCATATACTCATGATGATAGATGGATTAAAGGCTTTGACTTATTTAAAACACTTTATGGAAAAACACAGGGCATCCGCAGACTGGGTGCTGCAGCTTTAGATTTCTGCTTTGTCGCCATGGGTCGCTTTGAAGGATTCTGGGAGTTTGGATTGCAGCCCTGGGATGTCTGCGCCGGCGCTCTCATTGTTGAAGAAGCAGGTGGTAAAGTATCAGATTGGGATAGCTCCCCTATGCCCTTTTCTGGAAATCGCGTGCTTGCCACCAATGGGCATATTCATAATGAAATGGTGGATGTTCTCAGTAAGGAATTATTTTAATTCTGGAACAATTATAGTCACTTGAATACGATTGTAACTAAAATAATTTAATAAACCGTTGAAACGGTTTTAACATTGGTTGTTCAATAGCCCACGACTTAAGTCGTGGGTTGCTATATTATTAGGATAAATTAAACCATTTTAATGGTTTTTAAGTAGAGTTTGCTTAATCGCTTTGCATAAATTTTCTGAAAATCCAGTCTTTTCTCTCAGTCCAATCAATGAAGCATTCTGTATAGCTTCTAACGACTCAAATTCCTGCCACAATTTTTGAATCCTTTTTTTCCCCATACCAGGGATTTCTTCAAATATACTTTTAGTCATATCCTTTTTACGGGACTTGCGGTGAAAAGTAATGGCATAACGGTGCACCTCGTCTCGAATTGCCCGTAATAAATGCAAGCCTGGTGATGTTTTGGCAATATTCTGAGGCTCGGACATTCCAGGCTTATAAACTTCTTCCAAACGCTTAGCAAGTCCAACAACCGGTACATAACCTAACCCCAAAGCATCTAAGGCAGATTTTGCTGCGGAAAGCTGACCTTTCCCTCCATCAATAAGAATGAGGTCTGGCAGGGGATTTTTCTCCTCAAACTGCCGTTTATAGCGGCGACTTACCACTTCATGCATGGATGCAAAATCATCAATACCTTTCACTGTTTTAATATG
>CAZGBZ010000071.1:0-8483 GCA_964524135.1 uncultured bacterium
AGGAAGAACCAGTAGATCCTCCTATACCATATAGTGTTGATGCGTTTCCTACCAATCCGGATCAATTGTATAATTTGCATATAGGTCCTAATCTAGTTTCATACGTAGGAGCTGATAATGCAGAAATAGGTGAAGCCCTCCCCGATGATATTGAAGGATATATTACCGGAATAATTTCAGCAGGTGTTGCAGCAATGCCCAATGGGAATGGTGAATGGATGGGTAGTTTACAGAATTGGAACGTTTTAAATGGGTATTGGATAACTTCCTATATAGATGATTTGGAATTTAGTTTTGTAAGCGATGGATTGGTGAGAAAACAGTATTCTGAAACCAAAGTTGATCAAAACGATAATCTACCCGATGAATTTAGATATGAACAATCTACCCAGCAATCATTCTATTTCTTTGATGCTGTAATGGTGGATGGATTGGATATAAACCCCGGTGAATGGATATTAGCAACTAACAATGGAACGGTTGTTGGAGCACGAGAATGGAATGGTGAGGCTATCGACGTACCAGTTATGGGAACAGATGGAAATTCAAATTCCAGTGCATACTGTGCATTAGGTGATATACCTGAATTTAAATTATATCGTCCCAATACCGGTGAATTGATTGAATTAACTGGTGAAATTTCACCATGGTTAAATAATGCTATTTCATTTGCTGGTTTATTAGAAAATGTAATTGTAATTCCAGATGCCTTCCGATTAGGTAATCCTTACCCCAATCCATTTAATCCATCCACTACCATCACCTATGATGTGGCATTTGAATGTGAATTAGTGCTGTCTATTTATGATGTGAAAGGAAGGTTGGTTCATGAGCTGGTATCTGGTGTAGTTCAGGCAGGGTACCATGAAATTCAATGGAACGCCAAAAGTCAAGCCAGTGGCATGTATTTCTTAAGAATGGTAACACCAGATACAGCCATAACACAGAAACTAATATTGATGAAATAATTATTAATTTTACCCTAACGGTGAATGCCGTGAATGATACACCTATTGTTTGCAGTCGTCTGAATTTTCAGCGACTGCAACTTGGGTGTTTTTTGTTCGGAGAAATTAAATTCGAATTTCGGAATTTACATCTGTAATTTCTTTCTTCCAGACTCCTACCTCTCGAAACTCAGTAATTAATATTTAAAGATTCCAAATAACCCGTCAATTCTTTATGTAAATCTAATATTGTGCCATTATTCTCAATAGCATAATCTGCTAATTTAATTTTTTCTGGTTCCGGCATTTGAAGTGACATTCTTTTTTCAATCTGGTCCTCGGGAATGTTTTTTCGATTGAGAATTCGTTGGTAGCGTATAGTTTTATTTGCTGTGATGAGAAGAATAGAATTGAAAAATTGTGTATATCCTGCCTCAAAAAGAAGAGCTGCATCCACAATAAATAATTTCACTCCTTCATTTTCAGCTTTTTGTGCAGCTTCTTTCATTAATTGTGACACCTCAGGCCAGATTATTTCATTCAGCTGATTTTGTAAAGATTTGGATGAGAATACATGCTCTGACAATCGTTTTAAGTCCAACTGATTATTGATGGTTATCTGGGGTCCAAAGGTAGTAATAACACGTTGGGTGAGGTCGGTATTAGTTGTAAAGAGGTTTTTAGCTTCTGAGTCGGCATCAAAAACAATTGCCCCCTTTTTTTTTAAAAATGCCGATGCAGTAGATTTTCCAGATCCTATTCCACCTGTAATTCCAAGTTTATACATTTAACAATTTTAAGATGTAATATTTTTTAAAATATCCGATCTAATCTCATCAATTGTCCCTTTTGCATCAATAACTTTGGTTAAACCCTGTTTAGTAAAATATTCAATTACAGGTTTGGTTTGTTGGTGATAAACCGACAGTCTTTGTTGGATAGTTGCTGCATTATCATCATCCCGTAAATATAAATCACCATTACAAGTATTGCACTTTCCAGCGGTAGTTGGGGGTTCAAAAATAAGGTTAAATACCTGTCCACATTCTTTGCACGATCGTCTATTTGAAAGCCTAGTAATAATTAAATTATCTGGTACATCCATTACAATTACATGATCCAATTGTTGGTTCATTTCCTTGAGTAGGTAGTCAAGACCTTCTGCCTGGGGGATAGTCCTCGGGAATCCATCTAATACGAACCCATTGCTACAATCTTCTTCAGCTAACCGTTTTTTCATCATATCCAGAATTATAGAATCTGGTACTAATTTCCCCGAATTCATAAACTTTTGAGCTTCCAGCCCCAAGGAGGTATTATTGTGTATGTTTCCCCGAAGCATATCTCCCGTAGATATTTGGGGGATAGAAAAATGGTCAATTAGGAATTTTGCCTGAGTACCTTTTCCGCCACCGGGAGGTCCGATTAATACAAGTCTCATCCTGTTCTCCTAAATAAAAATTCCTGCAATAGTTGCTGTGAGCCAGGATGCGATAGCCCCACCAAACATTGCTTTTAATCCCACTTTTGCTAAATCACTTTTTCTTGATGGTGCAAGCGCACTAATACCGCCAATTTGTATCCCAATAGAAGAAAAGTTAGCAAAACCACACAGGGCATAGGTAGATATTATTATTCCCCGTTCACTTAGCAAGCCAGAATTAATATAATCTCCCAAAGTACCAAATGCTACAAATTCATTTAATGAAAGTTTTATACCCAATAAATTACCCACATGACCTGCATCTTCCCAAGGAACACCCATTAAATATGCAAGGGGTGATAATATCGTTCCGAATAAGGTCCGAAGGGAGCCGGGGAAGTACCCTGCAAACTCACCATTTACGGGTGACAGACCAGATGAGTCATAAGCTACATAAAGTCCATTTAACAGGGAACCATCAATAATGGAATCCAGCCAATTCAAAAGCACATCAATTACCGCTATGAGTGCGATAAAACCGATTAGCATTGCACCTACGTTTACAGCGAGTTTCAGTCCGTCGGTTATACCATTTGAGGCAGCTTCGATGGCATTGGATCCAACCTTAATATCCGGTAAATCGAGATCACCAGCTGTTTGAGAATGTTCTTTTTCGGGAAAAATGATTTTCCCAATCACCAATGCTGCTGGTGCAGACATCACAGACGCGGCAATCAAATGCCCTGCAGGAACTCCCATTGCAATATACCCTGCCAGAACACCTCCTGCAATAGTAGCAAAACCCCCAACCATAACTGTGAGCAATTCAGATTTTGTCATATTGTTTAAAAATGGTTTTATTAATAATGGAGATTCAGTTTGTCCTACAAAAATATTGGCGCTGCAGGATAAGGTTTCAGCTCCGCTTGTGCCAATTGTCCACCTCATAAATCGGCTAATAGATTGAATAACTTTTTGCATGATTCCAAAATAATATAAAACGCTCATGAAACCGCCAAAAAATATAATTGTAGGCAAAACTTTAAATCCAAATTGAAAACCGAATCCTGGCCAGGTACCTTTATTTGGAAAATCGTCTTTCCAGGCTCCAAAGAAATTTTCATCTGCTAAATTTCCAAAGAGAAATTTAGCACCCCAATCAGATAATTCTAAAAATGATTTTACTTTGGTGCTGAATATTTCAACAATCACCTTTCCATGCAAATCATTGAGAATGAGAAGGGATATACCACAAAGTAAAAAGATAGAAATAAAATATTTTTGTATTGAAGGATTAATTTTCAAGAAATAATTTATTGAAAATAGGATAATAACAAAGACAAAAATAAATAAAGGGAAATTGGTACTTAACGCTATTGAGTTATTAATTAACCATATCAAAAGGGAATTGATGAATATTATAAACACAAAATATCCGATACTTTTTTGAGGTTCCTCATTCCCTCTCATCAAATAGGTAATTATTAACGACCCCAGAATGCACATCCCAATAAAACTGCCTATATCTTCCCTCAGAATTATTAATGCAAAAAGAAGCTGCAGACTAATTCCCCATAATATAGGTCGTAATTTCACATCGGTTCTGTGATAGGATAATAACCAGGCTGCACCTAACAATGTAAATAATCCCAATATGCTAATATAATTCATTCATCGTCCCCTGTTTGTTTATTATAGCAACGCCGACAAAGCGCTTCATATTTATCAGTTTCACCAACAACAACCTGTTTTTTTTCTTGAGTGATTCGGTGGCTAAAATTAGCGGGATCCCCACAATTCATACAAATTGCGTTTACCTTAGTGATATATTCTGCATCAATGAGTAATTCAGGCATTGACCCAAAACAATTTGCAAGATAGTCTTTTTCCAGGCCAGCAACTACAACCCGTTTTCCTGAATTTGCCAGTGATCTGCAAACGTTTACAATTGATTTATCAAAAAATTGTGCTTCATCTATACCAAATACATCTGCTTTATTTAGGTAATCCATAATTATTTCTGTGTTGTGAACCTGAACGGATTTAATCTTTCTCTGATTATGAGAAACGATATATTCTTCTTCAAATCTATTATCTGTAGTTGGCTTAAATATGGCAACTTTCTGTTTAGCAATTTGTGCCCTTACAAGTCGGCGAATTAATTCTTCAGTTTTACCGCTGAACATGGGACCGCAGATCACCTCAATCCAGCCGGTGTATTTTGGGGTTAAAGTCATAGGTTATTCATGTGAGCTATTTGGATTTAGAATCAAGGTCATAATTTTTGTACGAAGAATATCAATAGCAACCTTATTGTGACTGCCTTCTGGAATAATTATATCTGCATACATTTTAGTTGGTTCCACAAATTGAATATGCATTGGGCGTACCGTTTGATAATATTGTTCAATAACGGAAGAAAAAGTTCGATTTCGTTTATTAATATCTCGTTTGATTCTCCGTATAATTCGTATATCATCCGCTGTATCCACAAAAATTTTAATATCCATCATATCTCGAATATCTGCATGATATAATGCCAATATTCCTTCCAGGATAATAATGCGCTGTTTTTCAACAGATTGGGTTTCCTTTTTTCGGGTATGAGTTGCAAAATCATAAATTGGATTTTCTATTTTATCACCATTAATCAGTTTTTTTATATGTTCTTTCATCAGTGAATAATCAACTGAATCTGGATGATCAAAATTAACAGTTGCTCGTTCTTCCAAGGTGAGGTGGGATAGGTCTTTATAGTAGGAATCGAGCTCTATTAAAGCTACGTCTGATTTTCCAAAATCAGCGGCGATGGCTTTCGCAACGGATGTTTTTCCAGAGCCGGTTCCCCCTGCTATGCCTATTAATATGGCAAATTTATCCATTATCCAAAAGGAAAAGGTAAAAGGTCTGAACTATTTTTAGTAATAAAATTACCAGATTCATTGGCAATATAAATTGGGATTCCATTTGCATATTCATGAATGATCTGGCGGCAGGACCCGCAGGGAAATGCACCATCTTTTGTAATGAGTGCCAATGCGGTAAAATTGGTGAACCCTTGGGATATTGCTGAAAATATAGCCACCCTTTCAGCACATAGGGTTGTGGGGTATGCTTTTGATTCAACGTTACATCCCAGAACAACGGAATTATCATCCGTCAAAAGAGCAGCTCCCACCAAATAATTGCTATAAGGCGCTTTTGCTCTTTGTTGAGCCTTTATTGAATATTGTACCAGTTCTTCTGGAGTCATTTTATATAAAATTCACCCGTTACAATTGATCTATTTCCCACATTGTCAGATGCCTGAACATACAGGGTATGAGTTCCTTTTTTCAAATTATATTTTAATGGGTACCGTACTTTATTTTGATAGGAGTTATATTCAAATACAACCGGATGATCATCTAATTTAACAATTACATCGGTTTCACCTTCTAACCCGGAGAATGAATCCATTACATTAAATGAAATATGTTCAAGGTCGGAGGAATAATAGGTAGCATTTAAATCCGGGATAAACTCTGATAATTCAGGTGAATTATTTTCTTCGATTACGGCAAATATTTCTCCCGATAAGATAAAAGTATTTATAAATTTAGAATCAGAGGAAATTCGGGATGGTAAATAGTTCCACTCAAATTTTTTCTGATTATAGTAATAGATTCCAAGATTTCTCATGGAATATATTGGGTCAATGGCAATATTTAACTGAACCTCATTATTAAATGGAATTAGGTTAGGCTGTAAATAATAGGGCCCAGAAATTATTTGACCTTCTTTGGGCTGAGAGGTATTTACAGGTCTAGTCCAAATGAATGTAGTATCATAAAAAGTATCTTCTTCACCAGTCAATACTATTTGACCGTCCAATAGTTCAATTTGAAATGATGAATCTGGATAAACAATTCCTCCAGAAAGATTCATATTAAATATTTCATAAGGAGTAGAACTTTCATAATAGATTTTAAGTTCGGTTACATTTTCAAGGTCAGAAGGTGCCAACAATCCTGAAGATAATGTGAGTTTAGAAGTTCGAATTAATTCATGGGGATACAAAATCCCCTCTTTTTTCATTGAAAGAAATGCATTTAGACCTGAAAAAAATTTCTCAGTAAATGAAATAAATATTCCCTGCTCGTAATGTTTTAATTTAAACTCACCTTTTATATTTTCAAAATCTTTTAGTGGTTTGCTATGAAAGGTTGGTGGACTTGATACTCCTGAATTATTTTTTCCGAAAATCTGCAACACATTAAACGGGGGATTAATATTTTCAACCAAAAATGTATTATTACCCATATCATAATATTCTGTTGGGATTAGCATATCCGTAGAACCAGCCTCTGTTAAATAAAAATATGGGCGAACCTTTTCCTCAGGACTAAATGTGATGGTACACTTATTATCAAGAAATGTAGTAAAATATTCAAATTTTGGTAAGGTGTCGGAGACAAAATAAGCACGAATTTCAATTTTATTGCCCGCAAAGTCATGAATGTCAATTATTGCATCATGAACTACTTTTTGATCAAAAACAAACCCCGATCTGGATTTACTATTAATAAATGGAAGCGATTGGTTATCGTGGTGACTAAAAATATGATAATATTTTCCATATCCTTCCCGTGCCAGTGAGTAACTGCGTTCTGTATAAATTTTGCTGGCATTTCCCCAATCAATTTTATTGTATTGCATGGAATAAATAAATTGAGCATCTAATAAAAGGTTTATGCTGTAAATTCCAAAATTGAAATGCTGCCCAGAAATTTTATCAAGAGTTTTTACAGCGATTCCAATATTTCCTGAAGCATAAATAGTGTCGGCTAAAATATATTCATTGTTGTTTAATTTTTGAAGGGGAAATATTTTCTGTTCAGAGAAACCGTCAATTATTGCAAATTCATCTAAAGGTAAAACGGCAATAGATTCTGCTTCAGGCGGCAAATTGTCTGGTAAGTCCAAAGAATATTGAAAAGGATTTACAGGCTGACCGTAGCCATCCCTAATTTCAAAATGAAGATGGGGACCAGAGACACCACCTGTGTCTCCTGAGTATCCTATTAAGTCACCTTTTTTAACGGGATGGTCCTCAGGATCTATTTTGTGATCAATGGTATATTTTCCATAATCTTCATGAAGTGCATTCACCAAATTATCTAATTTCGGTGTAAAATGATCCAAATGGGCATAAACAGCCGTATTGCCATCATTTAATTGTAGATAAATAGTTTTACCATATCCTTTCGAGCTGGTTCTGATCCGTGAAATGTATCCATCATCGATTGCAACCAAATGATACCCAATTTCACCAAATGTCCTGATATCAACGCCGGTATGATACCTCCCAGGGCGTTCTTCCCCAAAAACGGCAGTAATTTCTTTTTTAGCTTTTACCGGCCAAAGATAATCTTGTGAAATGGTCAAGCTGATAAAAAGAGTAATGATGAAGCAAATTCTATTAATCAATTTAAACTAAAATTTGTTGTAAAATAAAATTATTGAGGGTTTAACGTTTGAATCCCAAGTTTGTAAATTATCCATGTTTATGAGTCTAAAACTACTCAAATTACGTTGGAGAATATTCTTTTGGTCCATTACTGGAAGAATAAAAAAAATGCATTCCAGGCTCCAATTAACTCTAAGTAATGGAAACCCTGAAAATATTCTAATAATTTTCCCATTTGACGAACCATCATTCAGGGTTGCCTGTTATGCTTTCCGTGATTTAGGAAAAGAAAATGTGCAAAAAAGGCAATTTATTTTTATTGTGAAGGAACAATTTAAAGATTTGTTTCATTTACGAATAGGCAATTCTATGTTTATAAACCATTCTGATAAAGATTCCATCCTTTCAGAAGAAAAAAATCTTCTGCAATCCTTAAAACAAAATAAATTTGATATTATTGTAGATTTAAATCCAAATTTTCAATTATCAATTTCTCGTTTTATAAGTTTATTAAAATCAGAAATGAAAGTAGGATTTGCATCTGATTTCTCAGATAAATTTTATAATATTCAATTGGATATTTCCAAGTCAGGAATAATGGAAAAAGGGTTTAAACAAATTAATTGGATACTTGCTCAATGATTATAACGGTTTTTGAGGATAG
>CAZGBZ010000072.1:0-8386 GCA_964524135.1 uncultured bacterium
TGTTGCAGGATTAAAAACCTCTAATGTATTATTTGAAATGCGTACGCTCATGGGGGAGTAATTTAGAAGGAAGTAAAGGTAAGAAGGAATGACAACTTTTTTAATAGTAGGGAACCTAAATTCCTAACCCCTACTATCAATTAAGAAGATATCATCTTTACAGTTCATTTTATCAGCATGATTTTCTGGGAGCGAACATATTGCCCGGCAACCATATGAATGAAATGTATCCCACTGGAATATTGAGATGCATCCCAAACAACATTATAATTACAAAATATTTAGCATATGTGTTACCTATACATTGATTTCATAACCAGATCTCAGTATCAAGCACCCAGACTCTATATCTTAACTTCTTAAACCCTAAGCTTCCGGAAACCGGCTCATAGCATATTCTGCCATGGCAGTAATGGTGAGGCTGGGATTCACACCTAAATTAGAAGGGATTGAAGATCCATCTACCACGAATAATCCGGGATAATTAAAGACTTCCAAATTCTCATCAATTACTCCTGATTCAGAGTCAATTCCCATAATGGCTCCCCCTAGGATATGTGCTGTTGTGGGGATACCAAAAATAGAATCCATATAACTGGTAAGGGCAACTCCCCCTGTTTTTTGAATAATTGTCTCTGCCGTTTTTTCTCCAATGGCGATATGGGAAGGTATTTTCTCACCAGTATTAGATTGGCTGTTCATGGATTTTATTCCCAAGCGCCACCAACGAGGCTTATAATTTAGCTTTAAGTAATTATTTACCGGCTGCATAACCAATAGAATAATCGTTTTCTTAGCCCAATTTATGGGAAATAAATTGGTGATAAATTGCAGAGGAGATCTAACAATTGAAATGCCCCACCGTATAAACCCCGGAAGAGGTATTTTTCGATCTGGTAAAAGAGTTGTCAATAACGCCATTGCAGATTGACCCTGCCCATATCGTACCGTTTCAACGTGAGTATTTTCATCAGGATGAAATCCTGCTGAAATTGCAATACCTTTAGTATAATCTTCTTTTGGAGCTTTATTTAATTTTATACCAAGTATGGCTTCCGAATTGGTTCTTACAAAATCGCCTAATTTATTAGAAAGTTCGCTAAGGCTGCCATTATCCCGACATTTCAATAAAAGTTTAACCGTTCCCATTACTCCACCAGATAAAATGACTTTTTGGGTTTGTAGTTTTTGAATTGGCCGATTAATTCCGGTTGATTTTCGAATAGTTACCTGAAATCCACCATCATCCAAGGGGTGAATATTTTGCACTTCCTGCTCAGGTAAAATACTTACTCCCAATTGTTCTGCAAGGTAGAGATAGTTTTTATCCAATGTGTTTTTGGCATTATAGCGGCAACCCACCATACAGCCGCCACATAGAGTACAACCAGACCGCTCAGGCCCTTTTCCATCAAAATAAGGGTCAGCTTTTTTTACTCCACTTTCCCCGAAATACACCCCCACATCTACGCTATGGAAAGAACCTCCCTTCCCCATTAGGTGGGCACAGTCCTTTAGTAGTTTATCGGTTTCCCCTTGATGTTTTGCAGGAGTTGCCCCCAGCATTTGTTTTGCTTTTTCATAAAATGGTGTCAGCTTTTCTTTCCAATTTGAGCCGGGCCAATTGCCACTGTTAAATGCTTCATCTGGTGGAACTAACAATGTATTTGCATAAACAAGGCTCCCGCCGCCAACCCCTGCACCATGGAGAATGAAAACATCTTTAAATAAGGTTATACATTGAATTCCATACAGGAAAATCCGGGGCATCCAGAAATATTTACGCAGATTCCAATTGGTTTTGGGGAAATCTTCCGTTCCATAGCGCTTACCCTTTTCAATCACCAAAACTTTATAACCCTTTTCAGCTAATCTGAGAGCAGACACAGACCCGCCAAAACCAGAACCCACAATTATTACATCCCAATCATGTTTCATGATAATTGAATTTTATCCTTCATTTTTCTAATAAATTCCACACCTATTTTATGTTTACCTTTATATAATAGTAATTCTGCATTTGCCCCTTGATCCAATAATTGTTTATACGCATTTTGGGATGTCTCTACCGGCACCCGGTCATCTTCCGTTCCATGTCCAATAAGAATGGGAGTATTTTTCTGGGTCTTGTGAAACCGTGCACCATTATATTCAGGCTTCCGTAAAAAGCCAGCAATGGGAAAAACACCGCCTAATTGCTTCTCCAAAAATAATACAAAATCAAAGCAGATCAATCCACCCTGAGAAAATCCCATTACATATATTTTTCTTGAATCGTACATTTTAAATAATTCTCCAAAAAAATCATTTAGCAATCGCCAGGGTTCATCTATCTCCCATTCTCCATTTTGTTTTTCATAGGACCAACTAAAACCTTCGCCATTATTAACGGGATATGGGGCTTCTAATAAATACCAGCCAACATTATTTATGTTCATAGATTTTATGAGAGGGAACATACTCTTCCGGTCTCCCTGCCAGCCATGTATGGCAACGATTGCTTTTTGTGAAGCATCCCCTATTTCATGTAAGTCATATTGAAGTTTTGTGGTCATAATTTGCACAGGAATTTAATGAGAAAATACAAATTGATTGGATATATATATTGGTATAAATTTATCTTTTATTTGTAAAAATAAATTCCATTTACTGCTTAAATTTCTCTCTGATATTTTTGCTTAAATTTAGACTTTTCCATAATAATATCCATTTTTTGAATCAGGAGTAAAATAAATGATTATTGGCATTCCAAAAGATTCATTGGCAGGTGAAACTCGTGTTGCCATTCTACCAGCTGAAATAAAGAAGCTTTCTTCAGAATTTTTGAAATTTAAAATTGAATCCGGTGCAGGCATCGGTTCATTTATTGCAGATGAACTCTACGCAGAATCCAGTGCTGAAATTGTAAAAGATGTTTATTCTGATTCTGACCTTATTATCCGGATTAATCCCCCCACAGATGAAGAATTATCCAAGATTAATCAAGGATCCTCCCTCATTTCATTATTGGCTCCCTTTACAAATCATGCCCTGGTAAAACAATTGGCTGAGAAAAATATATCATCCTATTGCCTGGAGCTGATACCCAGAAGTACTTATGCCCAATCCATGGATGTGTTGAGCTCTCAGGCAACGGTTGGTGGATATCGAGCCGTCTTAAATGCTGCTTCCCACATGAGTAAGTTTTTTCCCATGCTCATGACACCTGCCGGAACCATTAAACCATCAACTGTACTCGTTATTGGAGCAGGGGTTTCGGGTCTCCAAGCCATTGCCACAGCTGGTAGATTGGGTGCAAAAGTAGAGGCATTTGATGTTCGTCCAGCAGCTAGGGAGCAAGTTGAATCATTAGGTGCAAAATTTCTGTATATGGACTTAGATGATTCAGCAGAAACCGATAGCGGCTATGCCGTTGAAATGAATGATGAGTTTATCCGTAAAGAAATGGAACTGCTTCATGATGCTGCAAAAAGAGTTGATGCAATTATTACCACTGCCTTAATTTTTGGTAGACCAGCACCCATTCTCATCAAGGATTATATGGTGAATGATATGCAGCCCGGCTCATGTATCATTGACATGGCAGCTGAAAATGGTGGAAATTGTGAGCTCACCAAACCCGGGGAAATAATTCAACATAACGGGATTACAATTGATGGTAGACTAAATCTACCGGCACAAGTTCCTTACCATGCCAGTCAAATGCTCTCAAAAAACATTTCCAAACTTCTTACAGAAATTATTGAGGATGGAAAAATTAAATTTGATTTGGAAAATGACATTATAAAGGGATGTCTGGTAACCCATGAGAAAAATATTATTCATGAAATGACAAAAAATATTATTGAGGGGAATAGCTAATGGAACAACTAATTGGTCTGATTTTTATTGCCGTTTTAGCCACTTTTGCCGGTGCTGAACTTATCGGGAAAATACCTCCTCAACTACATACACCTCTTATGTCTGGTTCAAATGCAATATCTGGAATTACCATTGTTGGGGCACTCCTTGCTGTTGGTGCCAGTGGAGATGATAAACTCTTGGCAATTCTTGGATTTTGCGCAATTGTTTTTGGAACCATTAATGTGGTAGGTGGATATCTGGTAACTGATCGAATGCTTAAAATGTTTAAAAAGAAAGGTGACAAATAATGAGCTCAAATTTCATATTGATTTCATATATTGTTTCTGCCATTCTTTTCATTTTAGGCATTAAGCGTCTGGGAAAAGTAAACACAGCTCGCCAGGGTAATTTCCTTTCAGCTGTTGGAATGCTCATAGCCATCATTGCAACTCTGTTTAAAATGGATGCCATACCATTGGAGTGGGTAATTGGTGGAATTGCTCTTGGGACATTAATAGGTGCTGTTACGGCTATTAGAGTAGCCATGACATCCATGCCAGAAATGGTGGCTATTTTCAATGGATTTGGTGGGGGTGCTTCGGCATTGGTTGCATCCGCTGAATTGTTTAAATATTTAAATGGAAAAGAAGTTTATTTGGCAGAATTGAGCAAAAATAACAGTGACCTCACCACTACCATGATCACAATTGTACTTTCCGTAATCATTGGCTCATTAACATTTACCGGCAGTTTCATTGCCTGGGGAAAATTACAGGGGAAAATAAGTGGGCAGCCTATTACCTATCCCGGACAAAATATAATCAACCTGATCATTTTAGTTGGAGTAATAATTGCCGCATATATCTTTGTTGTGAACCCTGAAAACATGACTGCATTCTATGTTATTTTGGGTGTGGGATTATTGCTGGGTGTACTTTCCGTCATCCCCATTGGTGGTGCGGATATGCCTGTGGTCATATCTCTGCTTAATTCATATTCTGGAATTGCAGCAGCTGCCACAGGATTTGTTTTAGGTAATCAAGCCCTGATTGTAAGTGGTGCTTTAGTGGGTGCATCAGGGATTTTCCTTACCAATATTATGTGTAAAGGTATGAATCGATCTCTATCTAATGTTTTATTCAGTGCATTTGGCAAAGTGGATGCGACATCTACAGGACCTAAGTCTGCAGGCAATATTACCATCAAAGAAATGAGTGCCGATAATGCTGCATACACTATGCAGTCTGCTGAATCTGTCATCATTGTACCTGGCTATGGTATGGCTGTTGCCCAGGCTCAGCATGAAGTTAGAAAACTTGCTGACGAATTGGAAAAGGAAGGGGTTGTTGTGAAGTTTGCCGTGCATCCAGTTGCCGGACGCATGCCAGGGCATATGAATGTACTTTTAGCTGAGGCCAATATTTCGTACGATAAATTATTTGATATGGACGAAATTAATGATGATTTTGAAGGAGCAGATGTAGCTCTCATTATCGGAGCCAATGATGTGGTAAATCCTGCAGCACGACATGATGAGAGCAGCCCCATTTACGGTATGCCTATCCTCAATGTAGATTATGCCAAAACCACTTTTGTATTAAAACGATCTATGAACCCGGGGTTTGCTGGAATCAGCAATGAACTATTTGGTTATGAGAATAATTATATGGTTTTTGGTGATGCAAAGGCAACCGTATCTCAATTTGTTGAAACCTTAAAAGAAGAATCATAAAAAAAGCCCAGCAGTACCGGGCTTTTTTATTTCAATTCTAAATATCTTCCTACTTCATTAATATAACCTGTCGGGTTTGTTTAAATCCATCACTGGTCATATCAATAAAATATACACCACTTGGACTATCAGTTGCATCCCAGGTTAGAGAGTAATATCCGGCAAATTGGAAGGAATTCATCAATGCTGCAATTTGCCTACCCGTTATATCGTACACCATAATTTGTACAAATGCATTTTCAGGTAGCCCAAATTCAATATTAGTCACAGGATTAAAGGGGTTTGGATAAATATTATTAATTTTATACTCTTCTGGAATTAACCCCGGATTTATTATTGCTAATACATTTCCATCACAATCTAATCCTTCACTGGGTCCAGGTCCACCACAGTCACCGCATTCATCATTTCCAATTTGACCCCATGTATTTCCAATAGTAACGCAAATCAAACTATCACTTATAGTGTAATCATCTATACATTCAGAAATACCCAGTCCTAATAAACTGCCACCGCAGTTTCCGTCACAATCATATTCTGTTAAGCATACCCCATCACAATCAAAGTTTTCATCTGGACCTGTACCACCACAAACATTACATTCATCAATTACCGCACCACCTCCCCATTCTCCATTACAATCAGGAGTACAATCATTTGTTGGATCTAAGTCACATACCCCGCAATTATCTGATTCTGCTCCTTGACCATTTGAACATTCACAACCAAGACTGGCTTGCCAACAAGATCCATCATTTATAGATGCATCTGGATTATAATTACAAGCCGATTCATCCATACATCCCGCCAACAGATTGGTAGCTGTACATGCTTCTAATGATGGTTCAGATTCTTCACCATCTTTAGTAAATGTAATGGTATAACAATGTGATTCAGATGCATCTAAATCAGAATCTGTAAAATTTGTAACTACAATTCCACTTGCAATCTGAATTCCATCTCTATAAATATTGTAACTATAATCATTCGGATTAACGGGGCAATTTGCCAGCTCACAAGCAAAAGAACCATCCCAACAAATGGTTTCTCCACCGTCACCACCACAAACTCCGCATTCATCTTCAATTGCTGACCCGCCACATTCACCAGCACAATCAAAGGCCAGTGTACAATAGCAATCACCCCAGTTTGCAGCTATATATTCACCATTTCCATCTGATAATGCTGTACTACCTGCACCTCCAGTATCTTCTCCAAAACAAATATCTTGTCCTTCAAAATCTGTAAATGTAATTTGAGTGAGAATACCTTCTCCTTCAGGGATTGTTGCTCCAGTTAGAGAAAATGCTAAAACTGTAGAGGCAGAAGTGCTTGCTGTTAATCCAGAAGGAGCAGTTGCGTCAGTAATTGTAATTCCCAATAATTCAAATTGAAATCCACCTACTTCACCATTAAAATAAATACCATTAACTAAAACACAGGCATCACTATCTTTTGTAGTATCAAATATCCAATCTGCATCACCACTACCGTCATCTCCATAAGATTCACAAAAAGATTGTGTATCATAAGTGTCATCAGTACAATATGAGCACCCTGCTAAATTTGACATATAAATATCTAAAGTCCCCGCTTCAGTATCCACATTTTGTATTTCTAAATCTACAGGGCTATTATTTGGCGAGTCTTCTTCCAGATCATCATCGGAACTAGTTTCACTACTTTCACCATCTGGACTTGTCCAACTAAGAGATATCTGGTTATCTCCACCTACTGCAATTAATTCAGTCCATGATGTATTATCTGTTGAACATGATGATCCATCACCTCCACAAACATCACATTCATCATAAATATTTCCACTACAGTCACACGCACCCTCTGCTATACCGGAACCACCACAAACACCACATTCATCATAACTTGCTTCATCACCATTATTAGCAATATTGTCAGGTCCACCCCAAAGTCCATTACAATCAGGTACACAATCATTTGTTGGGTCAGCATCACATACGCCACAATTATCAACTACATTATTTCCATTAGAAACACCTGCACAATCAGTACAAGTAGAATTATCACCACCACAAATACCACATTCATCCAATATATTTCCATTGCAGTCACATTCTCCCTCTGCAATGCCATTACCCCCACATACACCACATTCATCAAATTCGGACGTTCCACCCCATTCACCATTACAATCCGGTATGCAATCATTGGTAGAATCTACATCACAAACTCCACAATTATCTGCTACTGCAGCTTCCCCTGACTCACAACCACAACCAGTATTTGCAAACCAGCAGGAGCCATCATCTACTGTTACACTCTCATCATAGTTACATGCATAGGAAGACATACACCCCTCTATTATGGGCATTTCACCAGTTATAGCACAGGCTTGATAAGAATATTGAGATTCTACACCACCATTTACATAGGTTACGGTATAACAATACTGCTCATTGTAATTAAGATCCAAATCGGTAAATCCTGTTTCACCTTGAACTTCTGCAACGGCAATACCCAATCCATTTCGATATATCTTATAACTCACTGCACTTGGATCAATTGGACAATCACTAATATTGCAATATTCCATCTCATCCCAACAATCCATATAATATGAACCACTGCCAAGACCAGGACCGCCACATTCCCCGCATTCATCATTTTCTAAGCTGCCACCCCATTCACCACTACAATCCATATCACAATCATTTGACGTGTCATTATCACAGGTACCACAATTATCTATATATGCACTGCCATTGGGTAGACCGGCTATATCTACACAAGAGCTATCATCTCCACCACATACTCCGCAATTATCTTCTGTAT
>CAZGBZ010000073.1:0-8232 GCA_964524135.1 uncultured bacterium
ATGCGGGATGTGCAAGCCACCCACCAATTATTAGAAAAACTGAAAAAATATATACCCTGATCTGATTTATGAAAATAGAACCTGAAGAGTTTCTCAATCAGTATAAATCAGCATTGGCAACCCAGAACTGGGAAGAAGTGTCTCCCTTAATTCATGAAGATGCCTGCGTGGTTTTCAGCAGTGGAACCCATAAGGGAAAAAGGGAAGTGAAGCAAGCAATTGAAAAAAATTTTGCTCTTATCAAAAATGAAACCTTTTCTATTTCCAATGTTCATTGGGTTCAAAAAACAGATTCATTTGCCGTCCTTCTATTTAATTTTCATTGGAGTGGACTTATTAATGAAAATCCTGCCAAAGGTACAGGTAGGGGAAGCAGTATTATAGTAAAGGAAAAAGGAAAATGGCAGCTTTTAATTGAACATTTAGGTCCGGATGTTTCAACTAAATAATTGCCTGTAAGTGGATGACAACCCTACCCATCAGTTGTCTGAAAAATTGAGGCAATAAATTAATTACCTGCAGTTTTCAGTAGCAGTAACCAGAGATGGTACAGTTTCAAGCCACAAGTTTCAAGTTTCGAATTCCAAATGAATATTGACCAATGACCAATCTTAAAATCGGCATCCAACTAACCAAAAATCCAAAGAAGTATCAGTATCTTCAAACTGTTTTGAATTCTGAGGTCACTTCAAGTAAGGGACTCGAATTTATCTACATCCCCACAAATGAGGACTTGAAAAGAGTAATAACCCATCTGGACATTCTTACCACATATTATCTCCCGGAAGAAATTTTCATGCATGACAATGGAAACCTGAAATGGGTCCATTTTGGAAACGCTGGGATTGAACAAAGTCTGCACCCAGCCCTTATTAAGTCCAAAACCATTATCACCAATGCCAGCGGTGTTCATGCAGGTCCCGTATCTGAATTTGTAATGTCAGTCATACTTTATTTTGCTAAACGAATTAAAGACTGCCATTACTTCATGCACATTAAGAAGTGGACACAATGGGAGGTTGCCCGACAGATGGTTCAGCTCAAGGGAAAGACCATAGGCATCATTGGATATGGATCATTGGGAAAAGCCATCGCCAAAAAAGCCAAAGCCTTCGATATGAAGGTGATCGCTACCCGACGTCTACAGAAAAAAGTGGAACAAAAGAAAACTGTAGATGAACTCATCCCGATTTCTCAATTGAAACATCTGCTGAAAAACAGTGATTTTGTTGTAATTGCCTGCCCACTGACATCCCACACAAAGTGTATGATTGGTAAAAAGCAACTGTCTCAAATGAAATCAATCGCATTTATAATTAACATTGCTAGAGGAGAAATTATTAATGAAGCCGCATTAATTAAGGCACTCCAAAATAAATCCATAGCTGGAGCAGCCCTGGATGTGTTTAAAAAAGAGCCTTTGTCAAAAGATAGTCCTTTGTTTGCATTAGATAATGTATTTTTATCACCCCATATTTCAGGAAATTTCCCGGAGTATCAGCATGATGTGGTGGTGCAGTTTGCAGAAAATCTGAATAGGTATTTGGCAGGGAAAGGCCTGAAGAATCGTGTGTGCAAGAAAAAACTTTATTAGTAGTGGCACAATGCCCGCCAGAGGTGGATAAACATTGTGCCACTACCCAATTTTATAACATAAGGAACATATGACACTATTATACCCCGAAATTGAACCCTATAACGAATTTGAATTAACGGTCTCAGACCTCCACACCATTCATGTAGAAGAGTCAGGAAATCCAAATGGAAAACCGATAATATTTTTACATGGCGGTCCCGGTGGAGGGATTGAACCAGTTTACCGTCAATACTTTGATCCGGAAAAATGGCGCATTATCATTTTCGATCAGCGGGGCTGCGGAAGGAGTACTCCCCATGCTGAACTTCGTGAAAATACCACCTGGAATTTAGTGGCTGACATTGAAAAAATTAGGGAGCATTTTGGAATTGACAAGTGGGTGGTGTTCGGCGGCAGTTGGGGGTCCACTTTGTCCCTGAGTTATGCCATCACCCATCCAGAGCGTTGTAAGGCATTGGTGTTGCGAGGCATTTTCATGATTCGCAAAAAGGAAATTGACTGGTTCTACCAAAATGGCGCCTCCAATATCTATCCCGATGCCTGGGTGCATTACCTTAAACCCATCCCGAAGGATGAACGCCATGATATGGTAGCGGCTTACTATAAACGCCTCACATCTGATGTTGAAAAAGTGAGGATTGAAGCAGCCAAAGCCTGGTCAATTTGGGAAGCCAGTACCAGTAAACTATTTCAATCTGATGAATCACTCCATACTTTTGAAGATGCAAAAATAGCCGAAGCCTTTGCCCGTATTGAATGTCATTATTTTACCAATGGCGGCGTTTTTGACACCGTCGAATGGATACTGGAAAATGTGGATAAAATCAGGCACATTCCGGCAGTAATTGTGCAGGGGCGTTATGATGTAGTTTGCCCAATGGTATCAGCCTGGGAACTGCACCGGGCCTTCCCCGAAGCAGACTTCGAAATTGTTCAAGATGCAGGGCATTCCATGACTGAAAAGGGTATTGCAGCTAAGTTAGTAGAATATACGGATAAGTTTGTGGATTTGTAATAGCAGCCTAAATTTCCATATAATAGTGGTTCCTGAGCTTGTCTAAGGACCACAATCTGATATGTTAATTTTTCTTCATCTGAACCGTAATAGGCTCCCAATCTTTATTAACGATTCTCACTTCCAGCATATCATTCGCTCCTGCAGATAGAGAGTTATTGAATAACATCATTGCCACCAGCATGATGGATGCGCCGGTAAATATTCCAAGAATGTATTCATTAGTTTTGGTATGTTCCAATATTGTCTCCTTCATTTAATATTGGTTAACCGTTATATAAATTAAAACAACAAGCTGGAAAGCATGTTGCACTGTACAACAACTTTTCTAAGTTGTTGAATATTTAATTCAGACCGATTAATCTTTTATTCAGTCATACACAACGGATTATCGATTGGTGAAAATTACTATTTTAAAGCGTCGTTTAATGTCTTATGTCGGTATTATTTTTTCAGGGACTATTTTAACTTAATTGGACAATCTATGAATGAATTTACCCAAATCAGCCGAATGATACGGACGCTGCAGCTTTTGAGTACCCGCAAGAGTCTCACCACTACCGATCTGTTAGATTGTTTTGACCACTCCATTTCACGGCGGACCCTGCAGCGGGATATGCTGGCACTTTCTGATAGCGGTGTACCACTTGTAAATGAAAAAATTACTGCTAACGAAAATGCCTGGTACCTCATGGATCATTTCAAACAATTTATCCCCGTACCATTGGAAATGAACGAATATCTTGCCTTGGAAATGCTCAGAGCAAACCTCACTGTTTTCAAAAACACCTCCATTGAAGAAGATGTAGAAAAACTAACCAAAAAGATTGAGCAGATATTACCAGAGAATATTTTTCTTCAATCATCGGTATCTGATAACACGAATATTTTTACCAACTATGCCATGGGAGAATATGACTACTCAGGAAAGAATGATATTATTAACAAACTCATCAAAGCCATTACCAATAAACGCAAATGTATGGTAATTTATGATTCCCCCACCGCCAAAAAGGAGAGCAAATTCTATATTGAACCCGAAAAACTACTCACCTACCACGGCGGATTGTATGTGATATTTTATGCCAGAGGTCAGAATGAGTTTTGGCTATTGGCTGTCCATCGTGTAATAGATTTAAATGTATTGGAGGAAGTGTTTGAAGATGACCACCCCTTTGATGAAACAGAATTTTTAAAACACCGCTTTGGGCTGTTTGGTGGTGAAGCGGAAAAAATAAAATTGAAATTTGATAAATCTATTAGGCATTACATTGAGCATAAACATTGGCACCCTACCCAGAAAATCACCTCAGATAAAAAGGGTAATCTCACCCTGGAAATGGAAACAGCCATCACCCCCGAACTGACCTCATGGGTTATGAGCTGGCATAAAAATGTGAAGGTGATGAAGCCCAAGGGGCTGGTTGAGGAGGTGAAGGATTCAATCCGAGCAATGAAAAAACATTATAATATCAAATAATTATGCCAAACTATAGACTGTCTAAATCTAAATATTTATCAGCTTTTCAATGTGAGAAAAAATTATGGCTGGAATTTCATGATAGAGATAAAGCCACACCCATAAGTGAAGTCCAGCAAGCTGTATTTAGTCAAGGGCATTTTGTGGGTGAACTGGCACGAGATGAATATCCTGGTGGTACCCTTATTGACTCTGATTATCTAGATATTCCGAGGGGTATAGAATTTACTAAGGATGAACTGGCAAAAGATCCTCCAGCTATTTTTGAAGCATTCTTCCAATATAATGATGTCCTGGTACGACCAGATATTATGGTAAATAATGGAGATTATACCTGGGACTTTATTGAAGTAAAATCCTCTACATCACTAAAACCGGAAAATATTCGGGATGTCGCCATACAATCTTATGTGATTACCGGGTGTGGAATCAAAATACGAAAATCTTACCTCATGCATTTGAATCGTGAATGCACCTATCCTAATTTAAAAAATTTATTTATCCTGGTTGATTTAACAGAGAAAATTATTCCCTTTATCAATGAAATGGATCCCAGTTTAGAGAACCTGAGAGATATGCTGAATGGAAATCAAGCGCCGGATATTTCAATTGGTGAGAGATGCACCAAACCCTATAATTGTCATTTCAAAGATTATTGCTGGAAGGACGTACCAGAATATTCTGTGTTTAATATTCCCGGTATTTATCTGAAACAAAAAGAAGAACTCTATAATAAGGGTATAGTCAATTTAGATGATATTCCAATTGACAAGAGCTTTAAGAATAAGCAGAAGGATTTTATTGACAGTTATAAATTAAATGCTCCAATAATCGATAAACAGGGGATTCAGTCTGAACTGGATAATCTTAAATATCCATTATATTTCCTCGATTTTGAAACCTATGGCTCTGCCGTACCTACTTTGAATGGAATGCATCCTTATGAGCAATATCCATTTCAATTTAGCTGCCATATTATGGACAAAGATCAGAAACTTACCCATAAGGAATATCTCCATATAGACAAAACCGATCCCCGACTCTCTTTGGCTGAATCTTTAATTGACACATTGCAAGAAGCAGGGACTATTGTAGCCTATAATGCCGGATTTGAAAAGGGAGTTATTGCAAAATTGGCTACTTTATTCCCAAAATATTCAATAGAACTGGAAGCCATCAATAAGCGCTTTTGGGATCAACTTAATATTTTCAGACGACATTATTCTGATTACCGCTTTAAGGGATCAAATGGATTAAAGTCTGTTTTACCGGTTGTAGTACCGGGCATGGATTATTCTAATTTAGAAGTGCAGGAGGGCAGTCAGGCTCAGGTAGTGTGGAAACAAATGATTGATCTGCCCGAAAGCGGAAAGAAAGACACCCTCATTCAGCAGTTGCGGGAATACTGCCGATTGGATACATTAGCCATGGTGGAAATACAAAAGATGTTGATGAAATAAAATGAGTTACGAAATAGAAATTTTAGGTTATTCTGAAAGAGGAGTAATTAATGCTTTATTTTATGATATACTAAATTCTCCCAATCAAACAAAATTGATCTCTGATTTATTAGAGCTGGCAAATGAAGAATTTGATTTTAATATTTCAAAATGTAAAATTCTAATTGAACAATCATTTTCTGATTTTGGTGATTCGGATGTATTACTGCTTGTAGAAAACAATGGAAAAAAACAGGCTATCTTTTTGGAGGCAAAAGTGAAAACATTTAATGGAAAATGGGACATTGTTAAAGAGTTTACTAAATTTAAAGATTTAAAAGGCAAGGATCGAAACGGGAATAAGATTATCCCTACATCCAATTTATTTACCCAATTATACTTTAAAAATAGACTGTGGTATGAATTAAAAAATAACAATGGAATAAAATTAGATAAAGGGATAAATTTTATAAACACAACAAAATCCCGGCGTAAAATAGGGAAAAATGAAATTGTAATGAAGGCGGTAAAGAAAAATTGTTACCTCGGGGGATATATTGATGAATCATTTTATTTAGGTATTATACCCAATACACAAAATGAAATAGACATATTTATTAAAAAGTATTTTATCCCATCCCAATCTAAACTCAAAAAAAATCTTACTAACTGGAATAATACTAATTGGGGGTTTCTAGCATGGGATGATATTGAAGAATTTTGTAAAAATAATAGTCTAAATAATACATGTAAAGTTTTTGATTTCAATAAGGATGTAAATAATAGCCAAATTTATTAAAATATTTAAAGAACACTAATACGTCTCCATCTGTCTCTTTATCCATTTAGGTTAATGGTATGAATAATTACATAAAACAAAACTCATCAAGAGACAACTTGATAAACAAACAAAAGCAGTTCTTTAAGAACAACCTCACAGATAACAAAGATTATCTGCTGAATCTAAATGAAAATCTCTTTATTCCTTTCCATAATGCTAAAGATGAAGATTATTTTGCATTTAAAAGAGGCAAAGGAAAAGAACTTGAAGAAAAATTACGGGCACCACATTCCAGTGCTGCGCTCTGTGTTAATTTTTTTAAATACTGGAAAGAAAATGATCCGGTGGGATTTTATAAAATTCTCTGGGAGACCATTCATAAGCGAAAACTTGGTCCTGAAGAAAACTGGAGTCCAGTAGAATATGAATTTGAGGTAGCACATCTTTTTGGCAGGGATGAGAGTAGACAAACCAATAGACCCGGTTTTATAGATATGGAAATTAGAACCAGTGATGGATTGGAACTGATTCATGTGGAAAGTAAATTCACAGAAGAGTTTCATCCCATAAAGCGTTATCAGGAAAAAAATCTGTCAGCGGGGAAAATTCATAATCGGGAGGCGTATAAAAAACTGTTTAAAGAATATTTTGTATGTGACCCGGATGATCTGATGAATGGCAATGAATTATCTAAAAATTATCAACTGGCACAACGCCTGCTGTTTATAGTAGAAAATGCCGATGACTATTATGCTGCTTATCCTGGAGCGATAGTATTATTCCTCTATTTTGATTATGAAGAATTTGACAAAACGTTGCTAGATTTTCCAGCAATAATTAATGACATTCATCGGGATGATTTCAAAATGCTTTCTTATCAGGAGTTGTTCAATTCGATGAAAAATTCCATGTTAAATACCCCTGAACATAAGGAATGGTTTGAGTATATAGAAAAACGATATTTCAGCTAATTCCAAAGCACTATTTATACACGTCACCCCTAGTATCTATTTTTAATACTATTATAATATCATTTTCAGTAGAAAAAAGGATTCTGAATTTACCTACTCTTAATCTGAAAAGAGGTAGTGTTTTCTTTCCCTTTAAGGGTTTAATATCTCCATGGGGGATATTTTCGATTGAATTAATGAGCTTTCTGGAGATTCGGACTTGAAGTTTATTGAGCGTTTTCAGGGACTGTTTACTGAACTTAATTTGCAATTAGATTTTTAACTCCTCCTTTACTTTTTCAATGCTGACAAAATCATCCTTTTCCAGTATTTCCAAAATCTCCTTTTCATCATCTGATTCTAAAAGAAGATCCCCTTTTTCTCCAATTTTGTGGTTAATCAGCCA
This sequence comes from uncultured bacterium, assembly GCA_964524135.1. GTDB lineage: Bacteria > Fidelibacterota > Marinisomatia > SCGC-AAA003-L08 > D37C17 > D37C17. The sequence goes on from CAZGBZ010000073.1 coordinate 7,669, forward strand.
TTCTTCCATGGCTTCCCGTAATATATCTGAAATGGAGCGCCGGGTAACAAAAGAAACCTTTCGGGTATCCTCATAGAGTTTTTCATCTACTGTTAAGTTTAATCGTTTCATAATGCTGTATATATGTAGTTATGTATTGATGTATAATTTAATTATATTAACGTTGAAACCCAAGCTTTTTATCAGAATGTTCCATTGCCCTCATACCGCTCCAAAAATCCCCGCGCCCAGCTCTCAAATTTCCCAGCCTTAATTTCATCCTGCATGTTTTTCATCAGATGGATGTAAAAACGAAGGTTATGCTGAGTGGCAATGCGGTAGCCTAAAATTTCTTCTGTCTTGAATAAATGGTGGAGATAGGCTTTGGTATAAGTTTCAGACATGGATGATATTCCGTTTTCATCAATAAGACTGAAATCAGTTTTAAATTTTGCATTGCGGATGTTTACTTTTCCATCAAAAGTAAATAATTGGCCATTGCGGGCATTGCGGGTGGGCATGACACAATCAAACATATCCACTCCGCGGGAAACATTTCTTACTAAATCAGCAGGAGTCCCAACC
>CAZGBZ010000074.1:0-7361 GCA_964524135.1 uncultured bacterium
TTAAAGCAGAGTGAATTATACATCGCACTGAATTTTCATAGATCCCGGAAATTGGTCATTAATTTGATTTATTTATAATAACTTTTGAAGACCGCCGATGAAATATCATTCTGTCCAAGGAGAGAGCTGATTTCCAGAGACGATGGACAGAAATTCGTAATTGTTTTGAAAAAGAGGAGCTTATCACCGGTTTGATCAGCCGTCGAATTAAAGGGGGCATGGTTGTGGATTTAGGTGTAGTTCAAGCCTTCCTTCCAGGATCACAAGTGGACATTAAACCCGTTATGGATTTTGATGAATTCTTAGGTGTAGAGAGTGAATTCAAAATTGTAAAATTTAATGAACTCAGGCAGAACATTGTACTTTCCCGTAAAGCAATTTTAGAAGATGACCTACTTGGGAAAAGGCAGGCTGTTCTTGAAGAAATGGAAATTGGGATGGTTCTTGAAGGTACTGTTAAAAATATTACCGATTTTGGAGCTTTTGTTGATTTAGGGGGTATTGATGGCCTTCTCCATATTACTGATATCACTTGGGGTAGAATTAATCATCCAACTGATAGACTCGCAATTGGAGAACTGGTAACTGTTAAGGTTATTGATTTTGACATTGAAAAAGTTCGTGTATCGTTAGGAATGAAACAATTACAGCCTGAACCATGGATAGATATTGATGAAAAATATCCCATTGATTCAATCGTTGATGGTAAAATAGTGAATATGATGAATTATGGTGCATTTATCCAGTTAGAAGAAGGGGTTGAGGGCTTGATTCATATTTCTGAGATGTCCTGGACTCGTCATATAAAGCATCCTTCTGATATGTTTAAAGTAGGAGACAAAGTAGAAGCCAAGATTCTCAATATTGATATAGATGAGAAGAAAATTTCTCTGGGAATCAAGCAGCTGCAGGATAATCCCTGGGATACCATCGAGAGTAAATTTGAAGTGGGATCAGATCATGATGGAATTGTTAGAAATTTAACTCAATTTGGTGCATTTATTGAATTGGAAGAAGGAATTGATGGATTGGTTCATGTATCTGACATGTCCTGGGTTAAACAGGTACGGCATCCTAAAGAAATCGTGCAAAAGGGAGATACCATTAAAGTTCGTATTTTAGAAGTATCTGCTGAAGACAGACGATTGGCTTTGGGAATTAAACAGATTGAGGCAAATCCTTGGGAAAATATTAAAATTGACTTCACCTCTGGCAAAGTTGTTAATGGTACCATTTTAAAAGTATTGGATAAGGGTATTATTTTCGATTTAGAAGAGGGCTTGGAGGGAATTGTTCCCCTGAAACGGATGAAAAAACATGAGAAAAATTCAATTTTGACAAATTTCAAAGAGGGTGATTCTCATGAAGTAACGGTACAGGAAGTGGACGAAGAGTATAAGAAAATTATTCTCATGATGGATTTAGGATTGGATGGATTAGAGGGTGAAGGTGAGCAGGAACCTGAAATGGTTGTGGAAGAAACAGAACCAGAAAAGTTAGAAATTCCACAGGAAGTCATTGATCAGATATCTGGTGATGAGGATAAAAGTGAATCTGAAGATACTGCTGACGAAAAATCAGATGACGAAGATCCTATGGATGAAAAATAATCATTCAAAATAAATAATGAAGGGGCTGATTAAGTCAGCCCCTGTTTATTAATGCTTATTCTTGGAATTGAAAGTTCCTGTGATGAAACTGCCGGAGCTGTCTGTAAAGATGGTGAAATAATAAGTAATGTAGTCCTATCCCAGGTAATCCATAAACAATATGGTGGTGTAGTGCCAGAAATTGCCTCCCGGGAACATGATTCCCAAATAACCAGTATAATTCAAAAAACATTAGATAAAGCCAATGTCACACTTTCTGATATACAGGCAATTGCTGTAACCTATGGCGCTGGACTGATGGGCGCCTTGCTAGTTGGATTAAATTATGCTAAAGGACTTTCCATCGCATTGAAAATTCCATTTATCGGAGTCAATCATCTGGAGGGTCATTTGTATGCAAGTTTTATTTCCTTTCCTGATATGAAATACCCCTATTTATGCTTGCTGGTAACTGGGGGGCATACCCAGATTTGGGAGGTGCAATCCCCTGGAAAATATGTATTACACTCTACCACTATTGATGATGCTGCAGGAGAAGCATTCGACAAAGGTGCACGAATTTTAGGACTTGCTTATCCCGGCGGACCTGAAATTGAAAAAATTGCTCAAAATGGTGATACTGACAAATATAATTTTCCAATTCCTAAGGTGAAAAATAACCCATTAAACTTTTCATTCAGCGGATTAAAAACAGCATTATTATATAAATATGCTGAATTGTCTCAGGATGAGATTGAATCGCATAAAAAAGATATTGCTGCAAGTTATCAAGAAGCAATTTTAAACACATTATTCAGACAATTGGATAATGTTATTACATTAACCGGAATTGCCCAAATATCAATTGTGGGTGGAGTGGCTGCCAATAAACGCTTTCGAGCAAAGGCAGATTTATTAAAGGATAATTCTAATATCCAAATATATTTTCCAACAGCAGAATACTGCACAGATAATGCTGCGATGATTGCAGTAGCAGGATATGAAAAATTGAAAGAAGGGGTATATTCTCCATTAACATTAAAAGCAAATCCTAATTTAGCATTAAATGATGGAGCTATTGGATAAGATGAAGATTTTGGGTTCCCCTTTCCTCGCTCTTATTTTTACAATTTGCTTTATTTTATTTTTGGTTCGCTATTGGAAATTATTAAAGAATATATCTATCCCCTATAAATTATCCCTTATTTCTCTTCGGTCTATTACTGTTACTATACTTTTAATACTGCTGATAAACCCGTGGTTGGATTTTAAGAAAAAAGAGCAAATTCCCCAAAATATAGATGTAATATTTGACCTGTCTGAAAGTATGCTTGTTCATTTCAATAAAATGGGTACTTCATCTGAGAATATTACAAATGATATTCGTACCTATATCGACATTAATCAAGTGGACATGAATTACTACAGATTGGGTGAAAAAATAAAACAATTAGATAATATTTTATCTGCCGATGCTGTAACAGATTTCACAAACTTACCTGATTTTATAGGGTATGAAAATCCCAATCAGGTCATTTTAATTACCGATGGTAAAGCCACTGTTGGACGGGAATTAAACAGCCTGAAACTCCCCGGTAATTTACCCATCCATATAATTGGCGTGGGTCCCGCTGAAGCTGAAGATGACCTCGCAATTGATAGAATAATTATTCCAGCTCGTTCAAATAAATTGGATACCGTAAAACTAATTGTTAAAATAAGTGCCCAAATACAAAATAATATCACAACTCAATTACAAATAAATAATGAAAACGGTGATAAAATTTTTAATAAACCCTTGAGTTTTAAGTCTGGAATACAAAATAATGAAATAGAAATTACAATACCAGCAATGGATTTTAATAGGGTAAATACTGCCAGCTTATTTCCAATCGCCGGAGAATCTCAAATTGATAATAATCAATATTCATTTCGGGTAAATGTTCAAGCTGAAATTGATAAAATTCTATTGATTTCTGGCGCTTTGTCGCCAAATTCTTCAAGTATAAAATCAATTCTCAACTCTCTGGATGGAATGAAAATCCCGATGGCAGTTTATCGCGCAATCCCAAAATGATTGTATTAGATGATTTCCCCACAGGAAAAAATGACAGGTCATTGTTTGAAGAATTGGTTAAATCATCTCATTCACAACAAATACCAATTGTATATTTGGAAGGTCCGAACAGCAATTTGACAACGGGAGAGATTATCCGCTCGCAGTTTCCATTTTTTATTCCCATCGCTATAGAACCCAGTGTGCTCACCTCATTATCTGATGAATATTCAAGTGGAATCTATTCTGGTATAGATCTATCTTTATTCCCACCACAAGCCAGAACGGTAAAATGGACCATGGAAGAAAATGATTTGGTGAATTTTACTGATGGAAGTTTTATGATAGCCAAGAAGAATAATGTCTATATGGTGGCTCTGCCAGATATAACAGAAAATCATTTAAAAACCCAAATTAATTTCTCATCATCAATATTCAATCTTATAAAAAAATTATTTCTACATGCCTTTCATGGGAACAAAGGATTACTATCACTTCATATTGATGGTTCATCATTTAATAAAGGGGAATTAATTAATGCAAAATTATTTCCTGTTGAAAATTTGGGATTATCAAATATCACCATTAAAACAATCCAATCTAATTTAGATACCATAACAACAGATTGTGTTCAAGAATTTCCTGAAACATATTATAATTGTAAAATAGCATTGCAGTCGCCAGGAGAATATTTGTTATCAGGTGAAGCCAATTTGCCAGATGGTCAGAAAATAGTAAGCAATGAAGCATCAATAATAGTTCAGGGGATTAATATTGAATTGAAAGAATTAATACAGGAGCAAAAAATACTTATACAGGTTGCCCATAATTCAGGTGGAATTTATATGCCTATTGAATCGTTGGATTCTATGTTTTCTAATATCGAAATTACACCTATTCAATTAATGAAAAATTACCAAATTAGCGGGTTATCCACTCAAGATTATTGGTGGCTGCTCATTGGTTTGTTATCAATAGAATGGTTTTTACGTAAAAAGTTAGGGTTATTATAAATGAAAATATTTGTTACAGGCGGCGCAGGATTTATTGGTGGAAATTTTGTTTTAAAGCAAGTGCTCCAAGAGGGGAATGAAGTACTTAATTTTGATAAACTTACCTATGCTGGAAATTTAGACACGTTGAAAAGTTTAATTGGGAATGAAAAGTATCAATTTATTCAGGGTGATATCTGTGGAAGAAGTGCAGTGAAAAACGCATTGTCTCAATTTCAGCCGGATGTCATTGTCAATTTTGCTGCGGAATCACATGTTGACCGCTCTATTGATGGCCCCTTCGAATTTATTCAGACAAATATTGTAGGAACTGCAGTATTATTAGATGAGGCCAATAATTATTTTAAAACTCTTAATGGAGAAATGAAAGCTGGATTCCGCTTTCTTCATATCTCTACTGATGAGGTCTATGGAAGTTTAGGTGAAGATGACTATTTCACTGAAGATACAGCCTACGATCCAAGTTCACCATATTCTGCATCAAAAGCGTCATCTGATCATTTGGTACGAGCCTGGAACCGAACTTTTGGGCTTCCCATACTAATTACCAATTGCTCTAATAATTATGGACCCTATCAATTTCCTGAAAAACTAATTCCGCTTATGATTTTAAACTGTTTACATGAAAAAAGTCTTCCCATTTATGGTAAGGGGGACAATGTGAGAGATTGGCTTTTTGTTGAGGATCATTGCGATGCCATCTATTCTGTTTTATCAAGCGGGAAATTAGGAGATACCTATAATATTGGGGGGAATAATGAAATCCAGAATATTGAAATTGTAAAAATAATTTGTGAGAAAATGGATGAATATTCACCCCGGCAGCAAGGTGGAAAATATGAAGAATTAATCACCTATGTTACTGATAGGCCCGGGCATGATTTTCGCTATGCCATTGATGCCTCAAAAATAGGTAAGGAATTGGGATGGCAACCCAAAGAAAATTTTGAAACAGGTATTGAGAAAACCATCTTTTGGTATTTAGAAAATAGAGCATGGTGGCAGTCCATACAAAACAATACTTATCAACAAGAAAGATTGGGAATTGTGAGCGAATGAAGGGAATAATATTAGCTGGAGGCGCAGGATCACGATTATTTCCCCTGACAAAGGTTGCCAGTAAACAACTCATGCCAGTTTATGATAAACCTATGATATACTACCCATTATCAACTTTAATGCTCATGGGAATTAAAGAAGTATTAATTGTCTCAACCCCTGAAGATACACCTCGGTTTGAAAGATTATTTAATGATGGCTCACATCTTGGAATGAACATTGCATACAAAGTGCAGGATGAGCCAAATGGGATTGCACAGGCGTTTTTAATTGGAGAAGATTTTATTGAGAATGATCCTGTAACACTCATTTTGGGAGACAACTTGTTTTATGGGCATGGTTATCTTGATTTTTTAAAAGGGAAGCTAGAGAATTTCAGCGGCGCAACGGTTTTTGGCTATCAGGTAAAAGACCCTGAACGCTATGGGGTGGTTGAATTTGATACGAATGGTACTGTACTCAGTATTGAAGAAAAACCAAAGTCGCCAAAAACTAATTACGCTGTACCGGGATTATACATTTATGATGAAAATGTTGTTTCTATTACAAAAACTATGAAACCATCAGGTAGGGGAGAGTTAGAAATAACAGATGTTAATAAAGCCTATTTAGCACGGGGTGATCTGCATGTAGAATTATTGGGTAGAGGAGTTGCCTGGCTGGATACGGGTACCCACAAAAGCTTGTTGGAAGCTGGTGCATTTATTGAGACGATTGAAACGCGTCAGGGATTAAAGGTTGCCTGCTTAGAGGAAATAGCCTATGCGCAGGGCTTCATTGCAAAAGATTATTTATCTAATTTAATTGAAAGCTATCCAGATAATGATTACAGGATTTATTTAGAATCTATTTTAAAAGACTAATATGGAATTTATACAAACAAAAATCCCTGATGTGATACTTGTAAAGCCAGCTGTGATTGAAGACCATCGTGGTTTTTTTATGGAATCTTACCATATTGAAAAATTTAAAATAGGTGGAATAAATTGTACATTTGTGCAGGACAATCATGCCAAGTCTGTCCAGAATACATTGCGGGGGCTACATTTTCAAGTTCATCGGCCCCAGGCAAAACTGCTGAGATGTCTAAAGGGTAAAGTCTTTGATGTTGCCGTTGATATACGCAAGGACTCACCTCATTTTGGGAAATGGGTGGGAGAAGAATTATCTGAGGAGAACAGATACCAATTGTATATTCCTGAGGGATTTGCACATGGTTATTATGTAATGTCTGAGACAGCTGAAATTACCTATAAATGCTCAGAAATTTATCATCCTGATGATGAGCAAGGTATAAGGTGGAATGATCCTGAAATTGCTATAAACTGGCCCAGAGATAATCCCATTTTATCTGAAAAGGATAAAGTATTACCCATATTGGCTGATTGTGATATTTTAACAAGTCAAACGGTTGTCTAAAAAAATGAGAAACAGCAAAATATTAATTTCTAAAAATATCAATAATCCAATATTCAGCATTTTATTTTATCTGATTTTGATAGTAGGACAATTTTCCTTTAGTCAAAATATAAACAATAGGAGCTTGGATATTAGCAATAGCGATAAACTTATCAGGTTGCCTGAATCTTTTATAATTGAAACTGAAATTGATCCCAAAACGTATATTTTAGGTCCTGCAGATAA
>CAZGBZ010000074.1:7371-8215 GCA_964524135.1 uncultured bacterium
GGATTAAGTATCATGTCAACCTCACATTTAACTTACATTTTAACAGTAACGCCGTCGGGGGAGTTGTGGATTCCTGAAATCGGAGCAGTTGCGGTGTCTGGCCTAACTATTCCCGAGGCGGAAATTAAATTGCAGAAGTATATTCAGGAAGAAAAATATAATACCGCTGAAGTATTATTAATTTTACTCAATATCAGGAAATTTAAATTACAGATTAGTGGTGCAGTAATTGTGCCAGGTTTTATTAATGTATCTGCAATTGAGAGGCTCACTGATATTATTCACCGAGCTGGTGGATTGCATAAATTAGCTGATGAAGAAAAGGTGGTAATTAAACGCAAAAATTCCAATATCAATTGCTCATTAAAATCGTATCAATTTAATGGTAATCTTGAAAATAACCCCATATTAAAAGAGGGTGATGTTGTGAATGTGCCTTTTCTGGAACCATTCTCAACTCAAATAGAAAGGTCAACATCTCACAAGAAAACTCTGGTACTGGTAACCGGATTTGTAGTGAAGCCAGGCGGTCATCATTTTTTACCTGGATATACAATTCAGGATTATATTGCCCTTTCGGGTGGAATTACAGATTTAGGTAGCCAGAAAAAAGTAGCATTATATAGAAATGGAGAGGAAATTCCGATAGATTCAAAGCTTTATCCACAACCTGGTGACCAGATAGATATACCAGCCAATATGAAGTTTAGATATTTAGGCAATATAAGCATTCTACAAACTCTCACAGCCGTGATGTCTTTGTACCTCACCTTTGTTGCGGCTACCAATTAATGAATAGTGATAGATTGCTAACGGTGCAGTACACCAAGCTTTTATGGTCGTA
>CAZGBZ010000075.1:0-7979 GCA_964524135.1 uncultured bacterium
CAGCAGAAGGATGATTATGTGATTCAATTTTAAAAGCTGTTGCTAAGCCACCACCTAAGTCCACCAACCCGGCATTTTCTTCTCCTGCTTCTACCAAAAGTCGACCACCTTCTCTTGGAAATGTCTTCAGCATTTTTATGGATGATTTATAAGAACAATGCTCACTCCACATGACTGAAAATATTCCCAATTCAACATAATTGGGTTCCCGTCCTAATATTTCCATAATACGGTTAAATTCGTCTTCTGACAATCCATGTTCTCTGGCCATTTGTAAATCAATTACTGGTTCTTTAATCAACGGTTTTTCCTTTTTAAATTAATTATTTGCCTCAATTTTATTCCTACTGACAACATTCATTTCATATATTTTTCTGTTTTCATCCAAAAGGGAAACATGAATTTGATCCATTGATTCTAAAGGACCGTTTACTTCCACCCATGACCGTACTCCTTTAGTAAAATATCCACTTGTTGTAATATGAGTTTTAATTTGTCCCACATTTGTAGTTAAAAAGAAATCAATGTCTGCTGGTGGAAAAAAGAATCGATATTTTTCTGGTACATAAATCCGATTATACATATTTAGGGTGTGCAGATCTTCGGAAATATCCAAATATATATCATCTATTTCATCAACTTTATCGGAATCATTCCCCCACAGCTCACCCTGTGCAAATACTGGCTCAGAATGAATACTGATTTCAATTTCTTCCCCTTCCTTAAGATGGAGCGCCTCTGCTATTAATTCCGGAATTTTTACAAATAATTTATTTCGGATTTTCTCTAACTTTACATGGATTAACCGCATAACTTAAAAATACACCTAAATCTGGCTAATTAAATAATGTCAATTCTGATTCAGCTTCTGCATTTAATTCAGGATCTTCTATCATTGATTTCTCTACCCATTTAAATCCACTCATTCGCAGGTAATTGCCTAATTTATTTCCAAATGCTTTCCAACCTTTTACTTCAACAAATTGTAGTAAATTTACATTCCGAGTTTTTTTCTCACCTCTTTTGGTTCTATAATTAAATTCTAATATCGGAATTTCATCCGAAGAAATGAGAACTAATTTAGATGCTCGCTCCTCACTTATAAATCCAAATCGTCTTCCAAAAGTAGTGGTTTCAATGAGAAATCGTTTTACATAATAAGTTCGGGTACTACCATCAAAATGAACCGCAGTGAGAATTCTATCTGGATTAAATTTTTCAATTATTTTGATTTCATTTAGTTTAAATCGGTTTGTCAATTCAAAATCGGTAAGTTCATAGGCACCATTTTCATACACCACCATTATGGCATCATCCGTATTAAAACTACCAAGATAGCGACCTTGCTTATCAGTATTTAGTCTGCCAATATTTTCATCCAGCCAGATTTCTCTTCCGCCCAGAGTGGATTCCCCTACCTCTTTCTGTGCCACTTTGCGAATCCGATGTTTGGATACAATATTTCCTTTCACGCCCCGACCTTTGATTGCAAGTTCTCCAAAATCAAAGTCGAATAATTTCTTTCGAACTTTTACAGAATTATGCAGATTCACCGTTACCATTTCTGATTCACTATTTGGATTTGCTGTAAAATATAATAATTGTGAATTATCATTACCCTGGGTAAGATCATATTCACGGTCTCGAATAATGGATGTTACTGAAAATCGTTTCGCATAGGAAATTTCAGTTTTTCCATCAAAATAGATTATGTTATATACCATGTGTTTATCATTTTTCTTCCAAACAGCAGTATGAATAATACCTTTTCCAACAAATGTTTTTTCTCCAATTCTGGTGACAATTAATTTTCCATCCTGTCTAATAACTATTATGTCATCCAAATCGGAACATTCACACACATATTCGTCTTTCCTAAGTGAAGAGCCCACAAAACCGTCCACTCTATTAATGTACAATTTTACATTTGCTGCTGCCACCCTCCTTGCTTTAATATTATCAAATTGGGCTATTTCAGTTTTTCGCTCACGCCCTTCCCCATGGTTTTTTAGTATTTGCTCAAAATATCGAATGGCATATTCTGTTAAATGATCGAGGTTGTTTTGAACCTCCTCCAAATTTGCTTCAATCTTAGCAATAAGTTCATCTGCTTTCAGGCTGTCAAATTTAGAAATACGTTTAATTTTTATTTCAGTGAGCCGTACCAAATCTTCCTCGGTTATTTCCCTTTTAAATTGGGATTTAAATGGCTTTAACCCCTCATCTATGGTAGAAAGTACTGCCACCCAGGTTTCACAATCTTCTATGTTTCTATAAATACGGTATTCAATAAATATCCGTTCCAAAGTTGAAAAGTGCCATTTTTCATTTAATATAGATTTTTGGATTTCTAATTCTTTTCGCAATATTTCAACTGTATTTTCGGTGGACATTTTAAGTAGGTCATCCACCGGCAAGAAGATAGGAGTGTCGTTAATAATTACACAGCAATTTGGCGATATGCTCACCTCACAATTCGTAAATGCATATAGTGCATCTATTGCAACATCCGAAGATACGCCTTGCTTTAAATGCACTAATATTTCAACATTTTGAGCCGTATTATCTTCTACTTTCTTTATTTTAATTTTACCGGAATCATTCGCTTTTAAGATGGTTTCAATAAGGCTTCCAGTTGTTGTATTGTAGGGAACCGATGTAATGGCTAGGGTTGATTTATCTACTACCTCAATATCAGCCCTCAGGCGAACTTTACCCCCTTTTAGTCCTCCATTATATTGAGTGAAGTCACCCATTCCACCCGATAAATAATCTGGTAATAATTTTGTCTTTTTCCCATTTAATATATCGATTGAGCCTTTTATTATTTCACAGAAATTATGAGGCATAATTTTGGTGGAAAGTCCTACTGCAATCCCTTCAACACCTTGTGTGAGAAGCATTGGAAATTTCACTGGTAAAGCCACGGGCTCCTGTTTTCTTCCATCATAAGAATTCTGCCAATTGGTCACCTCTTTATTAAATACGACATCCAACGCAAATTTGGATAATCTCGCCTCAATATAACGGGGAGCGGCAGCAGAATCTCCTGTTCGTGTATCTCCCCAGTTCCCCTGGGTGTCAATGAGCATCTCTTTTTGCCCCATATTTACCAATGCATCCCCGATAGATGCATCCCCATGGGGGTGATATTGCATAGTTTGCCCTATAATATTAGCAACTTTATGAAAACGACCATCATCCATTTCTTTCATGGCATGAAGAATCCGCCTCTGTACCGGCTTAAATCCATCATCATATTTGGGAACCGCTCTTTCAAGAATGACATAGGAAGCATATTCTAAAAACCAATTTTCATAAAGTCGTGAAACTGGTCTTGCTTCCTGGATATTCTCCTCTGGCATAGAATTCGGTTCCATCTTTTCTGAGCCATTTAGCTTTTCGTATTTAGGCATGGATTATCTCAAGTTTTTCATCTTCAATACGTAAATTATCAATAATAAACTTTTGACGATCTTCTGTATTCTTTCCCATGTAATATTTCAATAAGTCATTTACAGATGTTTTTCCCCTTATAATTACTGGTTCAAGGCGTATAGATTCTCCAATAAAAAGTCCAAATTCTTCTGGTGATATTTCACCCAATCCTTTAAACCGGGTAATTTCAGGCTTACCCCCTAATGTAGTGATGGCAGTTTTTTTTTCATTTTCAGAATAACAATATAATGTTTCCTTTTTATTTCGAACCCTGAACAATGGAGTATCTAAAATATACACATGTCCATTTTTTACTAAATCTGGGAAAAACTGTAAAAAGAAGGTTAGAATTAATAGGCGAATATGCATACCATCTACATCAGCATCAGTTGCAACTACTACTTGATTATATCTGAGATTCTCCAATCCCTCCTCAATATTGAGGGCATGTTGTAGTAAGTTGAATTCTTCATTTTCATAAACTACCTTCTTTTTCATTCCAAAAGAATTTAACGGTTTCCCTCTGAGACTAAAGACTGCCTGGGTTACTACATCTCTGGATTTAGTGATAGATCCACTAGCCGAATCTCCTTCTGTAATAAATATGGTGGAATTTAAACGTTTTTCCTCATCCGCCTTTTCATCATTCAAATGGACTTTACAATCCCGGAGTTTTTTGTTGTGGAGGTTGGCTTTTTTCGCCCGTTGATTTGCAAGCTTTTTCACACCAGCCATATCCTTCCGTTCTCGCTCTGATTGAATAATCCTTCTTAATAAATATTCTGCAATATCCGTATTTTGATGGAGAAAATTATCTAATTCACGTTTAATAAATTCATTTATAAAAATTCGTACTGTTGGTCCGTCTGAATTCATTTCGATTGAACCCAGTCGAGTTTTTGTTTGAGACTCAAATACTGGATTTTGAATTCGAAGTGAAATAGCTCCAATTATGGATGCCCTGATATCTGATGGATCAAAATCTTTTTTATAAAATTCCCGCATAGTCCGCACAACAGCTTCACGGAATGCCGCTAAATGAGTGCCACCCTGAGTAGTATGTTGCCCGTTTACAAAGGAATAATACTCTTCTCCATATTGATCTCCATGAGTTAACGCAACTTCAATATCATCGTCTTTCAAATGAATAACGGGGTAGCGTATTTTCTCCATATCCGTTTTTCGTTCTAGAAGATCTCTCAATCCATTTTCAGAAAAGTATTTTTCTCCATTGAATAAGATATTGAGGCCGGAATTTAGGTAAACATAATTCCAAATTTGATCTTCAATATATTCTGGTAAATAGTGAAAATTTTTAAATATTTCACTATCCGGTTGAAAAACTACCTTGGTGCCATTTCGAAGAGATGATTTTTCAATTTCATAATCCTGTATTATTTCACCCTTAGAATAATCCACCAGTTTCATTTCACCTTCACGAATAGATTGGACAGAAAAAGCGTTTGACAGTGCATTTACGGCTTTAGTCCCAACGCCATTGAGACCTACAGATTTTTTAAAAGCTGCCGTATCATATTTTCCCCCCGTATTTATTTTTGATACACAATCAATTACTTTGCCAAGAGGAATACCCCGTCCATAATCTCTCACTGTGACTTTTTGGCCAGATACTTTTATATCAATGGTTTTACCGTGTCCCATAACAAATTCATCAATACAATTATCAACCACCTCTTTCAGGAGAATATAAATACCATCATCATGAGAAGAGCCATCACCCAGCTTGCCAATATACATTCCTGGGCGTGTACGAATATGCTCTTTCCAATCCAGTGATTTTATTGTGGATTCATCGTAAATTGGTTCAGGCATATATAAAATTAATAATATAAGGTGTGAATTTCTGCATTTTACCGTCGGGGAATTTTAGGGAGTTGGAAGGATGTGGGAAAAGGGGAAAGTTAGGTTTGACACCTTTTTATTCTAGTTAATTTCTGTCATATTCTCTAAATACTGCCAATACAATTCCATTAATTTGAAAATCATCTTCTGAATTCACTTTGATAATTTCAAAATCAGAATTTTGAGGATGAAGTTCAATTCCATTTTTCTCTTTATAAAATCGTTTCAATGTGGCTTCATTATTTAAAAGAGCAACAACCGTATCTCCATTATTGGCTGTTTCTATCCTTTTAATAATTACATAATCACCATCTTTAATTTGATCATCAATCATTGAATTTCCATTTACCTTTAATACATAATTTTCAGGTTTAATATATTGTGGAGGGACAGTCATATATTCAGTATTCTCAAAAACTTCCAGCGGAGATCCTGCAGCAATTAATCCCAACAGGGGAAGATGGTTATCAATATGCATTTCTAATACTGAAAGTGCCCGCTTACCATTTTTACCACGCATTCGCTGGAGTACGCCCTCTTTTTCCAGTTCATTTACATACCAGTTAATAGTACCCAAAGAACGAATTCTTAAACCTGACATGATTTCTACAAAAGTAGGCGGTCTCTCATTCGTATATGTAAAATCACTGATATAATCTACAAAACGTTGTTTTTTTGGTGAAAGATTTAGCATTGTGTTTCCTCATAATAGATATCAATATAAATACTCGTAAGTATAGCGTAAGTAATTTATAGCATGTAATTTATATCATAAAAGGGTTTTTACGCTAACCAAATATAGCACAAAATTGGACTCGGGAATAAGCCCAGGAAGGAACTTGCAAAATTTCTAGATCAGCATAAGAGCCGTCTGCCCCTGGCCAATCATCTGGGTTTAAAAATACATCTGTGGGACATTCATTTTCGAAATAAATAGCCTCATTACAATATCCACAATTTTCATTCCAATAGCAGGTATTACTTGTACATTGACTTTGCGTTGAATAATCCTGACATTGACCCAATAAAATATTCGAAAAAATTATAGACATTAATGTAATAGATTTATACATAACCCTTTATTCTCCAAATTAAATTATTTTAATATTAATTGTGTGATAGTAAATTTCATATATAAGTAACAAATTAATGGTCAATTTACCGACGTGGTCCTTTGCCATGGTGACCTCGAATATCTAAAAATTTATCTTGCATATTTTTTTTAAATTTATGATCAAAAACTAAATATTTGACGGTTTGTTCAGCGGTTAAAATATTTCCAATTTCTTTATGGTGACTACGTCTTAAATTCAATATTTCCAACGGAATATCAAAATATTCATCAATTAATTTATCCACCTTATTATCTTTTAGATTATCGTCTTCAAGCAGGTCTTGAATTTCTTCTCGCAAGGTTTTACCTTTTTTATGGATGGCTTTCATTTCTTTTTGAAAAGCATTAACCCGAACGAAAAACTTTTCACTTTGTTCTTCATTCAGGTCTAAATATTCGATGAGCTTCCACTTTTTAATCATGCGAGCTTTTTGGTGATCTCCAAACGCACCTCCAGGAGGTTGGCTATATCCGAAAATCATTAGACACATTATGAACCATAATATTTTTTTCATTATTATTTCTCCCATTTAATTGATTGCATTGCCATTAAAATATTTGCAGAGTTATCTGCCAAATCTAAAATTTCATCCGCATCATTCACATCAAATAAGTACATAAGTATTTCACCATCTGTCAATTCTTCTAAATACTCCCATTCATAATATTCAACACCTGCTGAATCATTAAATATCCAAAATTCTTCAGAATGACTGGGATTGCCGGTAAAAGATGAATAGAAAATAAAAACAATAACTACTGAAGTAATAACCGCTGACATTCCCATAAATCGTTGCTGTTTTTTTCTACGAATTTTATGGTGCACCGCTTGAATAAATTCACTCTTATGATTCATTATTCTCCTCAAAATACTGTTTTAAGTTTTTCTTCGCCTTATGAAATGATACCTTGGCAGAGTTCTCTGAAATAGATAATATCTGGCTAATAGACTTAAAGGGCATATCTTGATACACCCGAAGCAAAACAATATTTCGCTGAATTGTTGGTAGTTTATAGGTCAATTTAAAAAGTTTGTCAATATGAGGCTGATCAGCTTGTAAATCTGGGGTCATTTCTTCTTTCAATTCCCTGCCAAACCAAGATAGTAATTTCTGTTTCCGAAAATGATTATTTACTCGGTTGATGATGATTCGGTACAGCCAGGTTTTAAATTCAGATTCAAAACGAAAGTGTTTTACAGCGAAATACACCTTCACAAATACATCCTGTGCAATATCCTCTGCGTCTTCCCGATGTTTCACAATATTATAGACCATACTTTTTACCCAATTCTCATGGTTGCCAATTAATTTATCAAAACTTTTTGTATTTCCATTAATAAAATCCTTTATGAGTGTTTTGTCATCTGCCATCAATTATTCATATTCTATGATTTTTTAAACACCTAAAAGTTAACTCTTAATTTTTTTTTGCTGCTCAAATAATTCTGTTGGAATTTAAAATTATTAATAAAAAAAACAACCCCCTGAAAACAGGGGGTTGTTATACTACAAAAAAGGGGAATTCAGAACTCCTCTCTTTTATATGTGAGAGGTGTTACTGA
>CAZGBZ010000076.1:0-7970 GCA_964524135.1 uncultured bacterium
TAATGCCACCCGAGACGGTATACAATTTGGGGTGGTTCTCATCAGCTATACCTGGTTGGTGAACCATATAACTATTTATAAGGTTGAAAATCTATGGGTGGCGGTAATAATCGCGTTTGTGGCAGAAGATTTTGCGGGGTATTGGATTCACAGAATGAGCCACCGCATTAATATTTTCTGGAATCGCCATGTGATCCATCACAGTAGCGAGGAGTATAATCTATCCTGTGCATTGCGGCAATCTGTTTCTGATAATATTAAATTTTTTGCCATCTTATTAATTCCCGCAGCCATGTTGGGAATCCCACCAACCCTGTTTGCCATCATTGGCCCCATTCATTTGTTCTTACAATTCTGGTACCATACGCGTTTAATTGATAAAATGGGGATTCTGGAAAAATTTCTGGTGACTCCCTCCCACCATCGAGTTCACCATGCCATTAATCCTGAATACCTGGATAAAAACTATAGTCAGATTTTTATAATCTGGGACAAGCTCTTTGGTACCTTCCAGCCGGAAGAAAAATCTATTCCACCGGTTTATGGAATTTTACGGCCTGCCAAAACCTGGAACCCGGTTACCATTAATTTTAAGCATCTCTGGCAAATAACGAAAGATGCCTATAGAGCTAACAGTTATTGGGATAAACTGAGAATCTGGTTTATGCCCACAGGTTGGCGCCCTGAAGATGTGGCTGAAAAATTCCCGGTAATTACTATTGAGAATCCATTTTCTTTAAAAAAATATTCTACAGACAATTCTAATTTTTTATTGGGTTGGTCTTATTTTCAGTTAATGGTGGCTTTATCATTCATGTTTTTGATATTTTTTAAAATACCACTGCTGACCCAAACCATGATTTTGCTATTAGGTGTATTATTGTTTTTCCATGTGATGTCATATACCCTTCTTTTGGATGGAAAAAATATTGCCTTTATTCTGGAGGGGTTAAAGTTTTGTCTGGGTATTATATTGTTTTTTACACTTAATGATAGAATTGAGTTTATTCCGAATTTTAGTCTCAATTTGATTTTCATTTACCTTTTTATTTCCCTGGGAATGACTGCTTATTTTTTCAGGACTGAAATAAAATCCCATCCCATTTCTTCTACCCTAAATTAGTAGTTCTCTCTCTAAAATAATTTTACAATGCGGAAATTAATAGTATTATTCACCGCATATTATGCAGGGTTTGTCGATATGTCTGGCGTATCGCTATCGTATATTATCGTATCATTTCGTATCAAAACACTTTGTAAATTAATAAAAATATTATGACATAAAAAAGGTGATTGTGTAAAATGAAATACAGCGTAGAAATAATAATCAACCTCCCCCGTACCAAGGTAATTGAACTATTTGATAGCACAGAAAATCTGTATAAATGGCAGCCGGGTTTGATTAGTTTTGAGCATGAGAGTGGAACAGCAGGTGAAGTGGGTGCCAAATCCCGCTTGGAATACAAAATGGGTAAGCGGGAGATAAAAATGGTGGAAACCATTACAGTAAGAAACTTCCCGGATGAATTTTCAGGTATTTATGAAGCCAAAGGTGTCTGGAATGAAGTGAAAAATTATTTTCAGGAAGTGGATGAAAACACCACAAAATTGGTGAGTGAAAATGAATTCAGATGCAGCGGGTTCATGAAGCTCTTTGCCCTATTATTACCGGGATCATTCAAAAAAGAAACCATGAAATATCTAAAATATTTTAAGGAATTTGCAGAAAAACAATCTTCATGAATTTCAATGATTAAACTATGAGACCTAATCTTTCCAAATGCCCACCATCCTACAAGACTTAGGCTATAATTCCCAATTAGATAATTTTATACAATCTCAAGATTTGACAGATTTTGAGATTGGCCGTGTCATTCGAGAAAGTAAGCAAAAGTATATCATTAAAACCCAACAGGGTAATTTTAACGGACAAATTTCTGGCAAACTTAGGCACGAGGCGAAAAATCGAGCCGATTACCCCGCCGTTGGCGATTGGGTAGCCATAAAACCAAAGGATGAAAATGATGCCATAATCTATGAAATTTTGCCGCGAAAAACCATTATTGAGCGTCAAGCTATTGGTCGATTTGGCAAAAAACAAACCATTGCAGCCAATGTGGATACTGCCTTCGTTATGCAAGACATAACCCATGATTTCAATATGAATCGATTAGATCGTTTAATTGCCATTGGGTTTGCTTCTAAAATTCAACCCATAGTAATTCTTACCAAAATTGATATAGCAGAAAAAGCCGAACTGGCCGATAAAAAGGCGCAAATAAAAAAACGGTTTACTGATATTCCCATTCTATTTCTCAGCAATAAAAGTTTAGAGGGATTTGCGGAAGTTCAACAAATAATTGAGTATGGCAAAACCTACTGTTTCATTGGAGCATCTGGCGCAGGGAAGTCCACTCTTATTAACAATTTAGTGGGAGAAAAGGTGATGCTAACCAACTCCCTGAGAGAAAAATCTAACAAAGGACAGCACACAACCAGTCATCGTGAATTGTTTATTCTAAAAAATTCAGGGATTCTTATTGATACTCCGGGAATGCGTGAGCTGGGTATTGCTGAGAGCTTTAAGACTTTGGAGTCCACCTTTGAAATCATTTTCACCCTTTCTGAAACATGTAAATATTCAGATTGCACCCATTTAATAGAGCCGGGATGTGCAATTCTTTTGGCACTTGAAAATAATGAAATTGATCAATCCTATTATGATAATTTTCATAAAATGAAAGCTGAACAATCCCAATTTGAACTTAATAAAAAAGGAATTAAGGACAAGGATATGATTAAGAAAATGAAGGCAGATACTAAGTATAAAAAGACCCCTAGATAATTATACTACTACAATTTTCTTCATTTTCTATAAAGCCCTGAGTCTTTTTGTTTGAATTCTGTTACAATATTCCAATTGAAAATTAAGTATTATTGGTGTAAACTTTAGCATGGGTACTCTAAAGATATTCATATTCATCGTTTTTGTGGTGCCACTATTCTCAAATGAGAAAAATACTCATTTACAGCAATCACAAGCACTAACAGATTATATATCTGAGATTAATTTCCAACTCAATTTAGATTTAAACCTTTTCGATTTACCTAAAATTCCCAAATTAGACATTATTTATGCAAGAGGAACCAATACAATTATTGCTCCGCTTTCCCCTACAACCCGAGAAATGACCTATTCTGATGCCAAGCATTTATTAAACAGATCTGTAGTAGGTGCAACAATTGATGAATTAAATACATTTTTAGAATTTGAAATTTCTACAGGAGTAAATTATTTGCTCAGAGCAGTAAATGAACCCTCTCCCCCTGGCGAGTGGGTTGATGATCCTTTTCCTCCAAATTATGTGGATTTAACACCTGAACAAAAAGATTCATTAATCTCAGCATATTTTAGTCAAACAAGGGAATTAATGGATTGGTGGACTGATAGATTGTTTTATCATGAACTTTCCATTGAAGAAGAAATGGTGTATTTCTGGCATGATCACTTCGCCACTTCCTCCTTAGGGGTACCCTATACCCCTGCTATGTATCATCAAAATAAATTACTACGCAAATATGCGTTGGGTAATTTCAAAACATTAGTAAACGAAATGGTTATCGACCCAGCAATGTTGTTGTGGTTAAACAATAATGAAAATACAGCCAATTCAGTGAATGAAAACTTCGGTAGAGAATTATTAGAATTATTTACCTTGGGCGAAGGAAACTATACTCAAAATGATGTGTATGAAGGAGCGCGTGGATTGACAGGATATATAACAAATGGACTGGATACTTATTTTTTAATAGATCGATTTGATGATGGCATTAAAACATTCTTGGGTCAAACAGGGTATTTCAATGCCACAGATATAATTAACATCATTTTTGAGCAAGATCAAACGGCTTATTTTATATGCGACAAGTTGTATCGTTGGTTTATTTATGATATCCCAAACGAAGAAATTATTGAAGAATTAGCCCAGATTATGAGGGACAATAATTATGAAATAAAACCCGTAATGGAAGCACTGCTAACCAGTGAGCATTTCTTCGATGAAAATTTTAGAGGCGCCAAATATAAAACCCCTATTCACCATACCATTTCATCATTAAAATTATTGAATATAGATATTAATGAACCCATCGAATTTGAATATACATTAAAACAGGTAACCCAATATTTATGGGATGTTCAGGGTGGCGTAATTTTATATCCTCCTGATGTTTCAGGATGGCCTGGATATCGTAACTGGATAAATACCTATACCCTGCCTTGGCGAAAATCCTATACCAATTATATTATTTATGGTGCATTAGGTGGATTTCATCCTGATTTAGTAAATCTTACCTCACAAATTCCCAATGGACAAACAGACCCCGAAGCACTTATGGAATATCTGTATGAACATTTTTATACCATCGAACCTTCAGAATTAACCAAACAGCAACTATTAAACGATTTATTAGATGGAGCTGATCCATTTGAATGGCATTTATTGTACTATGAGGGTGCATTGGAAAGACTTTATGTAGTTGTTGGACAAATGATGAAATTATCGGAGTACCAACTCAAATGAGTATTTCTAGAAAAAACTTCTTAAAACAATCGTCATTGTTATTGGGTGGCAGTATGTTTATTCCGCCATGGATGCAAAGTATCCTCAGTAAAAATCCCACAATGTTTGAACGGTTACGAAGCGAATTCAATGGTCGCTCTATTGTTATTATAAACCTGAGCGGGGGAAATGATGGGCTTAACACGGTTGTTCCATATACCAATAGCCAATATTATAATCTGCGACCTGATTTAGCCATAAATTCAGAAACCGTATTGCCTATAAATGATGAATTAGGTTTTCACCCAAATTTAAATGCATTTGCACAATTTTGGAATAATGGTAATTTAGCAGTCATTGAAAATGTTGGGTATCCTGATCAGAATTTATCTCATTTTAGATCTACAGATATTTGGCAAAGTGCTTCCGATTCAAATGAGGTTCTAACTACAGGATGGATTGCCCGTTTAATGGAACAGCTTTTTCCTGATTATATGACAAATGTCCCAGAAGATCCCCTTTCATTGTTACAAGGTACATCTAATAATCTCATTATTCGTGGGGAGCAGGGAATTACGGGTATTATGGTAGATGATCCTTCCTCATTTTTAGATTTAGTTGGGTATACCTATTATGGAGGAGCAGATAATTCTGTACCAGATACTTTTGGTGGTGATGAACTATCATACATCCGTAGTATTGACAATACCGCCATGACATATGCTGAATATATTCAGACTGCTGCAGATAATGGTATAAATTCTGTGGAATACCCAAATAGCTCTTTGGCATCACAATTAGGAGCGATTGCTAAGCTAATCTCAGGGGGAATGTATTCTCCATTTTATATTGTATATCATAATGGTTATGATACTCATAATGATCAAAATAATCGTCACAACCTCCTCATGACACAATTAAATGGTGCATTAAATTCATTCTATACTGATTTAACCAATCATAATCTTTCTCAAGATTTAGTTATGCTAACAACTTCTGAGTTTGGACGGCGTCCTTTCCAAAATGGTACAGGAACCGATCATGGTGCTGCCTCCGTACAATTTCTCATGGGTGATAAAGTAACCGGGGGGCTGTTTGGCGGACCACCTGATTTGGTAAATGTGGACCAAAATAATAATTTGTCTTATGAATTCGATTTTAGACAGATATTTGCATCAGTATTATCTCAATTCTTAGGTGTAAATGATACCATTATAAGCAATACGCTAAATGGTGATTTTGAACATCTATCCCTAATTGCTTCAGAAAATTATAGTAGTGGTGATGTTAACAATGATGGTTCATTAAATGTGATTGATATTGTTATTATGGTGAATTATATTCTTGAGTATTCTGAGTTTACTCCAGAACAATTTAATGCTGGTGATTTAAATGGTGATGGGGAAATTAATATTTTAGATGTTGTAGAGGCTGTAGGAATTATTCTAAATAATAACTTTGAAGGCTTTGTACCTAATATTTCACCCTACAAAATTCAGATACATAAAAATGAAATCGTTCTTCCCCCCCATTCAGGTTTAGCCGGAATTCAATTTGATATAAATACATCAAAAAATATTACAATAGAAAACCATAATGACAACTGGGTGTGCAGATCCAATGGTAGTCGCGTTATTGCCTACTCTACGGATGGCAATCCGATAAAACAAAAAATAAAAATAACCGATGTTAATACTGGTCTGAGAAATATTATTTCTGCTAATTCAAGTGGAAAGCCAATTAACCATTTAATATAAAACTACTATTTTTACTTTTTAATTTAGTAAAGGGGTAACCATGAATCAACTATTAGTACTATCAACATTTTTGTACTTTTGTTTTAGTCAAAATGATGATCCTTTGAGAAATATTACCCTCACATCCAAAAGTAAAGTTGAGATGTATACAGCTTTATTCTGAACACCCTGTAATGAAGCCAAAGCGCTTCTACAATCCCGTGGGATTGATTTTGAAACACATCTCATTACACTTTCCAGAAAAAATGTTGCAGAAATGGCGAAACGTACAGGTGGGAAAACTTTTGTACCCCAGATTCTGGTAGATGATTCATATTTTGGAGGTTTGACCGAATTAAAATCCTATTATAAAACAGTTTCTCCAGAAAATTAAATATTTCCCTATCTGTAATATATCACCCCGATTTTCTAAATCATGATACTGGTGCAGGCCACCCCGAGAGACCCGATCGTTTACGTGCCTGTGTTGATGCCCTAAAATCCTGCGAATTTTCTGACAGACTGAATTGGAAAGAACCCCGTTCTGCCAATGAATCTGAATTGGATTGGATACACAGCAAAGGGCATATTGAGCATGTTAAACGAGTCTGTGAATCAGGTGGTGGTTATTTAGATCCTGATACTCCAGTTTGTCTGGAAAGTTATGAAATTGCTCTAAAATCTGCCGGCGCCTGGCTGGATGGAATGGATGAAGTTTTAGCTGAAAATTCAACCCTAGTACTCTCCCGACCTCCGGGGCATCACGCCGAAGCAGACCGAGCTATGGGATTCTGCCTTTTTTCCAATGTCGCATTGGCTGCAGTCTATGCTCTAAAACAGGATGACATCAAGAAAGTTGCAATATTTGATTGGGATGTCCATCACGGCAATGGAACTCAGCATATTGTACAGTCCAACCCGGATATTGCCTATGTTTCCATCCACCAATTTCCCTTTTACCCCGGAACCGGTTCCCAAATGGAAAAAGGTGACCACAACAATGTGCTAAATATTCCTGTTTCATCCGGTTATGGCAGTTCGGAGTATAAACAGATTTTCAATAAGGAGGTTTTTTCCTTTATTCAAAACTTTCTCCCTGATTTCTTGATCATCAGCGCCGGATTTGATGCCCACCGAAACGATCCCCTGGCTGAAATTAACTTAGAAGCTGAAGATTTCGCCTACATGACCAAACGATGTCTGGAAATACAGCCAAATTTATTATTGGGATTGGAGGGCGGGTATGATTTGGAGGCATTGGGAGAGTGCTGTGTTAGTGTGGCTGAGGAGTTGACCTCTGAATAAAATATTCAAAGTAAGTGGTAACGTGTTGAGTAAAAAACGTAACGATATGAAAGACGAAATATTACAAATAGCATACAGCCTTGAAAAAGGTAAAATAGATGAAGATACAGCTAAACAAGAGTTATGTGTTTTACTTGGTGTTAGCGATAGTTATGTTAAGTGTTGGAATTGTAAACACTTTACACAAACAAGAACTAAACACGCTAATAAAGAAGTTGGTAGTTGTGGACTACATAAATGCAAAGTAACAGACCCTAAATGGCAAAAATGTGGCGAGTACGACCAATGCGGATTATTAACAACTTTTAATTTTCGCTAACATCCCAATAAACACAATTGCGTTTATCCGGCTATCTAGTTTACTAAT
>CAZGBZ010000077.1:0-7933 GCA_964524135.1 uncultured bacterium
TTAGCCATTAATTCTAACCAACCCTGGGAAGGACGCTTTGCCTGGTATGAGGCTCATATCCACAGTGAAGAAGGCTGGAATATGACAGGCGGTCTATTCCCAGGATCACCCATTGTGTTGGTGGGGCATAATGAGAATTTAGGCTGGGGACATACGGTAAACGCTCCCGATTTAGTAGATGTTTATGAACTGGAAATTCATCCTGATGATCCCTACTTATACAAATATGACGATGAGTGGAAACGGCTGAAAGTTAAAAAGGTACCCATTAAGGTGAAATTATTTGGTCCCTTTTCCTGGACTTTTAAAAGGGAAGCGCTGTGGTCTGTTCACGGCCCGGTGTTAAGGGGGAATTTTGCCACTTATGCCATACGCTATGCAAACTATGAGGACATCCGCGTAGTTGAGCAATGGTACCGCATGAATAAGGCTGCTAATTTTGAAGAGTGGCAGTCTGCCATGCAAATGATGGCCATTCCCATGTTCGGCACAGGATATGCAGATAAGGATGCTAATATTTTATATTTGTACAATGCCAAGTTGCCCCTCCGGGCTGACGGTTATGACTGGCAGGGGGTTTTGCCAGGCAATTCATCAGATGTAGTTTGGGATGACTATTTACCCTACGAAGATTTACCTCAGGTATTGAATCCGCCATCTGGCTTTATTCAGAATTGTAATAATTCTCCTTTTACCACTACCACTGGTGATGGAAACCCAATTAAGGAAAAATATCCGGATAGTTTTGGTATTGAGAGTCGCATGTCAAACAGGGGTCTGAGAGCTATGGAACTTTTTGGCCAAGATCAATCAATTTCTGCCGAAGAGTTTGAACAGTATAAATTTGATCTGCACTATTCCGAGAATTCCTATATGTCTTTGTTTGTGGATCGCCTGATTTCCCTTTCAGATGGTTTTGATGATGACCAATTGCAAGAGGGAGTGAATATCCTCAAATCCTGGGATAAGAATACTGATTTAAAAAATAAAAATGCTTCCTTACCCATAATTTCTTTTGGCTGGTTTATGGAAACAGACCCTGATGATGTATCCGATGAAACCCTTATTGAAAGTTTCACCTACGCCGTAAAATATCTCTATAACCATTACGGAAAATTGGATGTTATTTGGGGCAAGGTGAATCGCCTGGTGCGGGGCAGCGTCAATCTGGCGGTAGGGGGCGGACCTGATATTTCCAGGGCAATTTATGGTATCCCCACTGAGAAGGGCTATTTGAATGCCTATGCCGGAGATGCATTCCACATTTTGGTGGAATGGGGACAAGACGGAGAGGTAAACTCAAGAAGTATTCATCAATACGGCTCTAATACTCAGCACGAAACATCAAGCCATTACGCAGATCAGTCCAAACTCTTTGTAGAACAGAAATTTAAACCTGTGTGGTTTAAATTGCAGACAATTAAAGAAAATTTAGAGCAAGCATATTCACCGGGGAATAAATAATGAAAAATGTAAATCGAAATCAAAAATTATTCTGCTGTTTCCTTTTTCTTTCCTTCATATTTGCAGGGTTTGAAAAGGAGTTTCAGACTAAACTAATTTTAGCTGAATCAGGAGATACCTTGAAAGTTCCTGAGGGAATACAACAATTACTAGGAACATTATCACTTGATGGGAAGGAAAATATTGTCATCAGCGGGAAGGGCATTGATGAATCCATTCTATCATTCAAAAACCAGGAAGTCGGTGCTGAGGGGCTACGGATTATTAATTGCAAAAACATCCGGTTGGAAAATTTTACCATTCAGGATACAAAAGGTGATGGTATCAAAGTACAGGAAACAGACGGCATCACTATGGTGGAATTAAAAGCCGAATGGACAAATGGTCCAAATCCAGAAAATGGCGCTTATGGGTTGTATCCTGTCCAATGCCAAAATGTTGTGATAGATAATTGTATGTCGGTGGGCGCATCGGATGCCGGAATCTATGTGGGACAATCTGTAAACATTGTGGTGAAAAACAGCGAAGCCTACCATAATGTTGCCGGCATAGAAATTGAAAACAGCAGTAATGCCGATGTTTTTGGAAATAATTCTCACCATAATACTGGCGGAATTCTGATATTCGACCTTCCGGACCTGATAGTAAAAAAGGGTGAAAACGTGAGAGTGTTCGGCAATCTTGTAGAAGAAAATAACTTGGATAATTTTGCGCCACCGGGGAATATAGTGGGGACAGTCCCCGCCGGAACCGGAATCCTGGTTTTGGCTACCAGTGATGTTGAGATTTATAATAATCGCATCATCAATAATAAGTCCATTGGCACAGGAATTATCAGTTATTTTATGACAGAATTGCCAGTAACCGATTCTTTGTATAATCCTTATACATCTGCCATTCATATTCATGACAATTATTTTGAGCGAGGAAAACAAATGCCTACTTTAAAACATGAAATAGGCACTTTATTGTTCTTGAAATTTGGCCGGGATGTACCAGATATCATTTATGATGGCATGCCCGACCCTAAATTCATAGATTCAAACGGAGAAATATTTCCGGAGCGGAAACTGTGCATACAAAATAACGCCAATGCTGATTTCCTGAACCTTGAAATCGACAAGAATTTTAAAAAATGGTACACGCCTTTTTTTGCCCGGTTTGCCCAGGATTTTTCACCTTACAACTGTGAACTTCCTCCTTTAAAAGAAGCCTTAACCAGTCAATAAATATGCCCGCATCTAAAATTGCAATTAGTCTGTTGGGGGGACTATTCGCTTTACTCTCATTAATTAATGCAAACCCTCTGGAGCATGCCAAACCCAAGCTGTCAGATTACGGCTTTTTCAGGGAACCTATTGCTGAACAAATCCCGGTGGATAACATTTTCCCCTACCGGATTTCAACTCCCCTGTTTACCGATTATGCTTTTAAATCTAGGTTCATTGTTCTACCGGATGGGGAGAAAATCAGTTACATCAGCTCCGAAGAATTTGATTTTCCGGTGGGAACTGTATTTATTAAAACATTCTACTATCCTGCTGATTTCAGATTTCCAGATAAAAACTGGCAGATCATTGAAACCCGTTTACTGGTACACACTCCTGAGGGTTGGACAGGGTACCCCTATGTATGGAATCAAGAACAAACGGATGCCAGTTTGGAGATTGCCGGAGACCGACAAAAAATATCATGGATTGACATACAGGGTAAAACCCAAAATGTAAATTACCTGGTACCCAATTTAAATATGTGTAAGGGCTGTCATGTGATTAATAAAACATTTCAGCCTATAGGTCCAAAACCGAGACTGCTTAACTGTGATAATTGGTACAATGGTGCTCATAAAAACCAACTTGAAGAAATGTTGAAAATGGAAATGGTGGATGGAATGCCGGCATTTAAATCAATCCCAGCTACAGCCGAATGGGATAATGAACACTATTCTCTCAATGACCGCGCCCGGGCATATCTGGATGTGAATTGCGCCCATTGCCATAATTCTAAAGGCCCTGCCAACACCTCTGGTTTATTTTTGGAATATGATGAAAAGGATCTTAAGAAACTGGGGGTATTCAAACCACCCGTTGCTGCCGGCAGAGGTTCAGGTAATTTGGATTTCAATATTGTCCCTGGCAAACCGGATGAGTCTATTTTTATTTTCAGGATGGAGTCAACTGACCCTGGTATTCTCATGCCTGAATCTGGGAGAAAAATGGTTCATAAAGAAGGGGTGGCATTGATCAGAGATTGGATTTTATCACTTGAAACAAACTAATCTATATTGATTGAATAGCCATCGCCTAATAATAATCACCAAGCTGGCCCGCCACTGTTTTTGTGTTCTTAAGGTTGGCGGGTAAAAAAGCATTCCTGCCCACCAACCGAAGGAATAAACAATTGGTGGGTTGTACAATAACTTTTCCAAGTTGTTGAGTGTTTATCTGAGCAATAGAGTCTAAGTTATACCTTAAAAGAAAACAAAAGAGTGTTTCTTAACAAAATAATTAATATGTACAATGGTTTAGAATAATGGACTACGCCTGCACCACCTTATTTTTCCAAATATCAAACCCAAAATCACCAACAGGATCAACATAATCAGCCGGGATAGAATCTACATATTTCTGTAACCTCTGATGGTGAGTTACCACTTCCCCTATTATAATAATTGCGGGAGTTTTCAAAGTTATCCCCTTTAATTCTTTTTCAACATTATCCAAAGTTGAAATAAATATTTCCTGAGTGACCATCGTTCCATTTTGGACTATTGCCAGAGGAGTTGAACCAGATTTTCCATTATTAGTAAGTCCGGCTACTATCTCTGTAATATTTTTCACACCCATATAAAAAACCAGGGTTGAGTCCAATTCTGCCAATGCTTTCCAATTATGATTTCCATTTTTTCCACATTGATGACCGGTGATGAGGGTGGTACTCTGTGCCTCATACCGCGATGTTAAAGGAATGCCAAATCCAGCTGCAGCGCCAATTCCTGCGGTAACACCAGCAATCATTTCAAAAGGTATTCCTGCCTTCGCCAAAGCTTCAGCTTCTTCTGCGCCTCGACCAAAAATGAAGGGGTCACCTCCTTTTAGTCGAACCACCTGCTTTCCCTGGTTGGCTGCTTCAATCAGCAAAGATTGTATGGTTGCCTGACTTACGGAATGTTTCCCCTCCCGCTTGCCTACAAATATCTTTTCTGCAGCAGGATTTATCTCGAACACCAAATGGGGATGAACCAGTGCATCGTGCAAAATTACGTCCGCATTCTGGATAGCCTGCAAACCTTTAACCGTAATAAGCTCAGGGTCTCCCGGACCTGCACCCACTATAAATACTTTCCCTTGCTTACCCTCAATTTTAATAAATTTATTTTTGTTGCTGTCTACTAATCTATCCATGATCTGCTGCTTTTGCGAATAGGATGAAATAGAATTAATAATTTTTTCCCGCTGCAAAGCCAATTTTTCTAAGGCTTTCCCCCAAAATCCTTTGGAAATATTAGAAATATGTTCCCTGATAAATTTACCAAAAGAAGGGCATTTTCCATTGGTTGAAATGGCGACTTTCAGATCTCCATCCTGAAAAACAGAACCCATATAAAAGGTACATAATTCTGGCTGATCAACAACATTCACCGGGATTCCATATTGTTGAGAATCCTCATACACCTGACGATTTACAATTTCATCATCCGTTGCAGCAATCACCAATTTGTAGCCTTCTACATCATCTATTTGGTACGCCGTTTCCTTAATTTTGACAGGAAGAGATCGTATTTCTTCCAAAATCTCTGGCGATTTCACTGTTATACTTGCTTTACTTTTTAGCAATTGTTTTATTTTCTGATGGGCAATTTTGCCGCCACCAACCACGAGAGTGGGTTCATTTTCCAGTTTCAAAAAAACAGGTAAAAGAGTGTTCATTTAGTTTGCCTTTGTTTTAGTTTCATCTAAACTTATGGTAGTGGATTTATGCAATCCGCATTCCGTTTTATTCGTTCCATTCCATCGTCCACTGCGTTCGTCATCCCCTGCAGAAACAGGGCTGGTGCATTGCATACAACCAATACTGGGATAATTCCGATCATGTAACTCATTATAGGGTAGATCATGCTCTTTTATATAATTCCACACTTCATCATGTGTCCAATTTAATAATGGATTCATTTTGATTACGCTGAATCGTGGTTCCATTTCTACCAAACCAGCACTGGCTCTAATACTTGTCTGTTTTTTACGAATTCCGGTGATCCAAAAATCATAACCTGCAAGAGCCTCTTTCATAGGTAGAACTTTTCGCAGATTACAGCAGGCATCAGGATCACTTTCCCAGAGTTTTTCTCCATATTGTTTTCCCTGAGCTTCAGGAGTTAAATCAGTTGAAAAATTAAGAAATTTAAATCCGTACCTTTCTTCCAATTTAGTTTTAAGATCATAGGTTTGCTCAAAAAGAAAACTGGTGTCAATATAAAATACCGAAATATTTT
This sequence comes from uncultured bacterium, assembly GCA_964524135.1. Classification (GTDB taxonomy): domain Bacteria; phylum Fidelibacterota; class Marinisomatia; order SCGC-AAA003-L08; family D37C17; genus D37C17. The sequence continues at coordinate 5,957 of CAZGBZ010000077.1, forward strand.
TCGTCACCTTAAAAAGCATATCCAATAATACAATCCCAGGTGGTCCAAATCCAGTTCCCATAACTATCTTGTCATTGGGTAGTTTTTCTACGATCCATTTGAGAAATCCTTCTGGATTTTTACTGTAGTGATCTACATTTGTATTTTTTACATATTGCGATGCTGTGCTATTCATATTCCTCTTCCTTTTTAGTTAAGCATGATATTTGTATCATCTTGAAATTTGACTGTAAAAGCCAACCTTTCTCCTTCTTGAGAGTAATCCTCAATTACCCATTTTCCATTAGGATATTTTTCAATTAACATTTCATCAAACGTTTTGGAGAACAATTCTTGATTCTCCTCATTATTTTCTGCCAAAAGACGGTCATTTGCTATAAATCTGAAGGAATTTGATTGAAAATCGACTTCACTCCCGATTTCATTTTTAATTAAAAGATTCGCTGTTTGAAGTGAAGTTGCAAATACAGATTCAAAACGTTTTTGAAAATCACCCTCCATTTTTGTTTTTTGTAAATATAATAATCCTGGCTGCATATTTTCCCTGTCCAGGCTATAATGACCTTCATGTGCAATGAGCATAATTCCGGGTCCATCGGGAATATGGGAGTAATCAATCACATCAATAAGCATCTGCTCAGGTACAGCGTTGGTTTGAATCCAATTATGGAAAACCGGGATGAAATCCTTAGATGGATAACTGCCATTAGGTTTAAAAAAGAGTTTTATACCAAATTTCTGTAATTCCATAATTATTTAGCCTTTCCGCTTAGTTCTTTTTTCTCAATATCCATTATTTTTGCATAACAGGCATGTGCGGCTTCAATAAAAAGCTGGCTCTCTTCAATCTTCCGGTGTACCAGGTCATTATTCAATTCTGAAGGTGGATTTTCATTTCTATTGATGAGGTATTTCCCAAATTTTCCATGAGCGAACCTGTCCCAGAATAATTTGGTGTCGTAAAAATGCTCTTTGAATTCAGTCACAATTTCATCGGGGTCACTGGAAATATCCTGGAATTCCTTGCGCAAGAGAGCAGATGCTCCCCGGATCATAGCCTTATAGGCTTTTTCTTCAGCTTCATCCAACTTCCCATCCTCGAGCTCAACTTGTGCCTCAAAGCAAATACGCTCGGCTGACTGCAGTTCAACTTCTGTAAGGGAAACCACTTCACCAGCGCATTCCCCCACACCCATATCACCAAGAGTGAATACTCTTGGATCTCCCCAGTCTGTGTAAAATGAAGAATCTTCTAAATAGGGAGGCACTTCTGTAAATTCTATTATTTGCTCTTTTAAAACTGATTTCTTTTGCTCGGCAAAATATTCCTGAAAGGACTCATCCTTACTACTGCGGTTTTCTACATAATAATCTGTCAATTTTAAAACTACTTGAGGAATATTTTTTGAAGGAACAGCACCAATAGCCAATCCAAAGTTTCCGGCATTATTTATCCACTGACCTCCAAGAACAACCTGAAAGTGAGGCACTTTATACCCTTTAAATGTGCGGCTGTTACCGTAGAATCCCAAGTCAGCAATATGATGCTGACCGCAGGAATTAAAGCAGCCACTGATTTTTATACGCAGGTTACGAACCGCGTCATCCAGTTCCCATTGTTTGGGTGAAAGCATCTGCCGCAATTCATCTGCCAATCCTCGCGAAGAGGCAATACCCAGTTTGCAGGTATCTGTACCGGGACAAGCGGTTATATCTACTATAGTACCAGCACCGGGGTCCGCTAAACCAATTGCGTTCAAATCCTCATACAATGCTGGCAAATCAGATTCGCTCACCCAACGCAGAACAAAATTCTGTTCAACGGTTGTGCGGACATAATCACCCACATATTTTTCTGCAATATCAGCTAGTTTTCGGGTTTGGTGAGAGGAAATGTCACCCAAAGGCAGCATAATAACTACAACCTTATAGCCTTCCTGACGCTGAGATATAACATTCTTTTCCTGCCATTGCTCA
>CAZGBZ010000078.1:0-7902 GCA_964524135.1 uncultured bacterium
AGGGCTGGGAAGCCATGGAAGCGGCTCTTCAAACCATTTCTGTTTACGATAGTATACGAACAGCTTCTAAGTGCTGACTAAATATCTTCTCCTTTTTTTCTCTTTAGTATTTACACAATATCATCCCCAGGAATGGGGGAGCATCACCTCTCTTTTAACTCCCACGGGAATTAAATCTACAAGCAATGGTTTAGTCTATGCTTCTACATCTGGAGGACTGCTCCAATTTAATCCCGGTTCTGAAAAATTCACTTCAATAAAAATGGAAGAGGGTCTTGTTTATCTTGACCTGTCCACCATTGAGATTGACAGTAATGACCGGCTTTGGTTAGGAGGTGCATATCCAAATGGATACCTTCAGGTGTATGACCCAGACAAGGGTGTAGTTCGCAAAATAACCCATTTAGATATTGCTCAAATATCCAAAATAAAAATCGGCGAGGATATTGCGTTTGCAGTTTATGAGGGGGCTACCAGCAGTGATATTGGCATTTTAGAATTTACACTTGATTCTGATGGACTGCCTGTATATAAAGATTATTTTAATCATTTTTCCAGTGGTACTTCAATAACAGATATTCGTGAATTAGATTTATTTTCTGATAGTATTTTTGTAACTACAGATGCCGGGATTTTTGCAGGGAATTATAAGGTTGATAATCTCAAATCAGCAGCAGGATGGCAAAATATTTTTACAGGGGATAGTGCCAAGAAATTCTTACCCGAATTAGGAATGTTCATTTCAAATGGGACGATTTTACAGAAAAATGGACCCAATTGGGTGGTATATATGGATGGTTTCGAGGGAGAAATTATTCAAGCTATTTCAAATGAAATAGGTGAATTAAAAATATTAACCAAAAGTTGGTTTTATGAAATTAAATCTAAGGAAATATTGTACAGTTTAGAAATTCCATATAGTAATTTTGATCCCTTCAAATCTGAATTCACCAGTTTTCACTTACATTCGGATGGGCGCTATTTTATGGGCATGAAAACCTATGGAATATTGGCATTAAATACCAACAATTACAGCCATGAGTTATATGTCCCCAATACTTCTTTTCAAAATGAATTTCATGCCCTCACCGTCACATCTGATGGGTATCTTTCCGCTGTTACTCAACTGGGTTTAACCATTGTGAAAAATGGATTGAATTACAATTTAATATCTTATCCAAGTTTTAAGAATTACCCCAAAAATGGTGAGCAATCCCATTTTATAAATCAAAGTCTTCTGTATAAACCGGGAGAACATATACCTATAAGTATAATTGAAATTGATAATGGTAATCTCTTTTTTGGAAACAGTGGCTTGAGTCCAAGAGATTACTGGTATCCCTATCCTGCGGTAGTTGAGCTAAATCTCAGCAATTATAATATGACTACTTTCGATTCAACCGATGCTGTCATTGATGGGTTTTGGGGTATTTATAATGAGGCTGTGACTAATTATATGATGATTAATCAAATTGAAAAAGATCATAGAGGAAATATATGGGTGACTAATCCATTTTGTGAAAAAAATGGAAATATGATTGCCATTCAATTTAAGGGTGATGACACTTGGTCACATATTCATATCCCCGATGAGAATTCGTATCGACCTCAAACCATTGCCTTGGATAATGCAAATAGAGTCTGGGTGGGCTTTGCCTATGAATCACTTGGAGATACCCTGTATTCCAGTGGCGGAATAAAGGTGTTAAAATACTCTGATTTGCATTTTTCTGATGAGGATGACAGTACCTGGTTAACAATTGCAAACCCATGGGTTCTGCCCGGTGGTTCCATAGATGCATCAGTTTGGTCTATTGTCATTGATAAAATGGGCTTTTTGTGGATATTAAACGAAAAAGGAATGCGTGGCTATATCTACTCGGTAAAAGATAATCAAATAATACTGGACCCCATTTTGAAAGCCATTGATGGTACTGCAATTGATTTTCTTCCTCAGGTAAGTTATGCTAAGGGAAATCGAATAAAAGTAGATAGCCAAAATAATAAGTGGGTTATCACTCATCAGGGGGTTTGGGTCATAGAAGAGAGTATGGCATTTTGGCCATCGGAAGAGGGGCTACACTCTGATAATAGTGGCTTGCTCTCAGATATTGTACATGATGTGGCATTTGATAATAATAAAGGATTGGCTTATTTTGCAACCGATAAAGGGATATCTGTTCTCCATGTTCCCTTTGCAGATAATCCATCTAAAAAACATAGAATATATATTTCGCCAAATCCGTTTATCATTCCGGATGACGAGGGGGTCATTATAAAAAATGTTCCATCCGGTTCTAATATTAAAATTATGACCATTACTGGTGCTCTTATTAAGGATATCCAACTATCTTCAAATGAGTCACAGGCGATTTGGGATGGTACAAATACTCGAGGAGATCGTGTTGGAACTGCTGTTTATCTGGTGTCGGCTCATCACTCTTCTGAGCGTAATAAGGTAGCTAAGATAGCGGTTATTCGTAAGTAGTTTAAACGATTACCCTTTTCTCGAAACTAAATTCTGATTCCAACTCATCTACAACTTTTCTGATTAATTCTCTGCGTTCGTTATGTGGGAGAAATGCAGATTTGAATCCGTTAATAATGATGGTGCGAATATCCTGAGTAGTGAGGTTGAAAGTGTTAACTGCCAGTAGGTATTCGTCGGTGAGGGTGGTGTCTGAGATGAGGCGGTTATCGGTATTAAGCGTCACCCGTAGATGCTGATCTAAATAATACTTAAATGGATGAGCTTCCAATGTTGGAATCGATCGCGTCTGAATATTGCTTTTAAGGCAAATTTCAAGGGATATCCGATGGTCATTCACAAAAGCCATTAAATCCTTATTTTCCATTAAACGAGTCCCATGACCGATGCGGTGAGCACCACAGGCGTGAATTGCCTGATGAATACTTTCTGGACCGTAAGCTTCTCCGGCATGAAGAGTGGCATTAATATTTTTCTTCAGGATTAATTCAAATGCTTCCTGATGATGTTTAGCTGGAAAGTTCTCTTCCGCCCCTGCAAGATCAAAACCCACCACACCCCGGTTTTTATATTGTACAGCCAGGTCAGCCAGCTTCAGGGAAACTTCTGGGGAAATATTTCGGATTCCACAGAGAATAATACCAGTCTTTATTTCAAATTCTGCTTCAGCTTGATCCAGCCCCAACTTAACTGCATCTACCGATTCGGATGAGGTCATGCCCTTTTGTGTATGGAGAATGGGGGAATATCTCACTTCTACATAACGGACACCATCATTCCAACAGTCTTCAGCAAGTTCATAGGATACTCTTGTTAATGATTCTGGAGTTTGGAGAACGGAAAGTGTAATATCAAAAATTTCAAGATATTCTTCCAAATTCTTCATCTTTTCTTCAATTGCTACAATTTTATGTAAATCATCATGAGTATTTGCAGGGAGCTTCACTTTTTGATGAGCAGCCAAGTCTATAATGGTGGAAACGCGGAGGGATCCATCTAAATGGCAATGGAGTTCAGCTTTGGGAAGTTTATGTAGTAATTCTTTTGTAATTTTCACTTTGTTTCTTCGTGAAGAAAAGTTTTGGGTTTATAGTATTTTAAAACGAGTAAAAACAAAATTGCTGTGGTCATCATCGTTCCTGCAAAAAAGTAAAAGTAAGATGCTCCTTCTAATTTGGAGGTGCCATCAGGATTTTGAATAATTGCATTTACCATTGCCGTAAAAATATTTCCTAATGAAACTGATAGCATAAAAAAGCCCATTATGAGGGATTTCATTTTATTTGGGGCTTGGGTGTAAGAAAATTCAAGGCAGGTAATAGAAACCAAAACTTCTGATGCCGTTAAAATAGCATAAGCCACAACTTGCCAGGCTATGCTGGGAGTCTGGCCCGCATCTAACCATGATTGTACTATCCCAATTATAATAAATGATGGTACCGCAAGAAATAAGCCAATATTTATTTTTCTAAGCGGAGTAACTTCAAAAAACTTTCCCATCAATGGATAAATAAAGTATGCAAATGAAGGTGCTAATACTAAAATCATGATGGGATTAATCGCTTGAATTTGTGAAGGCAGCCAATGAATCCCCAGCCAATATCTATCTAAATTATCAGCTTGAAGCACCCAAGTTGATCCTGTTTGGTCGAACAGTGCCCAAAAAATTGCCACAAACAGATAAATAATAAATAATCTAGAAATAGATTTTATTCCGGTAATACTAAAGGTTTCACGAATAAATCCCATACCCCCAGCGGGTATATGAATAAATACATTTCTTCCTAACCAGAAAACCCAGGTTGCAACCAGCATTAGGCCTCCAGGTACTCCAAAGGCTATAGCTGGACCATACTTATTAAGTAAAAATGGGGTTAATATGGTAGAAATAAAAGCACCCAGATTAATGGATAAATAAAACCAGCTGAATATTTTTTCGAGTAGAAATGAATTAGTCTTACCAAACTGATCTCCAACATGAGCAGATACGCATGGTTTTATTCCTCCTGCCCCTATTGAAATTAAGGTCAACCCGAGAGTTAGCCCTAATCTGGTTTCATCCATTGCCAGCGCTAAATGTCCAAGGCAATATACAATTGACAGTGCTAGAATAGTTTTATATTTACCAAAAAATGCATCTGCGATTATGGCTCCTATTAGGGGTGTAAAGTAAACTGCTGAGGTGAATAAATGATACCAATAGGTTGCATCCTCCTTATTCATTGGGGCTAATGAACCAGATGAATCCATTAAATATTTGGTCATAAAAATAATAAGAATGCATTTCATTCCGTAAAAACTGAACCGTTCTGCAAGTTCATTTCCAATTATGTAGGGAATTCCTTTTGGCATTTTTTTGGATGCCCGGGGTGCTGTTAAATAGTTACTCATTGTTGTATTGTTGGTTTCATTTAATGTGATTAATAAGTGAGAATTGGATTTACAATATACAGATTACTTTAATAAATCCTTTATAATTAGTCAAATAATATTGACGGAATATTAAGAAAATTATACCATCTCGAGTTACTATATTATATAGAATAATTAGCCATATTATTTTAGTAAAACAGTACATTTCAAGGAAGCAGCAATTATGAGACAGCTATTTTTTATATCATTTAGTTTTATTTTGATTAACTCTTGTGGATTAATTATCCCCAAAATTATCCCTTTCAATGATCTTCCTGCTCCAACGGGCTCATTTTCTGTTGGTACCCGCGTATTTAATTGGGAGGATAATAATAGAGAAGAATGGTTTACAGAAAAAGACGGTGATTTTCGAAAAGTTGTAGTACAGGTGTGGTATCCAACTGAGGAAGTATCTGGTGAAACTGCACCTTATCTGGATTTTGCTCAAGATCGTGTGAGACCTATTTCGGAACAAGTTGAACTGCCTCCATTTATGATCAAGCATATTCAGGATGTAAATTCAAATTCTTATTTGAATTCAGCTCTCAAATCTTCAGCGGAGTCCTACCCATTGGTGATTTTTTCTCATGGCTTGGGTGGAATGCGGATGCAGAATACCATTCAAATGGAAGAACTAGCCAGCAAAGGCTTTATAGCTCTTGCTATGGATCATGCTTTTGATGCCAATGTTACGATTTTTAATGATGGTAGCAGTGCCGATTATCGATCTGCAATTGTGGGAGAGGTTACCCCAGATGAATTTTGGGAGATTAGATTGCCCCAGATCAACACCCGGGTTGCTGATGTATCCTTTGTTCTAGATCATATTCAGGAAATTCAAGATAAAGATGATGGTTTTTGGAGCAAGATTGATTTAGGTAGAGTAGGAATAATGGGGCATTCCTTTGGTGGAGGAACGGCAATTGTGGCATCATCTAGGGATACACGATTTGATGCATGTATTGCTTTAGATGGTTGGTTAGTCCCAATTGAGCAATCAATTATTAAAAATGGTCTAAAGGTACCGTTTCTATTTATGGGGCAAACTCACTGGACAAATCCAGTTAATTATGAAAATTTGGATACATTGATTGCAGCTTCAACCGCATCAGCAGAAAAATTAATTTTAGACGGGACTAAACATTTCGATTATTCTGATACACCGCAATTTAATGCTGCCAGCAGTAAATTTGGAATTTCAGGTAGTATGGATTTGGACGAATTGCGGATATTATTAAATTCCCGGATAGTTTCCTTTTTTGAATTGAATTTGTAGGTATTAAATAAAGAGTTGAATATCAGCATCCATGGCGAATTCTAAAAATGTAGCTGCACCACCAATATTCACTCCCTTAATAAAATCTGACTTAGAGAATCCAAAAACATCCATTGTCATTTGACAGCCAATGAGATTGACACCCGTGTCCAAACAAATTGAACGTAATTCTTCAATTGTAGCGACACCTTTATTCTTAAATGTTTTCTTCATTAGTGAGGTTGCCATGGTCTCAAAGCCGGGAGCATTTCCCATTAATAGGTTAGGCATGGGCCAATCAAAATCCTGAAATCCCTTAGGTCCGAAGGGCATTTTCATGGGCATTGCCGGGTTGGTATGGGGGGCCACCTTTGCTTCTATTTTCTCTTTCAAAAGAGTTAACCCATAAAAAGTAAAGAAAATCCCTACTTCCATTTCCATTGCTGCAGCTGTGGATGCTAAAATAAAGGGAGGATATGCCCAATCCAATGTCCCCTTAGAGGCAATGATAGCCATTCTGCGTTTTTTATTATTTTCCATTATTTCTTCTGAATCAGGTACACAAATATACCATCTTCTTCTCCTGAAGATAAGAGAATATGGCCGGTAGTATTTGACCAAGATGTAAGGTCGTTAACTGACCCAGGATCCGTACTCAGTATCCTCAATATTTCTCCACTAGATAATTCGTCCATTGCCTTTCTGGTTTTTAATATTGGAAGCGGGCAGGATAGCCCTTGACAGTCAACTTCCCTTTGATGTGTATTTAGCATGTTTTATTCCTCCGATTATTCATGTAAAAAAAATCCCCCTTCTCCAGCCGGAGAAGGGGGATTTAATTAGTAAAATTTATTTTAGTTAACGATTATCCCTTCGCCGATTGGATTTATTCATACAACAACAACAGCAACAACAATATGCACTGTGATATTTTCCTACCGCTATGGATTTATTAACTATCATACGCCACTAAGTTATTATTGAAGTTCAGTTAATTGCAACAGCTTTTTTCAAGGAGGAAAAAAATGTGACCCAGATCAATAAAAGGATAATAAGATAAATATGAAATACCAATTATCATTTAATCCGTAAATACTATTTCAGTTAAATTTTACCCCATACTAAGGGGAAAAGTTTAGTTAATTTATTGCAGCCAAGCTAAACATTGTGATGATGTATCTCTTATCTTTTGTGATTTAACTCCATTTGTGAAGATAAAATTCTTAGTAACTTTTCTGTAAGACGAGCATTTAAGGATTTATGGATATAAAAATGATACAGATAATTAAACAGATGAATACACAATTATACAGATTATTCTTGTTGGGTGTATTATGTACTTTCTCTTTTGCCAATCCCCCAGACTGGGTGGATAACCCCGGAGGCTATGAATCTACTGCTACTATTTCAGGAGTAATAATATTAAGAAATGGTATTCAAATGGGTGAAGAGGGTGATATGTTGGCTGCGTTTGATGAAGAGGAGAATGTTCGAGGTGTTGGTCTCATGTTACTTCCGCCTTTCGGCCAATATGAAGGAACTCCTGTTTTTGAAGTTCAATTACGAAGTAATAGTGCAGGTGACAATTTACATTTCAAATATTATGATGCATCAGAAGATAAAATATTTTATATAGTTGAAACTTATGAATTTAGTATAAATGAAATTTTAGGAGATGTTGAAAATCCAATTGAATTTAATTTAGAATTGGTTACATTGTCTTTCCATAATGCTCATTCAACCGGAA
>CAZGBZ010000079.1:0-7864 GCA_964524135.1 uncultured bacterium
TTCATCTCGTCCCCAGCCCAGAAATCCATGAATAAGTATAATGGGGTATGCATTTTGAGAAAACAGAATTCCAATATAACCGAGGCATATTAAAACAGGACTAAAGTAATGAATCATTTTTCAGAATTATTCAGCGCTTTAATTCGACTTAGCACCGGGGGGTGTGAATAACTAAGCCATACCGTTAAAGCATGGGGAGCTAAATTCCCCAAATTTGTCACAGTTAATTTTTTTAATCCTTCAATCAAATATTCACCGGTACCGATGGAGGTTTTAGCAAAAGCATCTGCTTCAAATTCATGTTTACGAGAAATTGCATTTCCCACAAAAGACATGATAAGTTCAATTGGCGAATACAGAATACTAAAAAAGAGTAAGCTTGCATAAATAGAAAGATTTTCCATTTTGAAAGCGGTAAACAAAGCTTCATTATTGAGAAATAGTGATAGTAGATAAAACATTATCCCCGTTTGTAAAACACCCATTATAATGCCCTTGATATTATGCTTCTTTTTATAATGTCCAACCTCATGCGCAATGATTGACAACAGCTCATCTTCGCTGTGATTTTCTATAAGCGTATCAAAGAGAGCAATACGTTTATTCTTACCCAATCCTGAAAAATAGGCATTAGATTTTGAAGATCTGCGAGAACCATCCATCACATCAATTCTGCTGATTGGAAAATTAACTTTTGTAGCGAAGGTATTAATTTTATTTTTAAGTTCCCCATCTTCCAAGGGCGTGAAGGTATTAAACATAGGTGCAATAAACAGAGTGAACAATGGCTGTATTAACACAAGAAAAGCGGATAAAAATATCCATGCGTACAACCATGCTAAATCTCCAAATCTATTAAAAAAGAATAGAATCAGGGACAAGATCAGACCTCCTATTATTATAAGGAGCATATAGGTTTTGATTTTGTCTAACAGGTAAGTTTTAGGGGTAGTTTTATTAAATCCATAATTTTCTTCAATTATAAAAGTTCGGTATAATGAAAATGGGGTACTTATCATATCCTGTATAATAAATAAAACCCCAAAAAACAAAAGTCCTGAAACCATTGGTGAAAATCCAAATCCGCGAATCCATAGATCTACATTATTAAAAAGACCAGAAAGAATTACTATAAGAATGATGAGGAAATCAACCCCGGATGTGAGATATGAAAAACGGGTATTTTCCGTTAAGTATTCTTGAGATCGAGCATATTCACTCTCACTATAATATCCCTTAAATGCATTTGGTAAACTCGTGGTAATATTCTTCAGATCTAGATGATGGGAAAGATTAAAGAGAATAAATTCAAGGAGCAAAGCTCCAATAATTATGCAAAGATATATATTCATAAAATTTGGATGTAGGGGTTAATGAAAAGAATAATGTTTTCGCACCGGCTTGGAAACTTTCCAACGGCATTTCAGTCCCTTGGGAAAAACCACAAAATCACCAGCAGAAAACCGGACAGTTTCAAATTCACTTTTCACCTCAACTTTTCCATCTAATAATAAACAGGATTCTTCATCGGAATATTCCCAATCAAATTCAGAAACTTCGCATGACCAAATTGGCCAGGACAACACGTCCCGCTCTTCGATTTGTTTATCTGTCAGCTGTGAAATTGTTATATTCAAAAATCAAAATATTTTAATAAGAACAATAAGATTAACCAAAAGTGAAACATAATTCATTAAAGAGCCTCTACCTGCACCCTTAGGGGTAGTCATTGATAGGGTTATCTTTTCCTCTTCCCATGATGATAAAGATTCATCAACAAAGGTAAATTTTAATAGAGTAGCCCTTTCGCCACTGTTAACCCTACTATCAGAATTAATATTATCCCCATCTAATTTATAGCGCTTAATATGATAATTATAAAAAATATATACAGTATTATCATATTCTGTATCAGCAAGAATCAAAATTGGCTCACCTAATGTGGAGGCAACATCGTTTCTACTCATACCAATTTCAATTTTGGATATATCATTATAATCAATCCAAGACTCGGATGAGTTTAGCCCACCAGAACAGCCATAAATAAAAAGGATAAATTGAAAAACAAATATTTTTTTATACATATTCTAGCACCTATTTAAGTTTCTGTTTTATTTTAGCACTCATACTCATGGACATTTTTTTTATACTATCATCTTCTAAATCTCGCCCAGTTGTAGCTATTGACATTGACATTTTACAACTTTCCATTATCCCGGTTGTAATATTAAATTTTATATCCCCCTTAATCGCTGTGGACATTGTTAACTCTATAGATTTATCATTTTTGTCGCCCACTCCAATCATTTCCACATTGTTATCGAGTTTTATGTAAGCTATTTTGCCTCCCTTTTTTTCCTTGATTTTTTTAAAAGTATAAGTAATCTTCGATTTTTTTGTGCCTTCAAATTTCTCAAATGAAAAAGCCTTTCCAGTTTGTTCACCCTCTTCTTCTATTGTCCAAACATCCCCCACATATCTTACACTATCAGGTCCAAATGAATATAAAACATTACCACCATCACCTTGAAACAAAGAGCCTATTTCATCACTCTCCACCATTTCCATCATATCTATAGAATCTTCAGTATTTCCAATAATAGATAGTTGCTCACCCGTAATGGGATCATACGTCATGGTATAAGATGTGCCATTTTGTTTTTGTGCAACATGATTGGTTTTAACCTTATCACCAACACGATTTGTTGCAATCACCCTTGACCAAGATAGTTTTGATATTATTTCATTTTGATTTTCCTTTGGCGCAACAAATTCGAAAGTTTGCCTACCAGAAAAATTTGTTAAAAAATCCCAAGGACCAAAGCTCATTTCAAAAATACTCTCTAAATCCTGATAATAATCTTGAGTAGAATTGTTAATAAATCGATATCCATCCCCATCATTGGAAAGCAAAATGGATAAAGCAGATATAAATAACCAATACTTAATTTGTGTCATTATTCCCCCCTTTTTTATAAATTTAAAAAATATAATTTTCTATCATTAAAACAGCCTAAATATTTTTTATCAACTACAATATTTTCAGGTTCCCAAATAAGATTATATGTATTTAGAATATCTCCGCTATAATATTCTAACATCTCTAATAAGAGATTGCTAGAATTATACACATAAACCGCCCCATCATTTGATATTAATAGTTCTATAAAATCATATTTTTTGGACCAAACCTTTTCTATATTTTCTTCAGTTTTTTCATATAGCGCAATATATCCATAGGTATTATATCCCAGTATATATTTTGAATCTACATGATGGACGCGCAAGACATTATCAGATTCTATTTCTTCTTGAAAAATAACTTCGCGGCCAATAAGATCTAACACAATATATTCATCATCTTCAGATATAAATGATAAAGTTTCACCCTCTAATCCATCCTGATGAATATACTTAATACCATCAACATCATCCGTATATTCAAACGACCATATGCGTTCTCCGTCTGATTGATAAATACACTCTATAGTTTCACCAAGGGGAATGATAATATTGCTATTATATTGTATAATATCGATAGCCTTCATCCTTATAAACAAATTTTCAGCATATGTTTTCACCCACTTCACAGCACCTGTTTTATTATCAAAAGCTTTTAATAGTCTCCCATTATCTGTACTGATATCCAATAAATAAATATCACTAAAGGTATAAAACTCCCAAAACTTTACATTATTACTATCATGTTCTAAAAGAATGTGCTCATTGGAAATGTGACCAGTTAACGGGTCAATCAGCAATATTTTATATAATTCATTAACGAGGTCACCGCTATGGTCCAAATCATATGTCGCTCCAGGGTATAATGGTCCAACTGCTGAAGATGTCAAGTGATCCCCTTGTTCATCAACAAATTCTTTAGTAACGACAAGAACCATTCCGCCCGAATCTTCACCGTAAACAACATGATCAATTAAATTTAGGTGCTTTTCCCACAATTTAATACCAGATTGTTTTCTATATGCAGACAAAGAACAACCATCTTGCCCACCACATTCCCCAATAATCATTAATGAATTTGATTGCATATTAATAGAAATATCGTGAGTTTTTCGCAAATTTTGTATCCACTGAAGTCTCCCATTTTGCATCAGTTTTCCCTCAATTAGAGAACTTTTTGTTTCATCATGCTTTATTAAGTCATAATAATCTGCCAAAACGCCAATATAATTTTCATCATCTTTTTGATTTAGATATATATTAGATAGGTGATTATATGCCAGTTCATTTTGCTGATCAATATTTTCTACTATATTTTTTAGAAGCCTCTCAGCCTGCTCAGTTTGATTTAATTTTGTATAACAGGCTGCCAATCTATTATATAGATTATCTTTAGGAATATAGTATTGACCCGGATTCCATGTCACATCTACTGCAGAAAGAAAATCAGAAGCTTTTACTCCAGCATTTTTACTATGTATGCTTTTGATATAGATGGACTTATTATCATGGGCATGTAAATAAATTCCGCAATTATCTTGGCACATTGTAAGGGTTTCATTTGATCGCCATAGCAAATCTCCAGTTATTTGATTATAAGCACTAATACTAATTGGGTCAGCATGTCCCCACGCCCGCACCCCCACCTGTTTAATAACAAATAATTTATTATCTGTAAATGTAATTAAATCATTCTGTTCAATACCTAGCTCGCGAATTTTCCAGAGCGTTTTTCCATTATGTGGGTCTAGTCCAATTAGAAAGCCATCTACATATACAGCAATATTTTGACCAACCTCATCCACAATAAACCGTGTTTTATCATAGACATCCAAATGATTGGTGTGAACTAATCTACCATTTTGCGCATTAATACACAGCAAATTTCCCGAGCTTGTAAAACCAAAAAAATTATTGCCCTGTATAAAAGTTTTTTTGAAAACCATTTTTTCATCAAGACTAAAAGACCAATTTTCAATGCCCCTTAAAAAGGGCTTATATGTTTTCAGTGAATGAAGACCATTATCAGATTTCATAATCACATTTTCACCAAATATTAATGGATGGGTAGGTGGCGAATCTAAGATAAAACTAGCAATTATTTTTTGGGAAATAGGGTGTGCAATGGAAACATCGGTACCCTTCTTTGAATAATAAACCATTTTATTATTATGAAACAATAGGCGCATATTTTCATTGTCCAATATCCTTTTCCATACCTCATTTCCTGTTTCGGTCTCATATAAATATAAGTATTGTCCCTTTTGATGCAGAACATATTGTTTTTCATTGTCCGCAAATGAATATATTTTTGGCATTCCAGTTGATAAATCGTTTATAACATAGTTTTTTTCCCATATTATAGAGGTCGTAATAGAATTAAAAAGAATTAGTGAATAATTATCTTTTCGTCGAATATTTAAATAAACCAGATGATCATTTTTTGTATTATTTTCATGATCATTTTTTATTACAGAAATAATCACCTTTTCATTATTATATGTTTTTGAAAATTCTTTGGAAAAAATAAGCTTGCCTTTATTACTAAGGCTATGGATATACATAGTTGCCTCCCTGTCACCATAAGAAGCATTTTTTAAAATTAAATTATCACCAGAAATAACTCCATACATAGTAGCCCTATAGGTTTTAGACCAGACCAGTTGATTTGAGGATAGATCTAATGCAAATATATCGGTTTTATCATTTTCTTTATTATAAGCAATCACAATATGAAGATTATGTTTTGTGGATATAAGAAAGGAATTTTCTAGAAGATTATAACTATTATTTTCTCTATCAGGATGTGTCCAAATATCATTTATGCGAGGAATATTTTTTTCCTCTGACAATATACTATTATAGTTTTCTATTGCTTTTGCATAGTTCTCTAGTCCCTCATATGCCTGTCCTCTAGAATATATTGCGCGTTTATTACCAGGATCATTAATAATAAGTGAGTC
Source organism: uncultured bacterium (assembly GCA_964524135.1). Taxonomy (GTDB): domain Bacteria; phylum Fidelibacterota; class Marinisomatia; order SCGC-AAA003-L08; family D37C17; genus D37C17. The sequence continues at coordinate 5,925 of CAZGBZ010000079.1, forward strand.
AAAAGTGGCTGTGGCTTGAGTATATTTTTTATTATCTAATTGATTTATTCCTTTGCCCATTAGTGAAAAACTATTTTTATTTCCCAGAGTCTGTACACTCTCTATTATATTGGGGCCATTAATTTTATGTACACCCAAAAACTGAATTAACTCAGAAACAACGAGACTTGGAATATTTAATACCTCATCGGCGCCCTTCTTAAACTGTCCTGCCCAAACATTATTTCCTTTTTCAGCATCTATTAATGAAATATTGGCAATATATTCATTACTGCCAGGCGATTTTATAATAGATCCATCAATATAAGCATCTACACCCAAAATGGTGCTTATATCATTATAAGAAATAATTTTATTTTTAAATTGAATTACATCAGTTCTTGCTTTAACTTCAAATCCAAGCCTAGAAATTGCAGTATTAATTCCCATTGTCAAAGCAGCTGAGATATTTGCATCCTCACGATTGTCAGATAGATTATCTAAATATAATACCGCTATAGACTTGAACAATTTTTTATCTAAATCCGCACCATGAGATAAACTCCCCAAGCTATAAAAAACCCAAAAGGCACCACCAATAATTGTTAATAAGCCCGTAATAGGCAATAATATTTTTTTAGTGTTTTTATTAGAACCCGGCGAATCAGAAGTCGACTCACGCGCAGTCCTTTTAATACCATCAGGGGTTATATCATAAATCCAAGATAGAAAAAAAGTTACAGGAAAACCAATTAAAATTACAACCACAATAAAAGTCCCAATCCAATCAGGAAAGAATAATCTTTTTATAACTACATCTGTAACTTGGATTGCAATAAATGCAAAACTTGCATAAACCGCTAGGGGTTTAAACATTTTCCTTCGCCTTATTTCCTGAAATAAATTAAAAAAGAAGTTCATGGGTGATTAATTTAAATTTACAAAACATATTGAAAGTGAAACAATTTGAATAAATTATCAAGCATAAGCCCGAATAAAATGTTGAAATGTTTCAAAATTAACATAATGATGAACCATAAACCCCATATTTTCTGCAGCCGCCACATTGCTGTAACTATCATCAATAAAGACGGCAGAAACTGCATTTGTATTGGCCTCTTTTAGAGCAAAGTTAAAAATGTTTGGATTGGGCTTATGTGTTCCAGCCCTTTCAGAAGTGATGATTCCATTAAATGAATTTAGAAATACAAATTGTGATTGCAGGCTTTTAATATGAGCCTCTGTGGTATTAGAAATGACCCAAACGGCATATTTTTTTTGCAATTTATCTAATAAAGAGACAGCAGGCATTTCCCCAACCCTAGAATTCATCCAGATATCTCTTAATCTGTCAGCATCAATACGATCTCCGTTTGGCAGCAAGGTCCTGATATCCTCCACATACTCTTGAAATTTTGTTTCACCGCGCTCAAGTCTCATATAGGGTTCACCCATAGTTATTTCACGGGTTTTCAGATATGGCGTATTTGTTAATTTTGATAAATACTGTACAACCACAGATTGATCAATGCCAAGGAGCACTCCAAATAAATCAAAAAAAACAGTGTTTATATGATTTTGCATTCAGGCCAAGCACACATCATAAATTTGTAGTTTACTCCCTTCTCCAAGCGGAGATCGATAATAGTCTCCCCACTGGTGTAAAATATGAAATCCATTATCAATGAGTATTTGATTCATTTTAGAGGGGAAATACATCCGCATAGAAAAGCGCTCTACTGCAAAATCAATTTTATTTTTAGTAGAAAAATACCATGTCAATTCATTGATTTCAGTATGTGGATTATAATTATTACTCTCATTTACCTTTACCAAGGCATCCGCTACCGAATCGGTATATTCTAAAACCGGAAATTGAATGCCTTCAGGGCGGTATAAAAAAAGTGGATTGGGAACAAATATATCAATAAGGAATCGACTTTTTGCATGCATATGTTGTT
>CAZGBZ010000080.1:0-7844 GCA_964524135.1 uncultured bacterium
ATCCCACCATATTCCCAATTCCTATGATGTAATAATTATCTAATTTAGAAAATTCTGCCACCATTTCTTTTATTCCAATTTTATAAGATAATTGAACAGTTTTTATTTGAGGGTTCTTTTGTTTATAATCATGAAACGTTGATCCCAAATTTTCACCTCTTACAATAAGAAAATCCGGTTTTATTTGAGTATATATTAAGCTAAGTAATTGATCTGTTCTATACCTTCTATCATCCCGAGTATTCAGAAAAATACAGGAAGGAGAATCCTGAATTTTTTCTTGAAGCTGATTCCAAATATCTAATGTAGAAGTTGGATCATTTGCAGCAAAAACATTAATAAAATAATTTTGAGTACCATTACAATCTAATTCCCATATCATCGTAGCCCCAGGATCAGGTTGAGTTTTTAACATTCCATCTAAAGCAACTTGCTCATCAACGCCATTAAGAGTACATACTTTCAATGCTAGAGCAACATTGTCTCTATGTTCAAGAAATGGAAATTGACCTATATAGTCTTTTGAAATAATTTCAGAAGATACCAAATCAAATTTAGTATTTCTTCTATCTGAAACATCGGCAAGCACATCTTGCATTTTAACTTCAGAAGTTAATAAACGACCATTAAATGGTATAGTATTAGATAAACTCATGGCATTATCATGCAGAGTGGTTCCCATTTCATCTAAATGATCCGGGCGTACATTAGTAATAACGCTCACTGTAGATTGTATCATGTTTTGTTCGGAAACCCACTGATATTGGGGATTTACAGCCATACATTCCAGGACAACCGCATCTGGTTTTTTCTTCGCAAAATTTCGCAGGAGCCGTACCTGTTCCCCAATAGATGCATCCCGTAATCGGTGGATGATTCTGTCTTTCCCCTTTTCATCAATAATTCGGGGGGCTGTACCTGTGGTTTTTGCCAACGTTTTAAGTCCGCCAGCTCGTAGCCCTGCCGCAATTAATCGGGTAACAGACGATTTCCCCCGAGATCCATTCACATGTATCCGAATTGGCAATTGAGCTAATGACAAACGGTGAAAATGAGATTCCACCAGTCCCAGTCCAATTAAAATGAAAAGTAAAATACCTAAGGTTAATTCTATCATGTACTTTTAATCGCCCTTGATGAGCAGGGTAAATTAATAAATAATAACCATGGAATAATTAATTTAACTTTGTATTAGTTTGTAACAGATTCGGGAATAAATCTACATTTCATTACGAATGACAAGCCGGGGATGGAATGGAATAATGGATTAATGGAATGATGGACTATGAATCTTCTGAAGAATAGATATTTGGCAAAAAAAAGAAAAGGCCGATCAGAGTCTGTATTTGTCTCTTCACGACCTTTTCAAACAGTAGAAATAACTCAATAAGAACCAACTGTCCGCTACCATAAATTAGGGAGAATATTGGATAAATACAAGAAAAATAGTACCCCAGGTGGGACTCGAACCCACAGCCTACTGTTTAGCGGACAGTTGTTCTATCCAATTGAACTACTGGGGTAGCCAATTTAATATGAACAAATTTTATATTGTAAAATTAAAAATAATGATTTAGGTAACCAAAGAAAGAAAAATTTATTAATTTCTGATTATTGAGATCCCTTGTGTGAAAATGTAAAAGATTGGAAGTGGTTTCGGAGATCAATCTACATTTCATTACGAATGACAAGTCGGGGATGGAGTGGAATAATGGATTAATGGAATGATGGAATATTGGGAACAATTATTTTTATTAACCATTTTATTATAATGTTATTTCTACTCTTTTTTTCTCCCTTTATTATTTTCTTCATAATTGCTCTAATTCTTGAAATAGATATTACAAAGGGTCCAGAATCTGGCAGAAACAGAATTCATCAAAAGATATTTAAACATTTTCCCGGATTTATAATATTACTATTTTATTTTCTATATGCTTTTGCATGGGGAGAATATCATGTGGGGCATTATCATACTACCACGGTGAAGGAGTTCAGGCTTTTTCCATCAATGGATGGAGGTTCTAATTTTATTGCAACCTTAGCAATTTTCTATTTTCTTTATTCTGGGTTGTTTGTATTGTTAAATGAATACTGGTTTAAGCGGAAATTGAAGGATAAATAATAAAATTTTTTGAATTGTCACATGTGATTTACCCTGTTAATTACACAAGCACTGTGTAATATACAAGGTTAAAATGTGTCTAAACCTGTGGCACAGCTTAATCAAAATAAAGTTGGTAGAAATTTAATGATCCCCATATTTTCATAAAATACCTATGCTACAGATATAAAAATACTGATGGGGGGTCTTACTCCTTTCCCCTAACCCCTAAATCTACCTGCCGTTGTCTTTCAAATAAGATTGCTGATGTTGCAGATGATACATTAAGGGAATTCAATTTCCCCTGCATAGGAATTGTAATCAATTCATCGCAGGTTTTTACAATTACCGGGCGGATTCCTTTACCCTCACTGCCCAATACCAAAACCAATTTTCGATTATAGTCCAATTGATGCCATTGCATGGCTTTTACCGAATTTTCTACGCCAATAATCCAGAATCCCTCTTTTTTTAAGGTGCGTAATTGCTGATGCAGATTTCCACAACGGTAAATGGGCAGATGAATAAATGCACCCTGACTAACCTGTAGTACAGAATCTGTCAATTGCACGGATTGATGTTCTGGCAACAATAATCCGGTGATGTTAGCACATTCTGCTGTTCGGATAATTTGCCCTAAATTTTGCGGATCTTCCAGATTATCAATAACCAAGAGGCATTCATATTCTGTTGAATTATGGAAAGAAGGTAAGTTTTGAATAATATTTTCCTCAAAAGTCACCACAATCCCCTGGGTTCGTTTTCCGCTATATTTTTTTAAAAACTGATCTTTAGTCAATCGGTGGACTGGGAATGATTTCGTTTTTATCAATTTATGAATAATGGGTTTTCTTTCTGCCACTCCGCTTTTCATTAAATCCACTCGAATTATATTTTTCTTTTTATACTCGAGAATATTAAGACAGCCATTCAGTCCAAAAATTTGGTAAATATTTTGATTTTTTTTCTTTGGTTGTTTTCGCATAAAATCCGTTATTTAACTGAAGTAAAATTTACATCTTTTTATGGCGGAAAAACACAATACTCGTATAGATAAATGGCTCTGGGCTGTTCGTATTTTCAAAACCCGGGCAATTGCAACGGAATCCTGTGCAGGAGGAAAAGTAAAGATTGACGGTTCCGCGGTTAAAGCATCACGTAAAATTCAGTCAGGAGATGTAATACAGGTGCGGAAAGGGTTAGTAAAACATCTATATCGCGTTTTGAAAATTGCAGAAAAACGAATGAGTGCCAAACTCATCCTTGATTTTGTAGAGGACTTAACCCCTGATGATGAAAAGGCTAAATTAAAGTCCTCCCACAAACAACCCCTGCAAACCCGTGAAAAAGGACAGGGACGCCCAACCAAAAAAGAGCGGAGGGTAATGGATGAATTAAGGGAGAAGTTTTAGGTGGCAGTTTTTGGTGCTGGTTGTGAGATGCTTGTTAAATAATTTAGTTTTGGATTGACAATCAACTAACAACTAGAACCTAACGACTTAATCTAATCAATCCAAAACCAGCATTCGAACGCCAACCGAAAATACTACCCCACCACTATAATCAATTTCAGGTTCAGGGCCAACACTGTCATACCAGTTTGCAGACAAGGTTGAGGATTCATCATCCTCATTTGAATAGGTCCAGTCACCTACATTGATGCTTGCCAAACAATATTCAGCTCTAAGGAGCATATCGAATTTGGGGCTCAACATTATTTCTGACTGCAAACCAATTCGAGGACTGAAAATGGGCAGAACAACGGTATGGGTTTCACCATCTTCATCACCATCATCTGGTCGTATATGAAAATCAAAGGAAAGACTCAGCAATGTACCCAATGAAAAAGGCGAGGTACGGATGATGCGGTAATTCAGGTCCAAGCCTAATCCTAATTGAAAATCTTGGTCTCCCCGGCTGTCTTCAACCATTCCAAAGTCACCATAAATGGCTCCCCCCAGTTTATAGAAAGGCTTATAATTTCCAGCAATTCTGAGTTTATAATTTGCAGGACTGCTGCCAATTAATCCTCCTAAACTCCATGATCCAAGTCCCTCAATTTGTTCTTTCGCCTGATAGCCTGGTTCTAGGGTATCCCATTTGCGCAATACCCTACCTTCACTGGCATCTGCACTAACAGTTTCCACCTCTACAAAACCCACTGTCTTCCCCGATATTGTAATATCCCGATCTCTAACCTTTCGTTTTGTATCCAGAGTACGGATTTCATACACCATCCCCTTGCGTACACCCATATTTTTCCCCAAAAGCAGCATAATATCATTTCCCTGAACTTCCAACACCTCACTGCTTAATTGATACAAGGATTTTAAATTGTTCCCCATTTGACTTCGAACCTTTTTCAAGGCTTTATTGAGAGATTTAGCTTTCACTCCTCCTGTATGCTCAACACTGAAATGAAATGAAGAAATAGACTGACCAGTTTCTACATTCAGTAGGCGGACTTCCCCGCTTAATACAGTTTGAATGTTATTGGCGTAGCGCTCTACATTTTCCATCTTTTTATCAATCTCAGCTTTTACAACCTCTTTTACCACCCACCCGAACAAGCCCGTTTCCGGTTCCTCATCCTCATCATTTTCTTTCTGTTTTTCTGTGGGAACACCCTTCTGTCCAAAATTAGCAATACTGATATATAGGGCTTCATTGGCTCCTGCCACCTTGCCTATTTCTATAGCTTGGTCTGGATTTACCACACCGGAATGTTGGAGTTTCTGCTCACTCAAAATTCTATCCAGGTAACTGCGGTCTAAAACATCATAGCGATTTAATTGGGTGGCGGTACTGGAGGCAATCTGAGTTATTTTTTTGGATATATCGTTGTCTTTATTTTCATTTGCAAGGATGATGAGTTTTTTCCGCTCCATGGTAACTTCAGGTGCAATCTCCAGGGCTAGAGCAATGCAAAATAAAACTGGTATTATTTTAAAATATTCTTTCATCATCAAACTATTCTCCTTAAAATTTTAAACATTTGGTTGAACTCCTCTGGATTCTATTAATATTGGACACCTTCGGCGTCCTCTCTTATTGTAGTACAACCATTCCTGATTGTTAAAATATTTCAGTGTTTCAAAAAGGTTTAACAAGCTGGAAGCTTGTTTTACATTCCTGTAAGATTTTTTAACAACTCCAAAGGAGTTAAATATTAATATCTTACTTTTAAAAAAGAGCGCAAACCCCAGACGGGTTAAACAATCTTTAACAAAATCCTTAAATGCTCATTTCAATCAAGCTGGAAGCTTGCTTTACATTCCCTATAGAATTTCAGATAATTCTGGTAAAAATTCAACTGTTATTTTTTCTGACAGCTTTTTCAATGCCTGATTTGCCGATTCAGTTTTGGAATTAAAATCACTGCCTTGAATTTTATTGAATGACTTCTCAATGAGTTTTTCACCAGTCCCACCTTTTGAGATTGAAATAGTGGCATCCGCAAAGGTTTGATAAATACCATAATCATTGGGTTTATTTGAAACCGAACGGGTATTCACTGTACCGTTAATGATGAAATCGGCATTGTTAGAATTTACAAAATTTGCTGAAAAACTGGATGCAAAGAATTCCATAATAATCGGTGCTATATATGGATTACTCGTTTCTTCCCCTAAATTATATTCTTTAATCTGAACCAATATATTGGGTGGTATTACCTTAATTATGGACTGTGCCTGAATATTGGGTAAATTGCCCAACAAAGGTGATTCACCAAAAAGTTCATCCGTTTTAACCTCATAATTCATATACTGAATTGCTGTTTTTCCCTTTAAATCGGGAAGAGAAAATGTACAATATCCATTTTCATCGGATAATACTACCCCACCTGAGTTATTTTCTATAACATTGCCTAAAATAGGAATATTTACTAAGGGTACTTTGATTTTATTATCAGTAATTTGTACCCTTAATTGCACATCCCGAGTCAAGCCCAACTTAATTTCTGTAACATTTTCATCTGGAACTAACTTTAAACGATTTAACATGGTATGGGCTGACAATTTAATGGTGCTGTACAAATTTATAAATTTACCTGACCCCTGAGGATATTCTTCATTAATGGGTACATCCATATACGGTGATATTTCCACCATGGCTTCGCCTAGGGATGTGAAGGATTGAGCTGTAAATTTTGACTCTGCTTTTGCCAATAATCCCAATGCTGTTTTTACTGCATTTCGCCGCTTTTTTTCTATGGTTTCATAATAGATCTTTTGAGAAAGTCGTGCCAATAAGTAATAGCGATTTTTACTTTCATAGGAATCCACTATTTCTATATTAGGGAGATTATTTTCAATCCGTGTTTTAACTACAGATTTTGCAAATTCATCTAAATCAAAATTGCGTTCTGTGATTACCTGTTCAAAAGTTCCTGATACATCAATGGAAATCTGGGAGGCGATTTCTGATAGAGCCTTACTGCGGGCTTCCTCTCGAATATCACTTCCGTAAAAGGGTTTTTCAACACTGCCCACACCAAACCAGTAGTGTTCAGCATGAGGTTGATTAGAAATCCACCCAGGTTCAGGATGGTTGTAACAGGATATGAATAATAGGACTATGAGGGGGACAATTATTCTCAAAATAAAATACTATTCCTCTACGGGACCTGCACTTTCAATTTTAAGTTCTTTTTCTATTTCATATATCAAAGTTGCAAATGTTTGCGGATCATAATTTTTTAGAATTGCGCCGGGGTAAGACCAGACAATTGAGCCATTTTTACCTACTAAAAAAGAGGACGGCACCGCATACACTCCACCATAATCTTTCATAATTTTATTCATTTCACGAGTCCCTCCGTAAAGAAGAGGATAGTCAACCGAAAATGATTTAGCAAAATTCTTCAGCTGTTTTTTATTATCAGACACAGATATTCCCAGAATTTCCAATCCCTTTTCATAATAACTTTTATGCAATTCGTTAAACTCAGGTATTTCCATTCTACAGGGGCCGCACCAGGTTGCCCAGAAATTAATAAGAACTACTTTACCTTCTAATTCACTGAGAGTGTACACACTGTCATGCATTGTCTTAAGGGTGAAATCTGGTGCTTTATTTATATCCCCCAATACTTTGTTTAAAGCTTTTTTCTGTGATAGGTTTAGTTTTAATTCCTGTGAAAATAAAAGGAAGAATCCCAGTACCCCCATCACTCCAATTATAATGAATTTCAGCATTTTATTTTTCAATCGAATTTCCTTTCAAATTTAATTAATTGAGCGACTTTTTAAGAAAGTCAACAAATTTATTTACATCGGGATCCATTCCCGGAAAACGAGATATCTCTTCATCATTTGGACTTAATACCACATAAAATGGTAAGGCAGCTGTACCAAATCGGTTTATTTCCATTTTCTGGTTTTCACGATAATTTTCACCCCCATCCGTGTATAAACGAAGCATTACAAATTCATTAAACAATTTCTGGACTTCTGGTTCTTCAAAAACATTGGTTTCCATCCAACGGCAATTGGTACAAGTGTATCCGGTGAAGTCGATAAATACTGGTTTTTCCTTTGCCTTCGCCACATCCAAAGCCTCAGGGAGATTATCTAACCAAACTATGTGTTTTTCCCCTGATTCTAAAACAATATTTTGACGGCTGGCATCTACAACGGGAGGCAGATAGGAATCAAAAAGTCCATGGAGGGGTTGCCCAAAAAGACCTCCGGTCAAATAAAGGCCGAAACTCATAAATACTATGCTAAGCACCAATCTT
>CAZGBZ010000081.1:0-7836 GCA_964524135.1 uncultured bacterium
CAAACTTTTCCTGAAGGGTGGATAATACTGTTAGTAATTTATTGTTTTCAGAATTTTTGGTAAGTTGTTCGGTGATGGAATGAATTTTATGCTCAAGATCTGCCACTTCAGGAAAAGCTGCCAGTGCCTCTTCTATGATACTGTGATCTGACCTGCCAATAATTTCTTGAGGTAAATATCCAATAGAGACAGACTTCCCAATGTCTACAGTGCCTTTATCTGGGGTTTCTAGACCCAATAATATTTTTAATAATGTGGTTTTCCCTGCTCCATTGGGACCAACCAACCCCACACGCATTCCTTCCTTTAAGCGGAAGGATAAATTTTTAAATAATATTTTATTGGGGAATTCCTTCCAAATTGAATCGATACTTAACATTTAATCCATTAATTAATTGATCATAAAATTAAGATTTTATTCAGGTATTCACCAATAGAGGTTCGTCCAAAAGAAATAAATTTTCACATTTGTCTAAAACGATTTTTTAATAATGGATTTTACCTCATTATTTATGGTGAGGTTATGGAATTAACAATTGATACAATTTTATACCCAATAGAGAATATAGGTATATTTTTTTCTTGTCCTCAATTATATATTCCATTTAATATTAACCGATAATAATAAATTACCGGTTAATAATAAACTAAAAACATTTAAAGGATAATCCATGAAGTTTACTTTACTTTTATTTTCCTGCGATAAACCCGCTCCAACTGGTACTGGCGATATAGGTGGCACTACCGGAGAAGATGAACCTTCATCATCTACCTACGATTTAAATTCCTGTACCACAGATATTGCTGATGATGTACCAGAATTCTACCAAAAATACTTTCAATGTGTGAAAGCTAGAATGTCAGTAAGTGGAAATTATGTTAATCTATATTTCAATGGTTTAGCACCCTACGAAAGCTGGTACTATGCCAGTGGTAATCCAAATTCTATTGATTTTGTATCTCAGGGACAAGGATATTTTCAGGTTCCCAATGCAACCATTACTACTTTGGATTATGTCATTTCAATCCCGGTGAACCCTGAAGCAAGACCCAATTTAACAATTGATGGTAATACTGTAGATGGTGAAGTAGGAACCAGTAATTATGAATATCCAATGGGCTCAGTAGGGTCTGCCCTTAATGGAGTAAATATGTTCAATCCCTGTGCTTCTCCTGGAGATGTTATTGAAGATGAAGCTTATAGTTTTGACTATTATTCAGGACACCCTGCTGGAGCATCTGGAATTTACCATTATCATACCACTTCAGCTGGTCCCTTAGAGGTTATGAAACATAAATTACCGTCATCAGTGACAAAAACAACTCCGGGTCAAGCTGAAATAGAGTTGTATGGAATTATGTGTGATGGAGTTGTCGTATTGGGGTGTACGGAATTAGATGGTAGTTCTCCTGTCTCCACAGATTGGGATGCGCAAAATGGACATGTCCATGATATAAAAGATGAAAGTGGTTCTACTCTTTTTTCAAACCGCTACCATACCCATATTTGCTATAATTCCATTACGGAAAATGATACAGATGGAAATGGCTATCAGGAACATGAGTTCACTCCTGAAATTTCTTATTATAAAACTTCTGGAATGGGGTCTTCATTTGATAGATGTGCTGCTATGAGCAGCCCCTTTGAATCTGATAAATAATTCTAACAAAAAGCAAAAAGGAATACAAATGGGCAAAAATGAAACCAATGAAAAAAATGATACCATTTGGGGTGAATACAAATGGGAAAGCAAACTTATGTGGATTGCAGCAATACCCTTTTTTGCAGTGATCATAATTGATTTAATTTTTAATCATGAAAGCGTAGTAGAGCAATTAAGAAATTCGGCTTTGACAATTGGTCTTTTGTTTTCAATTTTAGGATATCTGTCTGAGGTCAGGTACAGACTTTTTTCTGACGTACGAAAAGATTAATTAAACTAAGTTGTCAATTAATAATGGCGTTAGTTATCAGTAATTGCAAAGCAAAATGAATCCAGCCAGCAACTAACATGATATAACTGCCTGTAAATAATGCAAAACGGGGATGCACATTTCGATTAGGTATTCTCACTATCGAATGTAATATCCGAAAAATAACAAAGCCCCAAGCCAGTTGAACGTCCAATGGGGTTGCCATATTATTCACAATCAACAGAATACATAACAGATAAAAAAGTATTGGCATCTCAAACATATTTTTATAATGTTGTGCCATCGCTTGATTCTTTTTTGGCATTCCCTCATCGAATAACCTGAAATGCTTAATATGTACTTCTCCTGTTAAGACTGCTATGGTATTAAAATATAATAGCCGAAAAGCAACCAATAAAGTAAGAAATATCATAGTTAATAGTGGATAATAAATGTTCATATTCTCAGCTCAATTGTCTCTAATTATCGAAAATTTTACAATGTTTTACCGTAAGTAAAAAAGAATGGATATTAAAGGAAATAAAAAAAGCTCTCCCCTCCTCCGGAGAGAGCCTTTTATTAATAAGGAGATTTTTCAAGTAAGACGGTGATGAATTAACATCGTTTGCCTTACACCCATAACTTAGAGGGGATGCTGCTACCCAAAGTTTGATGTAGATCAACTTTTTTCAGCTAATTGATATAAATCACATAAATAGGTATATTCAAAAGAATTACTCAATCTCAAATGCCACATACAGGGGACTTCCGTTTCTTATTATCCTCAGCATTATAGTATCACCCTCGGAATAACTATCTAGTTCTGTTTCATAATCATTTTCATCCTTAATGCTGGTTTTACCCATTTCAGTAATTATATCCCCCCGTTTGATATTAATATCATAAGCGGGTGAACCTTTTTTTATTTCAACTATTTTCACGCCTTTCATAGATTCAAAATTCATTGATTCTACATTTTCAATTGTTTCAACTCGAAGCCCTAATACATCAAAATGTTTTTCTCCATAACGAAATGTTTCCGCAAGTTCCTTTTCGCCAGGGCGAATTCCTAAAGTAACCGTGAGTTTTCTTTCATGCCCATCTCTAATAACTGTCAATTTTGTTTTATCATTGGGACGACCAGATGAAATAAGATTTTTTAAATTAGATGAATCATCTACTTTTATACCGTCCACTGCAATAATTACATCCTGTTTTTCAACTCCTGCATCTTCTGCAGGACCATTTTTAATAACCTGACTGATAATAGCACCATTCCTACCATTTAACTGAAGCGCTTTTGCCATACCTTCATCCACATCCTGTATTTGTACACCCAGCCAACCTCGTGTAACCTTCCCTTCTGAAATTAAGTCTTCCATCACTCGTTTCACCATATTAATGGGTATAGCAAATCCCACTCCAGCGTTGGCCTTGGAGTATCCATCTGTAGCGATAGCTGTATTAATACCAACTAATTCGCCATCAAGATTGAATAAGGCACCACCAGAATTCCCCGGATTGATGGCAGCATCATGCTGAATGAAATCCTCAAAATTATTACGGGAAATAACTGAACTCCTCCCAACAGCGCTCACAATTCCTGCTGTTACTGTATGGTTGAGGTGTAACCCAAATGGAGAGCCAATTGCAACTACCCATTCCCCCACACTTAATTGGTCAGAATTACCCATATCAACGGTTCTCAAACCATCTTGTTCTACTTTTATTACTGCTAAATCAGAAGGGGGGTCAGTGGCAACAATGGTAGCTTTAACTTCCCTTTTATCAAACAAGATTACCTTAATTTCCTCTGCATCTTCAATGACATGATTATTTGTAATAATATATCCCTCATTAGAGTCAATAATGACGCCTGACCCTAAGGAATGCCCCCTTGACTCACCTTGAGGGAACTGATCGCCAAAGGGAGAAAAAAATTGATGATATCTCTGGTCAATAACTTTTTCGGAAACGATTGAAACTATTGCTGGATTTCCATTATTTGCTACTTGAATAAATGCTTCACTAAATTCCTTTTTTGATGGAAATGCAAAGAGTATAGTAATCCATATTAGGGGTAAGATTTTTTTCATTTTTGTATATTTTCCTTTCTTAATTTTATCATTTACTAATGCTAATTTCCTGCAGTTGTTCCCTATTAAAAGTAGTTGCATTACGTTAACCAAGTTAAGAAAATTTCCCTACTTAAAAAAAGCTAGTTGTTGGTATTATCATTAAAATTAACATTAAAATCAGGTCAAAATTATCATGATGAAAAAAATAGTTGTTACCGGAGTGAGTACCGGAATTGGATTTTCCACTGCAAAAATTTTATGTAATTCAGGTTATTTAGTGTATGGATCCGTACGCAAGGAAGCAGACGCCCAAAAAGCCAAAGAACAATTTGGGGAGAATTTTACACCACTTATTTTTGATGTAACAGATTCAAAAGCAATTCAGGAAAATGCTGAAAAAATTCAATCTGATCTAATTTCAGGAGAGTGTATTGCAGGTCTTGTAAATAATGCCGGTATTGCATTGGGAGGACCTGTTACTCTTATTGATACAGAAATTTTCAGAAAACAATTTGATGTGAATTTCTTTGGATTAATTGATGTTACCAAAGCGTTTCTGCCATTAATTGGTGCATATAAAGGCTCTCAAAGTCCTGGTAAGATCATAAATATCAGCTCGGTAAGCGGTAAAAGAGCTCACCCATTTGTGGCTCCCTATACTGCCTCAAAATTTGCAGTAGAAGCATACTCAGATTCCCTTCGGAGAGAAATGCTCCTTTACGGGGTTGATGTAGTTCTTATTGAACCAGGTCCCATTAAAACTGCCATTTGGGATAAAGCACCAGATCCTGAAAATAATGACTTTACAGGTTCAGATTATGAACCCGCATTAAAACGGTTTTATAAAATGTTTATTGAAATGGGAAAGAAAGGATTTGATGCTGATATTATTGGCAACCGTGTAAAAGAAATACTACAGAATCCAGCTCCAAAAACCCGTTATGTGATAACTCCCAATCGATTTACGAATTATACCCTCCCAGGAATTTTACCAGATAGAACTTTTGATAAACTCACAGGCAAGGGATTGGGATTGTTAAAAAAATATTAATAATTCCAGACAGCATCAACTGCAAGTACTGAGCGGTGATCGATGTGTTGATATTTGGATTAACACGGTTAATCCACTCCAAACTAAAGCAATACTATATTTTAGACAAAACTAACACGAGGCAAAATTTTAAGATAAAATTAAATTCACCATTAGAATAATATCTAATATATCAACATTCTCATCATCATTAAGGTCAGCATTTTCTGTCTGAGCTGAATTAAATATTATCTGATCCAAAATATTTTGAATGGTTAAAACTATATCGGTAATATCCCAAACACCATCTAGATTTACATCAGTAAAATCATCAAATACAAATGACATATTGTAATACCCCCAAGAGATGTCAACGTAAATAATTCCTGAGTCCGGATTTAAATTTTCCCAATAGGCAGAGTTAAATCCTTCAAAGGACACATCTGAAATGGTTGACAAAAATGGTGAATCTCCTGTAATTCCAATTGTAAAAATGGAATCATACTGGTAATTGTAAAATTGATTATTTGATGGGATACTGTCATTTAAAATATGAAAAATTAATGAATCCGAGTTTAAAAATTGATTTATTAAAAAGGTATTTTCATTCAATTGTTCACAATCAATTCTGATAAATTCATCAGCTGCAATTTGATTTTTGGCTTCAAGCCAGTAAGCTCGGCTGGGTTCATCTAAATTAACGTTGATCCCCTCTGGATTCCTTTCAAGTTCAAATTGGCTCAACCATTCACAGGCATGATTTTCATCTATTACTGAAAACCCATGGCTCCCGGCAGGATTGGTATCAATCCACATATTTGGATTATACCCTTGTAGTAAAGCAAAAAAATCTTCGGCATGTGTTCGATGGGGTTCGGATGTACCAAAATCCAAATAGAGGGGTGTATGTTGTAAATTAAAATGCATGCTCTGGGTAGAGTCCCCAAAAAAGACTGCAGAGTTGCGATGATATTCAAAAGGAACTTCTTCAGGTGTTCCACCAAACCATTCAATCATGCTATTATTGCCATCCATTTCATAATAACGTCTTTCACAGTCTAGAATACCTGAAGCAGATGCGGTTGCAGCAACCATTTGCTGTGTTGGGTCTAAATGATTATTAGCAAATATGGCTCCAGAGGCACCCCCCATTGAACCGCCAACCATATAAATTCGATTGGAATCAATATTGTATTGTTCAGACAGCCAGATTATTTCCTGCATTACAAAATATTGAGCATCCTGGTGATTATAATTATTGCTTGAGCCTCCAAAGGGCGACAGGTAGAGCCAACTGCGGGTATTGGCTTCTTCATCAAATTGAGTATAATAGGGACTGTTTTCATCTCCACCCCATTGGTGAAAAATAACCAGGAGTGGATGAGAATTTGAGTTATTATAATTCTCTGGAACCTGATAGGAGAAAACATCAAGAGTATCTCCACCAATCACTAAATACTCAGTAATTATATCCTGGCTCCACGCAATGGATGTAGAAAAAAAGAGTGCATAAATGATAATTCTCTTCATATTTATGAGGAGAATATACAAAATTTATCTAATTGGGAGGGGAAAAAAGAAAGGGCTTCATTTCCGAAGCCCTTAATTAGAGGAGGAGGTTGAATCCTTTAAGTTTGTTGTAAGGAGGAGTTAACTAAGAAGAAGTTCAACCACCTATTAAATTTATGCTGGATTCCAAAAGTAAGTTTCCAATTTTTATGTAAATAATTGTAACAAATCAGCTCGTTAACAAATCTAATATAAATGAATAATTAGTAAAATTTTCTTTGGTGGAAATCACATTTTTTCAAAATAAATTTGTTGAATTGGTGACAAGGAGGTTGGGAAATCTAATGTGAATGGAATATTGGATTTATGGATAAATGGATCGATGCTAGCCAGTTTTCAACAATTTTCTAAAACTCTGGTTAAACAGTTTCTAATTCAAAACAATATTGGTAGGATACGAAATAAAATTCTGTTATTCAATCCTTTCAGGGTTAGAGTGAATGATAAGAATTGCGTTATTTACATTCATCCCCTCCGGTGATTATCATTTTTGATGTTTACATACCAATTATTTTAATGTCCAGGTAAAAGTTTTGAGAATTAAATGAGGGGTTTCCCACTGAGCAATGATTTCTTAAATCTGTGGTTAAGGATTGTTATTTAATCAAAACAATACTGGCGGGATAAGGTATAATCCTTTTATTCAACCCTTTCAGGGTTAGGGTGAGTGAGGGGATTTTTGTTATTCATATTCATCCCCTCCGGGGATCATTATTATTGATGTTTACATACCAATTATTTTAATGTCCCGGCAATAGCCTTAATAAAAAGAGACACCGAAGGTGTCCAATCTAAATAACACATCAGAAAATAGGACGTTGAACTCTGAAGGAGTTTAATGTAATTCATTAATGATTACTGTAAAATGATATAAAAAAAGAAAGGGCCTCGTTTCCGAAGCCCTTAATTAGAGGAGGAGGTTGAATCTGTTTTGTTTACTTTAAGGAGGAGTTAACTAAGAAGAAGTCCAACCACCTATAAAATTTACGCGGGTCCCCTAAAGTAAGTTTCCTTTTATTATGTAATTAATTGTAACAAATTCAGATTAATTCAAGAGCAGAATTGAATGATTAAATCAAATTTCGATTAAACCTAACATCATATAGATAAATCTAAATACAAAAAAGAAAGGGCTTCGTTTCCGAAGCCCTTAATTAGAGGAGGAGGTTGAATCTGTTGAGTTTACTTTAAGGAGGAGTTAACTAAGAAGAAGTCCAACCACCTATAAAATTTACGCGGGTCTCT
>CAZGBZ010000082.1:0-7769 GCA_964524135.1 uncultured bacterium
GAAATGGAGCTTTTCGGGAATTTGCTGATATTATCCTGAACGCTCAATAATACTGGTGTTGCTCCTTTCCCTTTATTGGCTGCTTTCACCGATATTGTGGATTCTTCTTCCAGTTTTTGCTATCTTCACCCCAAAATTACGTCATCATTGGTTAAATCAGAATGCCACTTTGGATGAAGCTGAAAAAAGGAGAAAGGAAACAGGAAACAGAAAACAGGTTGTGCTTTTTCATGCTGCATCTACAGGTGAGTTTGAGCAATTAAAACCCGTTTTGAAAAAAGTAGATCGATCGAGATATTTTATACTTTTAACCTTTTTCTCACCTACAATTTTCACCATTGAAAAAGATACTCCTTTAGCAGATGCAGTCTGCTATCACCCCTTTGATTTTCCCTGGTCCGCAAAAATGTTTTTCCGGAAGTTTGACATCCAATATTATATCATTACTCGCAATGACATTTGGCCAACACACCTTTTTATGGCACAGAAATTGGGAATATATACGGTTCTGATAAATGCAAATTTATACCGGGAAAATCATTATAATTCATGGTTCCTTCGTAAATTCATGAAACAAGTATTTAGTCAATTCAACCTTATACTTACTGGATCTGAACGATTGAAAAATAATCTGCTGAATTTGGTACCATCTGAAAAAATACTGGTTACAGGGGACAGCCGATTAGACAGGGTAATTGAACAAAAAGCTGGAAATAATTCACCTCTGCTGCCGGAATGTTTTGCTTTATCACGCACCTTCATTTTAGGCAGTATTATTCCTTCCGATTATTCTGTAATTTTTGATGGATTTGCAAAATACTATCCTAAAGGCAGCCAATCTCTTGAAGAAAAAGACCAGCGAATAATTATTGTACCCCATGAAATTAATAAACCTGAATTAAAAATAATTGAAAATAAATTAGCTGAGATTGGATTTCCCTGGGCATATTATTCTGAAAAAGAGAACTTACAAAATTCTCGCGTAATCATTATTAATAAGATTGGCATCCTGGCAAATCTTTACAAGTATTCAGATGCAGCTTATGTGGGAGCAGGATTTGGTGCAGGTGTTCACTCTGTTATAGAACCTGCCATCAATGAAAATGTGGTAAGTTTTGGTCCCAATTATCAGATTGTGGACATTGCAGTTTCTTTGGTGAAAAATAAACTGGGGGCTGTAATAAACAACTCATATGATTTCGTTCAATTCTTAACCCTTTTGGATAATTCATCTAAATTGAATATTATCAGGGAAAGCATGGTAAATTTCCTTAACGAACAAAAACTGGCTTCGGATGCCATTATTAAAGCAATATTTACCAATGATTAAACAAAACATCTATCTACTCATTCTTTTAACAATCTCCATTTGGGCAAGTCCTCCCAATTTTGTGATTATTCCCAGCTGGGAATGCAACACTTTCACTAAAATCCGACTCCCTTTATGGAAAACCTACCTTCCTGCTGGCAACATCTGTAAAAACAAATTCTTTCTTGGATGCTATTTATACAGTCCGGGATGAAACGCTTTCCTGGCTGAATGTAGATGATTTTTCGCTATTAAAAGCGGTTAAAGAAATTCGAGAAGGGAAATACCATCGCAATCATTCAGTACACACAATTGGAGATAGCCTCCTTATTTGGAATAAAAAATATTTCACCATTGCAAAACCAGTGTATGACCCTATTGCCTTTATTTATTTTCTACGAAATCAGAAATTATCCTTGGGAGATTCATTTCATTTTTTATCTGCTGGTGAGAAAAAGGTAAGAGAAGTGTGGGTAAATATAACGGGAAAAGAAACGATTAAAGTTGCAGTGGGTGAATTTGACTGCCTGAGAGTGGAACCAGTTTCTCCTGATGGAAAATCACTATTGAAAAATAATGGCGAATTACGAGTCTGGCTATCAAATGACGATAATAAACTACCGGTTAAAATTGAATTGAAAACAAATGTTGGGACTATGGTAATGAAATTGAAGGAATTCAAACAAAGGTATTAGTAAATTATAATTAAATATATTGGAGATAATAATGTCTGAAGAAACAACATCACCAATTGAAGTCACACCATCAAAGGATGAAAAGACTTGGGCAATGCTCTGTCACTTCAGCACTTTCATTGGATTTATTTTCCCTTTAGGGAATATAATAGCCCCCTCATAATCTGGTTGTCAAAACGAGAAGATTTACCCTTAGTTGCAGATCAGGGCAGGGAAGTCCTGAATTTCCAAATTAGTATGACTATTTATTTCATTGTCTCGGCATTATTCAGTATTATTCTCATAGGAATTCCTTTTCTGATTGGATTTGGAATTTTTGATTTTATTATTACTATTGTTGCTGCCATTAGCGCAAATGATGGGAAATCGTATCGGTATCCAATTAATTTAAGACTTATTAAATAAGGTATAATTCAAAATGAAATTCATAATTACTGTTAATCCCCATGGAGGTACTAAAAAAGGACCTCGTTTACTGAAACAATTTAAACCCATATTTGATGCAGCCGGGGCTGAACTTTTTGTAATTGAAACCACATTTGCAGGGCATGCAAAAGAGCTTGCCAATCAATTAAATATTACAGAATATGATGGATTTATCGGTATTGGTGGGGATGGTTCGCTTCATGAAATTATTAACGGTATGCTTTCCCGTCATGATGGACATAAAATCCCTATCGGAATAATTCCAGGTGGTTCTGGGAATTCGTATATGCATGATCTCCAACTTACTGACCCCTTGAAAGCGGCAAAGGCAATTATCAATGGGAAGACTCAATCATTAGATACCGCCAAAGTAGAAGTGAATCATGTAGTAAAATATTCTAATAATATGATTGGCTGGGGAATGGTTACGGATGTTGGTAAAAAAGCTGAACATTTTCGGTGGATGGGAACCAATCGCTATACCATCCTAAGTGTATTGGAAGTATTCAAGCATAAATCCCGCTCTGCCATCCTCATCATGGATGATCAAAATATTGAGGATCATTTTACCTTCATAATTGCCTGCAACTCCATTCATGTAGGTAAGGGTATGAAAATGGCTCCTAAAGCTAAATTGGATGACGGTCTAATGGATTTAGTGGTGGTGCGGTCCAAGATGTCTCGCCTACGACTTTTACAGATTTTACCTAAATTGTTTGATGGTTCCCATATCAATGAACCTGAAGTTGAATACTATCAAACTTCCAAGTTTTCACTCATTCCTGAAACTGACGAGATATTAAATATTGATGGTGAAATTATGGGGTCCACACCCATAAAAGTTGAAATGATATCCAACGCATTTGATATGTTTGCGGCATGAATAAAAATTCCCTTTACCACTACCAGGCAGTAGTCATCTCCGTTTATGATGGAGACACCTGCCGAATGGATGTTGACCTGGGTTTAGGTGTCTGGCAGAAAAATGAAAAAATCCGCCTAGCACGGATTAATACCCCTGAACTCAGGGGGAATGATCGGGAGGCTGGCGTCAAATCTCGGGATGCTTTGAGAGAATTAATCCTTGACAAAACCGTATTACTTAAAACCATTCGAGACCGCAAGGGTAAATACGGTAGATACATTGGTGAAATTTTTATTGAATTTGATGGGATACTACAGAATGTCAATGACTGGCTGGTAGAAAATGGATTTGGGGAGTATGTTTAAATCACGAAATTCAATTTGGGATTTTTAGTGCAGATTGCGGAAATTTCCTCCGCATCCGTATTCCCGTGTCAGGAGTTTATGTAGTTAATTGTGCAGAGTGGTAAATTAAAATCACAACAAGCTGGCCCGCCCATGCTGTAAAATTATAATTGTTGGCGGGTAAAAAAGCATGTTGTACTTCCTGCATTCTTTTATTTCAGTTTTCTCTGTTCGCTTTGTGTTTCTCCATTCCGCACTCCGAATTCCCAAATCCCACCTAGACCCTCTGACACTTAGGAAACATTCTACATCCTGCCCTACTTCACCTCAGGCCAAAGCTCTGAGCGGACCTTCAATTGCATACCCGGAAGGAGTTTCCCATCTTGGCTATTTAATAATTCTTCATTATCCCAGAACAATACCACCCAGGCCAATTCATCTCCATATTCTTTTTGAGCGATTGTCCATAATGTTTCACCACTTTCAACTAAATGACTATAACTGTCATACGCCCATTCGATAGCATTTTCAGCAGGTTTTTTCAGATCTAATTCACGGTAGGGATAAATAAAATTAGGATTATCTCTGTCCGGACCAATACCCTTTTCCTCCCAATTTTCTCTGTTCCACTGGTAAATTCGTCGCCATTCATTTGCATTGTTGTATTCCTTATAGGCAATTAATGATAGATAATCCCCTCGTTTGGTCATATACTCTGTCCAAATACTATCAGGGAATAACTGGTCATAATCAAACTCTCGTTGAATGGAAGTTTGAGGTTCACTCACCTCAATAATTTCAGGAATTTCTTCGACGGCTGTTTCAATGGGAGAAGCTTCTTCAATCACCATTTCAACAATTTCCGGTTCAGGAATAGAAGCTTTAATTAATGGCTCCTTAACTTCAACCGGAATAGTTTCAACTATTGTTGTTTTTTCAGGTGTCGGATCTGTTTTTTTTGCACATCCAATTAATAAAAATAAAATGATTGGTACTATAAAAAGTGGTTTCATTATTCTCCTTTTTTTGCTCAATTCTTTTGTAAACAAGTGATCTTGCTTGAAGGTTCCAAATTCTTTTGAAAAATAATTTAATAGAGGATACTTTAGGATTATCCAAATAACCCAAAGATCAATTGGGGGTATCTATCGAGTTGAAACTTTCAGCCTATTTTCGGCTTTTGCAATTGCGGATCGGGTTCGAGTTCCATCCATTTCTTTATCTTTCAACCTGTCTTGGGCTCTTTTCTTTGCTGCCTCCGCACGATCTTTATCAATATCTGAAACTTTTTCAGCAGTCTCTAAAAGTAGTAATACTCCTTCCGGTTGGATATCAGCAAAACCTCCCGTTGTTGCATAATATGAGTCAGTCCCATCTTTCACAATTTTAATTTCCCCAATTCCCAAAGCAACCGTAGCTTTAGTATGGCGGGACATGATTCCAAATTGTCCATCTGGAGATTCTGCTCGTACGTAACTCACCTGCCCTTCAGTAATTAACTGAGTTGGAGTA
The DNA here is from genome assembly GCA_964524135.1 of uncultured bacterium. Lineage (GTDB taxonomy): Bacteria > Fidelibacterota > Marinisomatia > SCGC-AAA003-L08 > D37C17 > D37C17. The sequence goes on from CAZGBZ010000082.1 coordinate 5,152, forward strand.
ATTATTTCAAGTTGAAAAGTTTCTACCAATTTTATGCCTCTGACATTGTTTTTGCTTTATCAGTAACTTCATCGAATGACCCCACATAAGAGTATGCATTTTCAGGCAGATCATCCCCATCTCCATTTAATATTGCTTCAAATCCTGATACTGTATCTTCTAAGGATACATACCGACCTTCAACACCTGTAAACTGTTCTGCCACAAAGAAAGGTTGTGACATGAACTTCTGCATTTTTCGTGCTCTTCCCACAGTCAGTTTATCTTCATCCGAAAGCTCATCCATTCCTAAAATAGCAATAATATCTTGAAGATCTTTATATTTCTGTAATACTCCTTGAACATCCCTTGCCACATTATAATGTCTATTACCTATAACACGGGGGTCCATTATTCGGGATGTAGAAAGCAATGGATCCACAGCCGGATATATTCCCAATTCAGCAATTTTTCTTTCTAACACTGATGTGGCATCTAAGTGTGCAAATGCAGTAGCAGGGGCTGGATCTGTGAGGTCATCAGCTGGTACATATACTGCTTGTACAGATGTAATGGAACCTTTATTTGTGGATGTAATTCTTTCTTGGAGGTCACCCATTTCCGTTGAAAGAGTTGGTTGATATCCTACTGCAGATGGCATTCGTCCAAGTAAAGCAGATACTTCTGACCCTGCTTGTGTAAACCGGAAAATATTATCAATAAACAGAAGTACATCTCTTCCTTCTTCATCACGAAAATACTCAGCCATTGCTAAGCCAGATAATGCAACTCTCAATCGTGCTCCAGGTGGTTCATTCATTTGACCAAATACCATTGTGGTTTTATCAATCACACCGGATTCAGTCATTTCATTATAAAGGTCATTTCCTTCACGAGTTCTCTCACCTACGCCTGCGAAAACTGAATACCCACCATGTTCAGTAGCGATGTTTCGAATAAGTTCCTGAATGAGTACCGTTTTACCAACACCAGCACCGCCAAAAAGCCCTGTCTTTCCACCTTTGGTATAAGGCTCCATTAAGTCCACAACTTTAATTCCCGTTACCAATACTTCCCGTGATGTGGAAAGTTCAGAATGAGGTGGAGCAGCTCTGTGAATGGGAAGTTTTGACTTTGATGTAAACGCACCTTTTTCATCAATAGTATTTCCCAATACATCAAAAAGTCGTCCCAATGTTTCAGGTCCAACCGGTACCGTAATAGGATTACCCGTATCATTTACTTTTTCACCACGGGTAATTCCGTCTGTGGTATCCATTGCAACAGTTCGCACAATGCTATCTCCCAAATGTTGGGCAACTTCTAATACAAGTTTCCCATCACCATTCCTATCTATTTCTAAGGCGTTCATTATTTCAGGTAGCTGTCCATCCTCAAAGGTGACATCAACAACAGCGCCCATAATTTGTGTTACTTTTCCAATTTTTGACATTTACTTTTCCTCTTTTAACTGAGTGCTTCTGCGCCGCTGACAATTTCCAACATTTCAGTTGTGATTGCTGTTTGACGCGCTTTATTAAATTGTAAGGTTAAATCTTTAATCATATCATTTGCATTAGATGTGGCATTTTCCATTGCCAACATTCGTGCGGCTTGTTCAGATGCATTGGACTCCAACAAATATTGCCAAATTTGAGTATTCAAATACCGTGGTATTATTGTTTGAACCACAACTTCTTTTGACGGTTCGAATAATCTTTCCGGTTTGTAATTAGAATCTGAGGCTTCCGTATTATAACTCATGGGGAGAAAGGTTTCATTTTTTATTTCCTGTCGGGCTACATTCACAAACCGATTGTAAATAACTCTAACTTCATCCACATCACCTTTCACATATCGGGATATTATTTCATCGCCAATTTTCATTGCGTGCTGGTAACCTAAATCATTCCAAAAGTCAATATAGTTCACAGAAATAGGATAATTTCTATTTTTAAAATACCCATTCGCTTTTTTCCCAATACATATTAATTCTGCATTTTCTTTGCCCAAAGTATCAATTGCCTTATGGGCTTCCCGAAGTACATTGGTATTAAACGCGCCTGCCATTCCTCTATCTGCAGTCACCACTACAAATAGTGTTTTCTTTACTTCACGCACATTTAATTCAGGCATAAGACTACGATCAATTTCAGGGATAAGGGTATTCAACAATTCTGCCAATCTACTAGAATAGGGACGAGCTTTTTCCATATTTTCTTGAGCTCTTCGCATTTTTGCAGCAGCAACCATTTTCATGGCTCCTGTTACTTGCTGAATACTTTTAACCGATTTAATTCGGTCTCTTATATCCTTAAGATTTGCCATTTATTTTCCTAAGAAACCTTTTTTAAAATCTTCAATTGCTTTTCTCAATTCCCCACTATTTTCTTCAGAAATTTCACCAGAAGTTTTTATTGAGGTAAGTAAGGCAGAATGACTGGTATCCAGATGACCTAATAATTCGGATTCAAATTCACCAACCCTATCATTAGGGATATCATCTAACAAACCTTGTCCCCCAGCGAAAATGATTGCAACCTGATGTTCAACTGCCATGGGTACATATTGGTTTTGTTTCAAAATTTCAACCATTCGCTCACCACGAGTTAATTGGGCAAGGGTTGCTTTATCCAAAT
>CAZGBZ010000083.1:0-7565 GCA_964524135.1 uncultured bacterium
TTGATTATCATATAATTGGACAGAGTAAAACAGAGATAGATAAAATTAATGTGCTTTTGGCAGCCACTACCCGAAATGAGGTCCAGCGAATTAATGGTATTTCCAAGCAAATTGGATTTAAAAATGTTATATTTAATTCTGATCCTATTGCCCTAATGAATTGCTTTTTAGCGAATTATGAATTAAGTGAGGAAGGAGTGGATGTTATCATCCATTCTGGCAGCTCATATACGGGCATTTTGGTACTTGGCAGGAACCAGCAAATATTTTTCAGAGAAATTGACAAAGGAAATGATATATTTATCCGAGAGGTAATGTCCAACAAAAAACTGAATTACTCAGAAGCATCAGAATTGGTTATTAATAATGGTGTTAACTATGCTGTCAATTCTCAAAATACAGAGATAACAGAAGCTGCGGGCATTGAAATGACAGATCGCAATATTATAAATGATTTATGTGATGATATCAGAAAGACTCTCAGATATTATTTGAAAAACAATGGGAATACATTCTTCAAGAGATTTTTTATATCTGGTGGAATGGCGCATGTAAAGGGATACAAAGAACAAATTGAAAAAAGTTTAAAAATAAGCACGGAAAATCTTAATCCATTTAATAAAATGGAAACAGATGATTTACCAGATAATTTTATGCAGTACACTATTGCTGCGGGTCTTGCCATCAGAGGATTAATTAAATGATCAATCGATCAGATCTTATAATTATTAATTTAAACCAATCTTTTTCATCATCAGAAATAAAACTGAAAAAAGATGAAAATACGCGCTGGGTTTATTTTTCTCTGATCCTATTGGTCCTTTTGGGAAATTTATTTTGGTTTGTGCATATTAATATGAACATTGATCAATTAATTGAACAGCGAGAAAATACTATCGCTCAATTAAGTGACGACACAGAAAAATTAAAACAAAAAGGCCGGATTAATTTATCAAAAAAAGATATTGAAAATTTATATAAAGTAGAAAAAAATCGTATTACCTGGGCAGATAAATTTAATGAGCTGGCAGTAATTACCCCTGAAGATATGGCAATTACCGGTATTGTGTTCAGAAACAATAAATTTACTATTAATGCAATTTCACTAATTAATGAAAATGAAAAAGAATTTGCCATCGTTGAAAATTTGATTAATACTCTTCAGGGAAATGAAATAATTTCAAAAGATTTCTCAAATATAAAATTTAAAAGCTCTGAAAGAAAAATAACACGTGGGCAGGAAATATTGGTTTTTGTAATTGAAGCAAAATTAAGTAAATCGAGCTGATAATTTGATTCGAACGATTATATTATTTTCATTCAGTGTTCTTATATTCTCAGCTATTCAAATTGGGAATAATTTTTATTTTAATGATAAACCTGATATTATTATGGATTTGGAGATTGATCAGAAAAAAGCAAACGAAAAATTTATTACTGCCCAATTACTTTCCAGTAGTTTAAATAGAGTTTATCAAATATTTGTTCAAAATTTAATTTATACTAATAAAGGAAAAAGTGAGAAAACCGATTCAATTGATTTTTTGAATTATTTAACAGATCTGTTAAATAAATTGGAAATAAAAATTCTTTCAATTAAACCAAAATCAAGTGAAAAACGGGGAAAAAATTTATACAATCCTTATGAAATTGATATTAAATCGTCTTATGAAAAATTTGGAAAGTTTATCACACAATTAGAACAAACTACCCGGCTCATTGAAATTGAAGAGATATCTTTAAATAATGGATTGGAGCGAATCAGATCTACAAACAGAGGTGAACAACTACAGACTCAGGATTATACCTTAATTATTTCAACCATCTCTTTAAACAAGGTTGGAGGAGTGAACAGGAAAATGCAAAATATAATATCAAATGTACCTGATACCAAGTTACTCAATGAAATCGATTCAATTAATCAAAAATTAAACAATGACTTTCCTGATACAAGCCTTACAGACACTTTCCATTCCATGATTGCAAAAATTAATAAAGATACTTCATTCTCCATTTATAAAAGTAATCAGGATAGTCTCAAAATCAATGAAAATAATCAATTAAAAAGTATTATTTCAGTTTTGCAGAAAGAACTGGAAAAAACAAAAATAAGTGCACAAACTGAGATAAGTAAAGCCAAATCACAAATTAATACTGATAATGACCAGTTATTGGAAGAAATAAATAAATTTAGGAATTCATTAAACACTACCCAGATAAAAATTGAAAAACAACTACAGGAATCCTTTCTTTCAGCTTCTGATGAAAATTCACAATTAAAAAATATTATTGGCGCTCTGCAAGATGAACTAGAGGACATCAATTTAAAAAAAGACGATAATAACGGTAGTTCAGTGAATACCGATGAAACTGGGGATAGTCAACTAAAAGATGAAATTGTTGGATTACGCAAGATGTTGAAGGAAACTCATACTGAAATTGAAAAACAATTTGAAGAAACAATTGCAATCACAAAAAAAGAGAATTCTCAATTAAAAAGTGAAATTGGATTAATGCAAAAAGATTTCGATGAGAAACAAATGAATATTCAAAATGAACTAATAAATCTTCAAGAAAAACTTAACAAAAATAATAATCATATACAAAATGATTCTAACAGCGATTTTAATAAATTCAAAGAAGAAAATATCCAGCTACATGCAATCATCAACACTTACAAACAAACTTTAAAGGATAGCCAATTAGACATTGAAAAACGTATGGATACATTTTTAGATTCATTTAAACAAGAAAATACATTATTAAGAGATGAAATAAGTGAATTGCAAACTGAGCTTACCAGATCAAAATTACAAATTGAGAATTACTCTTTAGAAAAAGTACATGATAAAATTATTACTTCGCTACATTTGAATGAACAGCCAAAATCTATAACAATAGCAATTGATGGTTATTATAAAGATCAAAATATCGCATCCAGATTAAAAGGAGCTTTAATTGATGCAGGATATGAGGCAAGAATTGTGGAAGTGACATTAGATAATAATCGGCTTTATATAATTTACATTGGCTATTTTGATGATATGAATGCAGCAAAATCTCATAGTGAAAAATTAAAAAAACATATGGGAATAGATAATACTATTAAGTCGATTTAATAGTAATTTAGCAGTAATATGAATATACAGAATTTTATCAAATGAATAAGAAATCAATAGCATTATGGAACATTGCAATTATTATTTCACTCTCAATTACAGGATTTCTTTTTTATAATAATTACAAATCATATCAAACGACTATTGGACTATGGGAAGATTTTGAAAACCAGGAAATTGGGACAGACAAAATTTTACAAGACAAAGTAAAAAAAATTGAAAATGATTTTATAAAAAGAGAAAACTACAAGTTTGTAATTGATGATAGTCCTACTGAACTCAGTAACGTCATTGCATTTGATGGTTTTGATCCTCGATTTGCAGGTAGTTCAAAGTATATTTATGTTACTGCAATCATTTCATCTCCGGCAACTCATGAACATAAGGCAATTGTTAAATATAGGGACATGGAATATACGGTTGTAGCAGGTGATTCAATCGCTGGCGGGGTAATTAACTCAATTCAGGAAAAAGAGGTGGAGTTTAGTAAAAATGGTAAAAGTTATAATTTTTATAAAGGATTAGATTCTTCAATTAATGAAAATGCACAATAAAATATTTAAATGTTTAATAATTTGTTTTTTGGTATCGGTACTGTTTTCTGCACCGGAAAAAAACAAAGGTACAGCCCCTACTATTACGCTTCATGCAGAGGAAACCAAGTTATCAAAAGTTCTATCCGTTATAACTGAAATGAGCGGGTATAATATTGTTACCGGACCTTCTGTTAGTGCTGAAGATAATATTACTATTCATTTGGTGGATGTAAGTGTTGAACAGGCTGTTAATCTTGTAGTAAGGGCTGCAGGACTAAGTTATGAAATTGTTGATGGTTCAATTTTGGTTGCCAGCACCAATAAGTTAAAGGATGATGTAGGGGTATCTCCTGTAGTTTTTGAACTAAAATATGCCAGTGCAAAAGAAATCAGTAGTTTACTCACCAGCATTACCGAAGATATTAATGTAGATAGTACGGGAAATCGCATTTTGGTGAGTGCCAGTCCTAAAAAGATTGCTGAAATTAACCACATCATTGATAAAATAGATACACCTGCTCTTCAAATATCACTTCAAGCCCGATTAATTGAAGTTACTTATGGCGATGAGGAAAGCATGGGAATCGACTGGGCACGCCTTGCTCAAATCAGCACCATAGTAGCCGAAAATGCCGCTCCAATTACCTTTCCTGATGGGAGTTCAACCGGGTCACAATTTCCCGGTTACCAATCCAGCACCGATGGAGAAGGTTCAAATTTAGGATTTAATTATGAAGCATCAGCGGATGAGTTTCCATTGAATTCAATGCCCGATCTTCCTTTTGCCAATTTAACGGACCCGGTGCAAGGATTAAGCCGTCAGCTTACAGCCTATGATGTAACCATTGATATGTTATTAAAAAATAATACTGCTGAAATACTTGCCAACTCAGAAGTGGTTACTCTAAATGGACACGTAGCTACCATTTCCATGGTAGATGTTGTGCCTTATATTTTATCCAGTGGTGGTGTGGGAGGCCAAGTTCAAGTACAGAGGGAAGAAGTAGGTATTAAACTAAGAATACTGCCTACCGTAAATTCAGATGGATATATAACTACTCATGTCACACCTGAGGTGAGTTCAATTTACGATTTTATTGGTCCTGACAGAAATATACCCTGGGTAAAAAAGAGAGTGTCAACCACTACTGTGAGGGTAAAGGATAATGAGTCAATAATAATTGCTGGATTGTATGCTGGTAATAAAAATTATACTGAAAATAAATTTCCACTTCTATGGCGAATTCCTTTTATAGGAAAACGATTATTTGTCCACCGTGTAGAAAAAGTAACAAAAACGGATTTAATAATAGAAGTTACTCCTAAAATTATTTCTGATAACTATTCATTTATTGATAAGAAAAATTACCATGAAGATATTGAAAATAATTTCCTTGAAATAGAAAAAGAACCTGTTGAATCGCCTCAGATTGAATTTGAAATTGATGAATTAATTGATTTAGAACAGGAAAATGAATATACAATAAATTCAATAATTACTGTCCCGGATACATAAAAAGATGAAGTTAATGAGCAAAAATTAGATGAAGATGAATAAGTTAATATTATCCAATACTAAAATAGTAATTATTAAAACAATACTTAAATTATTACTCTTTTTAATTTTTATTTCAACCTGTAGTAAAAATCCTACTGAAGGTAACTCCAATGGCAATACAAATTCTGGGTTAAGTATTCGTCATGAAATTAGTATCGGTGAACAAATACAAAACAATGTCATAGTACCTGCAGATACTATTATAGCTTTTGTAACTTCCAGTGGTGCACCTGCAGTTGAAAAATATGTAACATTTAGTCGAATTTCAAATGAACAGAGTACGCTGACTCCAATATTTGCAATAACCGATTCATTGGGTGTAGCAAAAAGTGTGTATAAATTGGTTTATTCTGATGAATTATCATCGGATACTGTATATGCTCAAATAGAAATTGGAGCAGGTGATAATGCTAATTCTATAACTGCTCATGACATTGTTGATTTGGTTTATGTATTGAAAGCGGTTGATCCTTTATCTGCTATTGAGTATTTTAATTTTTATCCTGGTGAAAATTCAAATTGGGCAAAATATGCTGATGAAGATTTAGAAATTAAAGTTCTTGTCAGAAATATAGCAGGAGTAGGCGTATGTAATGTCCCCATTAGATTTCGATTAATTGGTAATGTAAATTCACCACCAAATGGTGTAATTGAATCCGAGTCTGAAAATACTTGTGAGTCAAATAATTCTGAGGATGAATCTGGAAATAATAACACATTTGGTGAAGCATCAATAATATATAAAAGTGATGGTGCAGGCATTGATACACTTATTGCATCCATTGTTGACCCATCAAATGACACATTATTTTTATTTGCCGATACCATAAGTATCCAAACTATAGGAAGTACACTTCTCATTGACGATGTAATATCAATTTCATCAAATGCAAGTAAATCCAATATAATAATTTCTAATGCGGATAGCATTATAACAGACACAATATTTGCTCGGGCTTTAGATGCAAATGGAGCATTAATTTCCGGAATCCCTTTCCAATTTAATATAAGTGAAGATGTGGGCGGGTATGAAGATTTAACCCTTTCAGAGATAAACAGCTCAATATACTTATCCGTTGGGGGACTTTCGATTTCAGATTCCCTTGGGGTTGCCTATCAAATACTAACAATTGATCCGATAATATTCCCAACTCTTGAGAATATATTTGGGTCATTAGAGTCGGTTCAATTAACTGTTTCTATAAATATACCCTCAACTGAAAAAAGTAGTTCTGTAGATGTGAAAATTGTAAATAATATACCCACGTGGTATCCTAATTCTGTAAAATTAACCTTAACATCTAGTTCATATATTTTACCATGTGATTCTTGTGAAGATTCAACTCCAGCTATTATTACGGCTTCGGTGCTCGATTCTTTAGATAATCCTCCGCCTTCTGGTACTATTATTGAATTCTCCAGTATTCAGAAAGATACTACCGGCACTTCAGGTGAAGGGGAAGGATATCAATGGGTATCGATTGGGGATATTGCTCCTGCAGATACTTTAGATCCCTTTGGTATTACCACAGTAAATTTTTACATGCAGAACGATAGAGGCATTGCTTATATCATTGGATCTATTGAACCGTTAAATGTGAGTGATACTATTCAAATCATCCTAGAAAGCAAAGATGCAAATCATATAGAAATTCTACCCCCAGCCTTAGATGAAATTGTTGTGCAGGGTGGGGGTGGTGTTGAGTATTCTGAAGTATTTGTTCAAATTACAGATGATGCAGGAAATATTATTTATGATAAACCATACCAAGTAAAATTTAAACTAGTAGGTGCCCCAGCAGGTGCTACATTGGAAAATGGCGTAAATAATATTTCCAAAATTGCTGATTCAGGCGAATCAAGTGTAACCATTGTATCTGGAACTGCACCTGGAGCAGTTAATCTTAGAGTTGAACTATTTAATGTAGATGATGATGTTGAAAGTGTAAATCCAATTGCCTTCGCAGTAACAACCCCCCTTACGATTGTTACCGGAGCACCTGAATTTGGTGAAATTAATTTCTCAGTTATTGATATGACTCCAGTTGTTGGTGCTGGTATTTATGAATATCCGCTATCTGTATATTTGGAGGATGTGCATTCTAATCCGGTGGCAGATTCTACATCTGTTTATTTTAAAATTAGGGAAAAAGCAGATATATTTGATACAGACACTGATTATAATTATGGTGATAGGGTAACTTGGCTGGATCCAGGCTCAGTCTCAAATCCAACAGTTTTAGATTCAATAGTTTATGTTTGTATTGATCAGGAATTCAATTGTTTATCTGGAGGCATGAATCCTGGTGAACCTACAAAATGGTTGCCCAAAAGCTATCCAGCCGAAATTAT
>CAZGBZ010000084.1:0-7558 GCA_964524135.1 uncultured bacterium
CTTCTCGTTTAAACATTTTAAAATGTTTAGAGAGTTCATTTATCTGAATTGGCATGGTGGAAAATTAATGCCATATTTTGAAACGATTTAAATAAAAAGGATGGGAATATTATTCTTAATACTTGATTGTATTACAATTTTCAATGGTTGCAGGAATTTTAATACCTTCACTATCTGATAAAATTAAATTCGTAAAACAAGCAATTGATAATTCCCCACCATACCTGATTTGTGTCAAAATACCACTTCCAGCAGGGATAAAATCACCGGAAAGACTAAACCCAATTACAGTTATTGAACTAGAAGAAATCATAAATCCTGTTTCTTCAGCCAAACCACCAGAAGCACTGATAACCGTTATACCATTTACATCAAATTGAAATGCTGCGAAAGGAACTGAAACTTCATAATAAATATTCCACAATCCTTCACAAGTTGACCATCTCCCCCACAAACACCACAAATATCATTTTGTATGGGAGAAGTAGAACAAATATCATCACACCCCATACTTTCACCATCCGAACAACTTTCCGAGGAAGGTGTATAAATTTCACTTTCACTAATGGAATCACACCCAATAAATAATAACAATGATACTGGTATGAAAATTAATTTTAGATTCAAATCCATAATTATTTAATCAACATCATTTTTTGTTTTACAATAGAATTTGAACTATGTAAAATTACAAAATAAATACCTGAAGGATGATTGGTTCCATTCCAAATTACAGAATAATGCCCTGGTAAAGTGAATGCATTTTTTAGAACATCAACTTTCTGTCCTTTCAAATTATAAATATTCAATTGAACCATTGTGGGTTCAGATACTTCAAAATCTATTGTGGCTTGTGGATTAAAAGGATTAGGGTATATTCGGCTAATATTAAACCTCTGAGGTATAAGAAAATCATCATTAGCTAAATCAAAACACCCATCAAAGTTACAGGCAATGTTCCCATTTTCGCAGGAAAAAGTAGGAGGGTGGTTTCCACCGTAAATACCATCGCAATCTGGCTCACAAACAAAGGTTACTTCTGAAGAATCTTCAATACAATTACCACATAAATCTAATTCAGCAGTTCCATTAGGAATTTCAGCACAGTCATCACAGTCATCACCCGAATTATCTGCTTCTACACAACCACAGTCACTCACCCAAAAGGTACCCCCAAGTATTCCATTACAATCTTCTATACATGGTTCTATTCCAGAGGTACCACCGGTACAAATATCACACTCATCCATGCTTGCAGTACCTTCCCAAATACCAGTACAATCCTGGACACAATCATTGTCTGAATTTTCATCACAGTTACCACAATTATCCCAATTTGCGAGGCCATCTTCTTCACCCAAACAATCTAAAATACATGGACTATTTCCCGTATTTCCGCTAACACAAATGTTACAACCATCCATATAAGCAGATCCATTCATATCACCATTGCAATCTTTACATGATGAATTATCACCATTACAGACACCACAAGCATCCTTTTCCTTATCCCCACCACAGTTACCTAAGCAATCTAATTCTTCCCCTTCACAATTACATTTTCCAGGTAAAATCCCCGTGCCATAACATTCCCCGCATTCATCCTTTTCATCTAAACTACAACATGTTCCAAAATCATCCTGATTTTGATTATAATAATCTACATCAATACCAACACAATATCCACAATCATCAATTAAATTTCCTTCACAGGTACAATTGCCATCGAGAATTCCTCCACCTCCACATATACCGCATTCATCAAATATATTGCCTTCACAATCACAGTCACTATCAGGTATTCCATCTCCACCACATATACCGCATTCATCAAATATATTGCCTTCACAATCACATTCTCCTTCAAGTATTCCGGGTCCATCACAGACTCCACATTCATCAAATATACTCAAGCCACCAGGATCACCAAAACAATCATAAGTGCATGCAACTTTTCCAGTATTACCAGCCACACAATCTCCACAAGCATCTAAAAATGCCTCACCATTAATATCTCCATGACAATCAGTACAAATTGAATTATCTCCTCCGCAAATTCCACAATCATCAATTTTATTTCCATTACAATCACAGTCACCATCTGGTATATTATTACAACCACATTCAGCTGTGGAACCTGGACCACCACATACTCCACATTCATCATATACTAATTCACCTCCCCAGTATCCAGAACAATCTTGTACACAATCATTTGAACTATCATTATCACAAGTATCACAAAAATCTAAAGTCATGGATCCTCCTGGCTCACCTGAGCAATCAAAAGGGCACTCTAAATTTCCTGTATTCCCACCTACACAATTCCCACAGCCATCAATATATGCTTCTCCATTTGTAACACCATCACAATCGGTACAGAAGGAATTATCACCATTACATACACCGCAATCATCTTCTGATGCTGAGCCGCCACATTCACCATTACAATCTTCTACAGCCGTTCCATCACAAACAGGTGGATTACTACAATCATACACATTAGAATAGCAATAATCATCTCCATCATCACTATTTGTAACCCAGCCATCCTCCGGTACAAAACCAAAACAATAGTCTCTTGAAGTCCCACTCCCTAAACCGTCACCGTCAAAATCACGATAGTAGGTTGAAGCCTCACCTGTATCAGAACATTCACCTATCTTCACCCAGATATTTGGTTCACTATTAACCAAATTCAGGTCAGATTGAATTACAGAAATATTGTCCAATTCTTGCATATTATATTTGGCATCACCTACATAAATGAACATTTTAAAATTATCTGAATTACTCATTAATTTTCCAGAATCCCAACTGATATTAATATCAATATCGGGTGATAATCCCCCACCTGTACTCCCACTTATTGGCCAACTTATTAATTCACGAAAACTATGCTGACTGCGAAAATCAGATGAAAATTCATATTCAACAATTGTATTGCCATTTATATCTGTTAGCCCAAACCAATCCAAATGGTAGAAATTTATATTTGTATATTCACCTGAAACCGGGTCAGGATAATCATATTCATCCTCACCAAATTTCCAATCATCAATACATCCATCACACATTCCCAAAGTTATGGTATGTTCTGCTCCAATCCCTAAATCATCCTGACCAGTAATCGTTAATTCATCTAAAATAATTTCGATAGAGCCATTAACTGCAGAAATCTGCCAATCACTATTTATTTGTGCGTCTAAGAATGTGAGTGTTGAAAATTCTCCCAACTCGCCAATTGACTGGAATGTAATCTGTGCAACCATTCCGTTTCCACTAAAAACATTTGGTGCATTGCTACCTATGGCTATAATAATAATTCCAGGTTCTGTTAAATTTGAGTTGAAAGTATATCCAGCATCTAGTATTCCCACTGGATTTACAATTATATCCTCAACCAGTACAATACTTTCGTCATATTCAATTGTAAGTTGTATGGATTCCAATTCTGACACATCATAAATGAAAATAGGGATATTAAGTGTTGTATCCTGATTCATCATTTTATGAGGAATTTCAATAGATTGGCTTAATATAATTGTGGGAAAAATTATTCCCAATAATAATAGATTTTGGAAATACTTCATTTTATAATTTCTATTATTTTAGTAAAACTAACTTTCTTACAGATACAAATTCATCTGCATCCATTTTGTAGAAATAAATTCCTGATGGGACGGATATACCATTTTGATTTGTACCATTCCACATAATTTCATAATTGCCGGGTTGGTGGGAACTTTGAACAATTGTCTTAATAATCTGACCGCTAATATTTACTATATTAATTGTAACAAAATCATACTGAGGAACACTATAATGGATATAAGTTACGGGATTAAAAGGATTAGGATAATTTTGACTTAAAATAAAATGCTGAGGGATTACACTATCACTTAATGATAATTCACCATCGCAGTTATAACCCTCTCCATATAAATCTGTTGCAGTATTCCCCTCACAATTACAGGCTCCTTCAAGTATTCCTGGACCACCACAGACACCGCATTCATCCAATGGTGTTGCACCATTAAATACTCCATAGCAATCACCAAAATAAATGACTTGTGAAGTATAGTTTTGCTCTTGCATAACATGTTCATTTATCTGAACTTTATTATAATTTACATAAGTGCTGTCACCATTATCCCCTACATTAATAAATTGTAGAAATAACATGTTTCCACCATTACCCTCGTATAATTCATTGGTTGTGTACATAACTGCTGTAAAAATTGTGCTGTCATTAAAGGTACTATCAATATCTACGTATAATTCATTGGTATTATTTAATTCACCATTTAGTTCTCCCTCTAAATTTAATTCTTCCGGATTTAAACTCCAATTATTTAAGAAGAGGTCAGATGAGTTATAATCAATATTTAAAATTATACCCTCAAGAGAGTTTGGTAAATTCTGCATTTGTAGTCCAACATAAATAGTATCTGCTTCTTTAATAATTAAATCACTTAATTCAACTCCGTTAGAATTATAAATTTGAAAACTTGAATTAAAACAATCTATATCATTGGAATCTGCTATGCATTGCTCACAGTTATCTTCATAAGCAGTACCACCCCATTCTCCTGTGCAATCCTGCTGACAAGGATATCTTTCCGTAGCACCTCCCACACAAATATCATTACAATTAGGGTCTTTAAATGCACATCCTAAAGTAAATAAAGACTCACCCCCGCAACCTTCAATTGGAGGACAGTCACCATTGCAATCATATTCACTATCTTCCTCTGTGCATGTGCAATTATCGCTATTAGTTTCGTTTCCATCGCATACTTCACAAACATCATAAACAGCATCACCTCCACATTCACCAGAGCAATCTATTTCATATTCACAACTGCCATCTTCTTCTCGAGCATTTGGATCATAATTACAGGCTAACTCATCAGTACATCCTATAGGTACAACAACTAAAATTTCACCACCTTCCCAATTTGATTCACCCATTAGTACTTCATTAATAGTAAACTCATTGATAATTAATTGGGTAGTTATATCAGCGTTAATATCCATTGCTTCAATTACAATATTGAAAATATTTTCTTTCCCATCGGGTGAGAATAGTTCAGGGTCAGTTTCAGGGTTAGGATGGGGTTCATAATATAATATGAAATTAAAAATAGTAAAATTGCCCCCCTCAATAAATGAATGATAATCAATTTCATATCCTATATTATATAAAGCAGTACCAACAAAGGAAAAATCCTTAATATTTATTATACTATTATCAATTTGAAATTCTATATCTAATGATTTTAGGGTGTCCAAATTTGTTACAAATACCTTGATCGTATCTGTAGAATTAGATTCTATATAACCACCAAAAGATAAATCAATTTTAAGACAATCCTGGTTTCCCGTATCCCCACCTACGCATTGATCACATGCATCATAATAGGCAGATCCATTAATTATTCCATTGCAATCTAAACAGGAATAATCCCAATTTTCATCATTTTGATCCCTGCAGGTACTAGCGCAATCTTCACTAGCGGTACCACCACAGTCTCCATTACAATCATTATATAAACATTCTCCTTCAATTATTGCAAACTGGGCATAATTACATGCAGGAGAACCCCAGTTTGGGCTCCATTGCTGATAGCCATCATCCATACATCCCGTACAAATTTCAACACCATTAGCATCACCTCCACATACACCAACACAATCCAACCCTACTATACAATTGCCCCCACAATCAAAGTTACTATCTATTTCTTCACATCCATCTGGAGTAGAGCAAGGATATAAACAACTTCCATTTCCATTATTTATAGTAGCATTCTCATCATAATTACAGGCAATTTCATCAGGGCAACCTTCCCATATAAACGAAAATACCATTACACTTCCATCTGAACCAAAAAATTCCATATTTATCAATCCTATAGGTTCGCCAGTTAATTTTAATATAACTAGTATGTCTCCAAAAGAATCAGAAATATTAGTTGATTCAGTATTTTTCTCACCTGAAACCATTGGAGAATTAACATTTAATATAAACCCTGCTGCTTCTGCAGCCCCTCCATATGCACTATCAATTGCTATTGCATCTCCACCTACATCAAACTGGAAGCTGGTAATTTCAAATTCACTTTCATATAATACATTCCAGGTTCCATCATTATTATTTTCTAACTTCAGATTCCCCCCTAATCCAATAGAAATGAATAGTACAATCCAAATTTTGTTTAATAATTGAGGTAATATTTTCATTTTATTTCCATCATTTTATTAATAACATTGTCTTTTGCAAGGTTGTTCCATTGGATATTAAACGGTAAAAAAGGATTCCACTTGGATATGCACTGGCATCCCAAACTAATTCATGCATCCCCGCTTCTTTAAATCCAGTAAAAAGATGATCAATAAGTTGACCCTGTAAATTATACACTTCCATGGACACCTCACCTGCTAGTGGCATAGACCATTTAATGGTGGTCTCCGGATTAAAAGGATTTGGATAATTTTGATGCAAACTTAATTCTTCGGGAATTAAACTATTAATTATGTTTACTCCATCAGAAAATTCTGTGTTACCCAATCGAATGATACTAATTCCGCCAACAGCAGGTTTATCATTAATCTGAAATTCTTTTAACCATATTTTGCTATTTTTATTTTTTTTATCCCAGTTAAAACTAACTTCTCCAATGATTCCCTCAACCATTTGAGGTTCTTCTATCGCCCAAGTTACAGTTTTTATGGTTCCATCTCTACTTAACAAATTAGAAACAGATTTATATTTTTCAGTTCTTATATTTGATGTATTAAATGTAATTGAAAGAGGACTAAAAACATCCTCATTAAATCCAATTTCTATATCCATGCCTTTTATTAAAGTTGGCTCAACAATAATAATAGGTAAAGTAATAACAGGCACAAAATCAATAGCGATATCAGTAAATTGAATCTCCCCTTGATTATATCGGGACAATTGAACGTGACAATAATTTCCATTTACATCTCCAAGTCTATAAGCAGATATAAACCGTAAAGTATCATCGAATACTAGAGGTTTATATTCAATGCTATATTGCCCATTTTGGTTTAAAAGTTCTGCATGAACATTTGGTAAAGTTTGTTGGTTTAAAGGTTTAAAAATCCAATGGGTTTTTATTTCATTAAAATTATTAATTAATCCTACTGAATATTGAGCAACCAAACTGGCATCATAACCACTTACAGTGCCATCTAAAGAAACATCTGCTGCAATAAATTGATCTGAGTTAAAAGGCACCTCCCCTGTCACATGTCGTGCAATACCGTAAATATCTGTTCCAGAAATATAATTCCCATTACAATCAATTACATTTTCTTTTGAAAATGATAAATTAAAATTTCCTGCCATTAACAAATCAAACTTATAATAACCAAATTCATTAGTTGTATCGAAATAACTGGTGGTAGAGGAAATTCCGTCATATTTTTTTTCTAATTTTAATTCAACATTTGGAATTTCAAAGGGATCATCTCCTGAATAGTAGGTGACATTTCCAAAAATTTCATAATCAGTTTGTAAAATGAC
>CAZGBZ010000085.1:0-7540 GCA_964524135.1 uncultured bacterium
CCGAACCAACCATAGTGGAGATGGAATTGTATTCCCATGTTATGAATGCTCAATTTCATTAATAGCACTCCCAACACAGTGGGATTTCTCCCAGCCTCCATTTAATCCTGGTGAACCAGAAACCACCGGAGGACCAGATGATTTTCAAGATGTTACAGTATCTGCGACAGTTATAGATTATTTTCAATTTCCGGTATTTAATGCGCTTATTGTTTTAGATGCTCCTCAAGCTGACTTTATTTCTGTATGTGGTGGAGAAGATACCGATTTAGATGGCACTACAGGAGATTGTACGCTTGTTGCAGATGGAACAACCACACTGCCAATAGTTCAGGATTGTTGGACGTGCATTGAAAATTATGCCCCCGATTATGCATGGGTGATAGAAAACACTGACGGAAATGACATTGCTGATTCAGATGGCACACTTGCAATTTCACCTGATGACATCCCTAATTATGCCCGTACCAGTTCAACCGGTATAGGAGAGTGGACCATTCGATATAGCGAAGGGGTTAATATTCCCCAGGGAGCAGATCCTATTACTTACCAAACCTTTAATACAACCATTAAAGTTTCATTGGTAACTCCAAGTACTAATAATCCCTCGGAGACAGCAACCTTAATTATTTCAAAATCAGAAGAAGACTAATACAATTATGACAAATTTTAATCCACAATTTCAAAAGATTGGTGATATATTAATTCACGACGGATGTATAGATGAATCCCAATTGGCTGAAGCCCTTGAAGAACAGAAAGTTAAAAAAGGTAAAATTGGAAATATTTTATTGGGTAAAGGGTTTATAACTGAAAATGATTTTACTTTAGCATTTTCCCTCCAACTAGGATTTGATATGATTTCTGGAGAAGATCTGCTTAATAGTGATGATACTGTTGTGGAATTACTTTCAGAAGAATTTTCTAAAGAAAACTTAGTAATTGCAGTGAAAAAAACGGATTCTACAATTACCATAGCTATGGAAGACCCAGAGCATCTTGAGGTTATTGATGCGGTTAAGAAAGTGACAAATCTTAAACCAGAGGTCCATGTGGCTGGTAAATCAGACATTGAAAATGCCTTGGGGCAACTGTATGACAGAATTAATAAATCGGGTCAAATCCAGGATGCTATTTCGAACATCAGTATTGTCAGCGGTGACGAAGATGATGGAAATGAGCTTGATTTAGCAACAGAAGAAGTCTCTGCAGAAGATGCTCCTTTTGTAAAATTGGTAAACCTCATGTTATCAGAAGCTATTAAAGAAGACTCTTCAGATATTCATATTGAGCCGGGAAAGGTGGAGGTAACCGTTCGAATAAGAATTGATGGGGTTCTCATTAAAATAATGTCACCCCCAATGACATCCTTAAATGGAATTGTAGCAAGAATAAAGATTTTATCTAAATTAAATATTGCAGAGCATCGAGTCCCCCAAGACGGACGTATGAAAATTAAGACTGCAAAAAGAGAAATAGACGTGAGGGTATCAATATTGCCCACAGTTCACGGGGAAAAGGTTGTTTTACGGTTATTAGGATCCGGAGAAAAAACACTCACGTTAACAAATCTTGGGTTTCCTGAGAAAAAACTTAAAGTGTTTAGGAATTGGATTAGTAAACCCTATGGTATGGTTATTATTTCCGGCCCAACTGGTAGTGGTAAATCCACAACCTTATATGCAGCCTTGCAGGAAATTCAATCTGAAAATATCAATATCACCACTGTGGAAGATCCAGTAGAGTATCAAGTATCAGGTATTAATCAAGTACAGATTCATGAAACTATTGGTCTTAACTTTTCAGCTTCCTTACGGTCAATTTTAAGGCAAGATCCAGATGTGCTCCTGATTGGTGAAATCCGTGATGAAGAAACAGCCAATATCGCAGTTAAATTTTCAATGACTGGGCATTTAGTATTCAGTACAGTTCACGCCAATGATGCTCCATCAACCATTATGAGATTACTGGATCTTGGAATTCCGCCCTTCCTTCTTGGTGCATCGTTAAATTTAATTATGGCACAAAGACTGATAAGAACGATTGATACAGATAATAAGGAAGAATGTACTCCCTCTGAAGAAGATTTAAAACGAATAAATTTCCCTAAAGACAAATTGAAAAGTACGCAGTTTTATACAGGAATTCCTGACAGATCAAACCATAATACAGGCTATAAAGGGCGAACTGCCATTCATGAAATTATTGAAGTTGATCGTCACATGAAACAGCTAATTTTTGATAATTCCAATCAAAATGACATATTTGAAGCAGCCAAAAATAATGGCATGACTCCTCTTAGAAATGCAGCCATTGAAAAATTAATTGATGGTACTACCACTGTAGATGAGGTGATTCGAGCAACTGTTGAAGATTAAAATTGCCTGAGTATTCCTATATAGCACGATCTCAGGAAGGGAAAAGATCAGAGGGTAATTTGTCAGCTGATAATCTCACAGTTGCAATGGAAATCCTCAATAAGAAAAATCTCTCTGTCATTAAATTGGATGAAAAAGACGAAGTTTTCGATTTTCTTGATCCATTTATAGTACGATTCAATCTTGCAGTTGAACAAATGAAAACCAGAATTCCCCTTTCTGATTTAGTATTTTTCACTAGACAAATTTCAACCATGTTTTCTTCCGGTTTAACCATTGAAAAGTCCCTCCATTTCCTAGCCTTAGAAGAAAAGAATAAAAAGTTTAAAAAGGTAATTCAGGATATTGAAAGTAATGTTAAAAAAGGATTACTTTTATCTGACGCTCTTGTAAAGCATCCCGGTATTTTTTCAAATTTATATGTTTCCCTGGTTCGTGCAGGAGAAGTAAGTGGAAAATTATATGAGACCTTAGACGAATTATCTATATACCTTGAGACGGTTAATGACACTCAGCGGAAAGTTACTTCTGCCATGTATTACCCTGTATTTATTATTGGATTTTTATTTGCAATGTTATTTGTAACATTTACCTGGTTATTACCTCGTTTCAGTCAAGTTTATGATTCCCTCGGTTCAGAGTTACCCTATTACACAATTCTATTGGTCAATGCCGGTGAGTGGTTTAATAATAATATATTTTTTATTTTTGCAATGACTGGGTTGATTGTGGTTGTACTTTGGTTTTTAGCGTTGACTGATACAGGCGCATTGGTGAAGGATCAAATATTATTAAAACTTCCCATTTTCGGCAGTATTATTGAGGCAAATATTTATAGTAAGTTCACCAAAACTTTCGGAATACTCATTGGTTCCGGGGTACAAGTTTTGGATACAATGAAATTATTAACACGGGTGGTTGACAACCGTATTTTTGAACTAGCTACTAAACAAGCCAGTGTTGAAATTGAAAATGGTATTAATATTTCAGCAGCGTTAAAGTCCACCGGTAAATTCCCACCAATAATGATCCAATTGCTTGCTACAGGAGAGGAAACCGGTGAAATTGATGGATTGGCTCTCAAAGCCTCTGAATTTTATACGAAACAGGTAAATGCTTCAGTGGATAGATTGACGTCCATTATTGAACCTGCATTGGTGGTGTTGGTTGGGGGAGTCATAGCTGCAATAGTTGTTGTAACCTACCTTCCCATTTTTCATTTTGGTGAAGCAATAGGAAATTAATGTGCTTGAGGATTCCCTCTTTTTTATTTTGGGAAGTATCATTGGCAGTTTTCTAAATGTTGTAATATATCGTCTCCCCAGAAATCTCTCAATTATTACCCCCCGATCATTTTGTCCAGAATGTGAAGAAATGATTCCTTTTTACCACAATATTCCGATTATCAGTTATATTTTACAGGGAGGACAATGTAATCATTGCTCTGGAAAAATTTCTATTGGTTACCCCATTGTTGAAATTGTAGCGGCAGTTGCGTTGGTAATTAGCTTAAAATTAATACCATATCCTCAAGCGGTTTTGTTTTATTGGATGTTTATCCATTTGTTTGTTCTATCGATCATCGATCAAAAGTGGATGCAAATACCCATTTCAATTCTTATATCCATGACTCTGGGTTTAATGGGTTATCATTTAATTTGGACAGTTGATCAAATGGTTCCCATTTCAGGCTTAATTGTGGGTGTTGGGTTTATTGTATTCGTTGTTGGATTAAATTGGCTCATCTTTCATAAACAGACAATGGGCTATGGCGATTTAATTCTTGTAGCCATTTTGGGAGCCTGGCTGGGTACAATTCAGATATTTCTCACCATCTTTTTGGCATCAATAATTGCCTTAGTTACATTTTTAGCATTTTCAATTATTAATGGATTCGATCGATCAAAATCTCTGCCATTTGTTCCGTATCTTTCAATTTCAGCAATTCTTATTTATTTGAATAACCTTTTGTAGGGGCTGCAGATTGGAAATAAGACTTAATGAGGTGTGTTTAGTTATTATCGGTAGAATTTTTATCCTATACCAAATACTCAAGCCAACGGTGAGACTTCCGCACAATATTCAATATGACTAATCTTCCAAACAACGAATACTAGAGCCGTATTGCTTACCGTGATCGTACCGGGTTACGGTAGAATTATTGAAGTAAAGTATCCGATACCATGCATCGGTATTACTGCTCTCAGAAGACAACCAAAAGTAACCGCCAACTCCCACATGGTGATAGGTACCATCAGAGTAGCTGCGATAACCTCCAGGGTGGGCCTTGAAACCACTCGTTCCAAACACTGAATTAATTTCTAAATTACCATCATTCCATAACTCACTATTTCCGGCAAGTTTAGATCCCTCATCAGTTCCTCTATATCCAGTATCATTTGCTTCCGAATCACTCATACCCAAAAACATCTCTAACTCTTTAAATTCCTCATCTGTGGGCACATGCCAGCCTGCTGGACATACTCCTCTATCATCATCTACCGTATACCAGTTATAAAGATTTCCATGAAAAGGTAGGGGGTCGTTATTATAGACACCAAAAGCTCCTGTTAATAAACTTCCCCAGTCACCATTAGTGATTATATTTGGTATTTCACTACCATCGTTATAGTGAGTCACTTTCAGGTTCTCTGCCATCCATAGTTGGTCTCCAATTTGTACAACTGTATAACAGTTACCATCATAATCACAAATACAACTCGAGCCATCACCACCACAAACACCACATTCATCATTTACTAATGAACCATTACATTCACCATTGCAATCATATGTACCGGTTCCTTCGAGACAGTCGTCTATATCATCACAAATACCATCAGAGTCAACATCTACTCCATTACCATCGCACACTCCACATGCATCAAAATGTTCACATGTTCCCCCATTTGCATCACTTGTTCCATCTATTTCACAATGACAATCACCATTACAATCATGTAAACCTATACAGTCATCTACATTATCACATACACCGTCGGAATCAGCATCTACATTGCCATTACAGTCACAGGGATTTATTGCCCAAATGCAAAAGACATTTCCGCCACAGTCACCTTCAGTTGTCAATAAAGAACAAGCATCTGAATTAATATTCAAAATACCATAACAAAAACCATTTGGAGAGCCTAGGCCAGGACCACCACAAACATTGCATACATCTGCAACAGCTGTGGATCCGCAAGCATTATCACAACCTGAAGGACCAGCTACAAAACAACCACAACCAAAATCATCTGCGTTACCACCATTACAAACACCGCATGCATCTATGACGGCACTACCACCGCATTGACCCAAACAATCATTTTCTTCTAAGCAATCTTCAGGAAAAATAGCATTTACAATCTGCACAATATCCATAATATTCATTGCACCATCACCATTGAAGTCTGCAGCCCATGTTTGGCAGACATCTGGGATAGTAGTTTCAAATATAATATTTACAATCTGCACAATATCCAGTACATTTAAAGCATTATCCGTATTTATATCACCCTTTGAATAAAGGAAAATACAAGGACCAAGACTGACATTAAAAAATTGGGGATTTTCATATCCACTTGTAATTACACCTCCAGATAAACATATTGAATTGCAGGTCAATCCATTGGTAAATCCATCATACTTTATATAAGTCAAGATGTCATTACCTGCAGGTATTTCAGAAGCAATTGTAGTGTTAGAGTACCCTAAAACTATATCATTATCACCTATTATTACATCAAACCCATTCGCTTGTGCAGAACCACCTGTTATCTCCCCGCTTGATAAATCCAGACCGGTTACCTCAAACTGGAAACCCGAAACTGGGGCAGAGTTTCCAAGGTGTATTGCTATGGTTTGAGATGCTAAATCTACTGCTCCAAAACTAAGAGTGGCTTCTATAACCTGTCCCCACCCAACACTCATAACTGAGGTGAATATCAATATATACATTGTTTTTCTACAAAATTTCATAGTTGAATTTACACTACCACTTTAAAGAAGGGCAAATCAAATCGGATCTATCACAATATTTTCAATAAAATACATGTAAACCATAAAAGAAAGTGGAAATGGAGTGATTGACTTAGGTGAATAAGAATATGTACCTTTATATTCCGTACCCAGATACAATCTATTAATAGGGACTACTCTATAAACGGAATTAATCATTCATTATTGAAGTTGAGCACTTGCAATGCTGGTTGCTTTTTTTCCAACTATCAATGATAAACTAAATTAGCATGGGTGGATTTCATTAATTCCCCGTTCATTTCAGGGCTCCAATGCATAAATATCTTATTAGTATTTCCAGCGATTCCAATGATAAATTTAGTAAATATTTATAAAGAACGGGGGTTGTGATTATAAACACACTCAAATTCACAAAAATATTATTACTTTTGTTAGTTATGTTATATCGGGAAAAACTGTTAAATAGATTAGTTAATCCATTATTGATACAAATTATTACAACATTTGAGTTTGTTTCTCCTTATAAAATATGATAAATTATATTCAGATGTGCAAAATAGTAAATTGAAAACAAATTTAAAAATAGCAATACTTATTCTAATGTCAGGAATTCTCCTTGGTGAAAATACACTAAGTCTAGAGGATAATGGCGATGGTACCTGGAATGTAAATTTTGAAAGTGATGTGGCAATTGGGTATTTTCAATTTGAGTTGGACAATGCTATAATAGTTAATGCTTTAGGTGGAGATGCAATTGACTTTGGTTTTATGGTATTTCCTGCTCAACTTACTGTTTTCGGATATGGAAGTTTAATTGGAACTTCCATTCCTGCAGGTTCCGGAACATTATTGGTAATGGAAATACTTGAAGACCCAGTTTTTACCGGATTAAGTGGAGTTTATGTAGAAAATGAAATAAATAATGAAATTGATGATTTTACTTATTTTGTAGAAGGGTGCATAACACAAGATGCTTGTAATTGGTTACCCTATGCTTCAGATGATGATGGTTCATGTACTTATGCAGAGGAGGATTATGACTGTGATGGCAACTGTATTGTCGAAACAGACTGTGCAGGCGAATGTGGTGGAAGTGCAGTAGAAGATGAGTGTGGCGTATGTGAAGGGGTTGGAATTCCCATTGGTGACTGTGACTGCAATGGAAATATAAATGATTGCGC
>CAZGBZ010000086.1:0-7515 GCA_964524135.1 uncultured bacterium
CTTACCACCTCGAGCACGAACTTCCTGAATATTAGACACAATTTTATCATAACCTTTTTCAGTAACAATAAACACCACCGGCATATTATCATCAATAAGCGCAATGGGGCCGTGTTTCATCTCTGCGGCAGGGTATCCTTCTGCATGAATATAAGAAATTTCTTTCAGCTTCAGCGCTCCTTCTAAAGCCACGGGAAACTGATACCCACGCCCCAGGTAAAGAAAGTTTTCCACATCCATAAAATCTTCGGCAATGGTTAGAATATTATTGCCCTGATCTAATACAGACTGTACCAATCCGGGCAGAGATTCTAAATCATTAATAATGGGCTGAATCATTTCCTGATCGACACCTTTCTTTTGTGCCAGCAGTATTCCAATTAAATTGAAAATGGTTACCTGAGCCGTAAAGGCTTTGGTTGAGGCTACCCCGATTTCAGGTCCTGCATGAATATAAACTCCGCAATGAGTTTCACGGGCAATACTGCTGCCTACTACATTCATAATTCCCAAGGTGAGAGCACCCTTTTCCCGAGCTTTTTTAATGGCAGCCAGGGTATCGGCAGTTTCTCCCGATTGACTTACACAAATTACTACAGAATCACCATTTATAGCAGTCTCA
Organism: uncultured bacterium; assembly: GCA_964524135.1. Classification (GTDB taxonomy): domain Bacteria; phylum Fidelibacterota; class Marinisomatia; order SCGC-AAA003-L08; family D37C17; genus D37C17. The sequence goes on from CAZGBZ010000086.1 coordinate 623, forward strand.
CGATACCGAAATTCTGAAGCATATTCCACCTTCACTGGTACATTCAATAATTCTTCCAGAATGTAGCTTCCAATTAGGGCGGCGTGCCATGAAGTCCCACAGGCAGTGATATAAATGTGGTTGGCATCTAAAATCTGCTGTACCCAGTCATAAATACCACCAAGATTAACGGTTAATTCTTCAGTCATAACCCTACCTCTCAATGCTTCAGAAATAGTATGGGCTTGTTCATTAATTTCCTTTAGCATGAAATGATCATACCCGCCTTTTTCTATTTCCTCGAGATTATATTTTATTTCTTCCACTTTTTTTGAAACAATCTCATTGCCAGAAATATTTCGCACCTGATATTCGCCCGGTATGATAACAGCTAATTCCCCCTCATCTAAAAAGACTATATTCCGCGTGTATTCAATAATAGGAGATGAATCAGATGCTACAAAATATTCATCCTCACCTATACCTAATAACAGTGGACTGCCTAAACGTGCAGCAATCAGCATTTCGGGATAGTCTTCACACAGTACCACAATTCCATAGGCTCCTACTACTTGATTGAGGGCTAAACGAACTGTTTCTACAAAATCTAATTTTTCTTTATGATAGAGATAGCCCATAAACTGAACCAGCACTTCGGTGTCGGTATCTGTTTTACAATCGATCCCATTATCTTTAAGTAATTGTTTCAGGCTATTATAATTTTCGATTATGCCATTATGCACCAAGGTGAATTTTCCGCTGTTATCACTATGGGGATGAGCATTATTATCATTTGGGATACCATGGGTTGCCCAGCGAGTGTGACCGATTCCCAATCCGCCCAAATGAGAGCTATCATCAATCACTGCTGATAAATCACCAACTTTTCCCTGGGTTTTGGTAATTTCCAGTTTATTATTTTGCAGGGTTGAAATACCAGCAGAGTCATAACCGCGATATTCCAAGCGTTTCAATCCTTTTATAATGACATCTTTTGCCTCTTTATTTCCTAAATATCCTACTATTCCACACATAAAATCCCCAGTTTATAGTTAATGATTAATAGTTAACAATTTACAGTTTTCTACTTCTTAAGATTTTGTTTTTTAGTTTTGATAATTGAAATCAACATCTTAATAATTGAAACATTATCTTCAATTAATGAGCTCATTTTATCCTTTGAAAAGTACTTTGAATCAGCTAACAGTGACAACCAATATTCTGACTCATTTGCTTCTTTTAGAGCTATTGACAATTATTGTATAAAATCAGCACTCGATTCAGCATATTGAGCTTCTCTTACTAATGCACCTATTGCAGTTCCACTTTTCATAAACTGTCTAGATAGAATAAATTCTCTTTTTTCTTCTTGAAGTATTTTAACTAATTTAATAATCCGATGAGCAAATTTATAACTTAATTCTTTAATTGTTTTTTTAGCACTATTAACCATAAACTTTTAACTATAATCTAATTATTCCCACTCAATAGTACCCGGTGGTTTGGAGGTAATATCATAAACTACCCGATTCACCCCTTTCACTTTGTTAATAATTTCACTGGAGCATCTATTTAAAATGTCATGTGGTAAATCATAATAGTCTGCGGTCATTCCATCTACACTGGTAACGGCTCTCAGTGCGATGAGGTTTTCATAAGTGCGTGCATCTCCCATTACCCCAACCGTTTTGGTAGGGACTAAAACAGCAAAGGCTTGCCAGATATTTTTATATTCTTCAGTTTCATGGAGGATATTAATAAAAATATCGTCCGCTTCCTGAAGGATTCTTATATATTCTACTGTAATTTCTCCTAAAATTCTAACTGCCAACCCAGGTCCAGGAAATGGATGGCGATTTATTACAAAATCAGGTAATCCCAATTCACGCCCTACCCTTCGGACTTCATCTTTAAATAAATCGCGGATAGGTTCTATGAGGTCAAAATCCATATCCTCCGGCAATCCCCCTACATTATGATGAGATTTTATAGTAACCGCAGGACCCAAAGCGCTGCCACCGGATTCAATCACATCAGGATATAGAGTCCCTTGGGCCAAGAACTGAGCATTTTCTTTTTCTTTTGCAACCGATTCAAAGGCACGGATAAACTGTTCACCAATAATTTTTCGCTTTTTCTCAGGATTAGTAACCCCTTTCAGTTTCGAAAGAAATTTATCTGCATAATTATATTTGTGGATGTTTAGTCCCAAACCATCTTTTAATGTCCCCATCACCTGATCCGCTTCATTTTTTCTCAGCAGTCCATGATCGATAAATACACAGGTAGATCTAGAGCCAATTGCTTTGTGCAGAAGAGTTCCCACTATTGAGGAGTCCACTCCGCCACTGAGGCCGGTGATGACCTTACCATTATCTCCGGTTATATCCTGAATTTTAGTAATAGTTTCAGAAATAAAATTGGCTGCGGTCCAATCTGCTTTACATTGGGCAATATTAAACAGAAAGTTAGAAATTATGGTTTCACCTTCAAGGGTGTGAATCACTTCCGGATGAAATTGCACACCGTATAAAGGTTGATCTATATGGTGAATAGCTGCAACTATATCGTTGGAGGATTGGGCAATAATTTCATATCCATTACCCAGGCTGTCAATTTCATCTCCGTGGCTCATCCACACCTGGGATTCATTTGCCAAATTTTTCAATAGGAGAGATTCACCTACTGTATGGATTTTTGCAAAGCCATATTCTCCCTGCCCTTTATGAGTGACATTTCCACCGTTTTGAGTTATCATAAGCTGAAGCCCATAACAAATACCCAACACAGGTACTCCCATGCTTAGTATGGAAGGATCAACTTGGGGTGAATTTTTGTCATAAACGCTTGATGGTCCTCCAGAAAGAATAATTGCCGGTACATTTTTTCTGCTAAGATAATCAGCAGTAATGGTATGGGGCAGAATCTCTGAATATACATTTTGTTCTCTTATCCTCCGGGCTATGAGTTGTGTGTACTGGGAGCCAAAATCCAATACTGCCACGGATTGTTTATTCATAATCATCAACCTCAGATAATTCTTCTTTTTTAGATGTCCCAAAGTTGAAAAATGAAAATAAATCGCTCAATGTGGTTTTTAATTCATTCCTGCTAACAATATGATCAATAAATCCTTTTTCCAGGAGAAATTCAGAGCGCTGGAATCCTTCTGGCAAATCTTCACCAATAGTTTGTTTAATGACCCGTGCACCTGCAAATCCGATGAGGGCATTGGGTTCTGCTATTATGATATCCCCAAGCATGGCAAAACTGGCAGTTGTTCCGCCGGTAGTGGGATCAGTAATCACTGTAATATACAAGCCACCCATGTCAGAATAGCGGGCAAGTTTTGAACTGATTTTTGCCATTTGCATAAGGCTGTACGCACCCTCCTGCATTCTTGCTCCACCGGAAGCAGTTATTATTACCAAGGGAAGATGGTCTTTCGCAGCACGGTCAATTGCCTGGCTGATTTTTTCACCAACTACGGATCCCATACTTCCACCAATAAACGAAAAATCCATTATGGCTAAAACCGCATTAATACCGTTAACATTTCCAACCAGAGTTTTTACGGCATCCTTATTACCCGTTTTCTCCTGGGCTGCTCTAATTTGATCGGTATAGTTTTTTGTGGCTTTAAAATTAAGGGGATCAACAGATTGAACATTTTCTGCAATTTCTTCATACTTTCCATCATCCATAAGAAGTTGAATGTAATTATCGCTGGTTATGCGAAAATGGTGGGTACAGTTTGTACAGATGAAATGATTTTCTTCCAGCATTTTTCTATACACAACTTCCTGGCATTGGGGACATTTCAGCCACATCCCCTCAGCAATTTCCCTTTTGTCTAAAGTTTTAATCTTTTCGGATTTTCGGCGAAACCATTCTGCCATTTTAATTTATCTCCAAATTGTATAAAATTGCATCATCTCCTTTTGAGTAATAATCTTTTCGAATTCCCGTTTGAATAAAACCCAGAGATTGATAACATTTTCGAGCGGAAAAATTATTAACGCTCACCTCTAATAAAATAACATTTACTTTTTGATCTGCAACTCTTGAAATTATATGATTGATAAGTTTCTGGCCAATTTTTTTTCTAAGATAATTAGGGTGGACTGCAATATTATGCAGGTGAAATTCATTTTGAATAATCCATCCAAAAATATAACCAACCACTTTATCATCTTCAATAAATACCCAATTTTCAGAATCAATATTTGCTTGAATATCATCTTTAATTTGGTCGCGTGTCCACGGTTTTTCAAATGAAATATTTTCGATTGCAATTATTTCATCAAGTTGACTTATTTGAGTAGAAATGATCAATTCCCTACTCCCTTACCTACGTTAAAACTGGTTACATAATTGGGAGTAATTTGGCTTAAATCAATATTTACCCATTTATCATAATTTTCAAGGGCAAGTTCACCTACGTTTTGAGCCGACATTGGCGTCAATTCATAATCATCTGGTTTACAAATTGAATCCAGATTAAAGCCAAAACGTGGAGAAAATTTATCCGGGTCAAAGGGTTCACATTCAATTTCAGAAATTGGTTTGCCTGAATTAAACTGTTGTGCAAAAACCATATTTTTATGCGAAAGAAGGAGTACCCAATATACCCCATCTTTTGCAAAACTACTATTCATCACTTCCAGTGTTGGAACGGGGATGAGGGGAAGATTTCCAGCCATTGCCAACCCTTTTGCAAGGCTCATTCCAATTCTTAGACCTGTATATGAACCGGGACCTGATGAAACTGCAATGCCATCTAAATCAGCCACATCAATAGAATGGTTCGAAAGCAGATTATGCACCACCAAAGGAAGCCGCTCCCCATGAGCTCGAGGTTGATTAATTTCGTCAAGTTCTACCAATTCATTATTTAAAAACAAGGCAGCTCCACAAACAGTTGATGCAGATTCAATTGCTAAAATATTCATGGGGTTTATAAAATAATTTCTCTTGAATTTAAACTTTTGTGACTAAAATGAACATGAATCGTATTTTGGGGTAAAAGGGATGCTATTTTGTCTGCCCATTCAATAATAACGATATTATCTTCACTAAAATAATCATTCAACCCTAATTTAATCCAGCGATCCAATTCCTCCTCTCGATAGCAATCGATATGGATAATAGGAAATTTAGCATCGTATTCATTCACTAATGTAAATGTTGGAGATGTAACAGGTTTTTTAAATTCAAGTCCTTTTAAAATTCCTTTTATAAAAGTTGTTTTACCGGACGCCAATTCTCCCTCAAAGGCAAACACATCTCCTTTTTCTACAAAATCCGCAAATTGTTCACCTGATTTTAATGTGGCTTCAGCAGAATTGGTTATACCCCCACCCCAACCCGACTTCATCTGTTTTTTCCAGTCAATTCAGCAATGGGAACCACCATTTCTTCCAAGCTGATTCCTCCGTGTTGGAAACTGTTTTTGTACCGGTTAGCAAACTTATGGTACTCATTGGGATAAATGAAAAAATTTCCCGACTTTGCAATGAGATAATTGGTATTTGTATCATGCCTGGGCAGGAAAAATCTTTCTGGATCAAGAATGGTTAAGCCGGTTTTATCTGGCATTTTGATATTTTTGCCATATTTAAATCGAATACCTGTAGAGGTATCCCTATCCCCTTTAATTTGGACAGGCTTTGTAACCATAGTACTGCCATGGTCGCTGGTGATGAATACCGTATGACCCCACGTACTTATTTCTTCTAAAACGTTCATAAGCCAGGCATTTTCAAGCCAGGCGCAAACTGCCTTTCGATATGCAGATTCATCAGGCAGCATTTCCTGAAGAATATCCGATTCAGAACGGGAGTGACCTAAAATATCCACAAAGTTTATCACCAAGGCGAGGAAGTCCACTTCTTTAAATTCACCAATTCGGTTTTCCAATTTATTCCCTTCTTCATAAGTGATCACTTTATGGTAATGGACGGATTTTGATTCTAATCCCAAGCGGTTTAATTGATCCCTGAGAAACTGATCTTCAAAGCGATTCATACTATATTCATCCTGCCACATTTTCTGCCATATACTTCTATATTCCTCCTGCAATTGATTGGGATAATACCCACTAAAGATTGCATTCCGTGAATAGGGTGTTGCCGTTGGCAAAATGGATAGGTAATATTCCGTATTTATATGAAATACATTCGCTAATTGACTTGTCATGGCTTTAAAATGGTCTGCCCGTAAACAATCCATAAGTATCAATACTACTTTTTTATCACTTTGTAATTTTTTCTGCAGCAATGAGGGAATTACAGCTGGAGACATAAGCGGTTTTTCTTCAGAATGGAGCCAGTCCTCATAATGTGTCTCAATGAATTTTGTAAACTGCTGGTTGGCTTCTTTCCATTGTTCTTCCAATAATTGCCCCAACCCCTGATCACCCAATTGATCAAATTTGACCAACCAGTCCGTTAACTTATCCGTAATAGAATACCAATCTTCAATATTATCAGCCTGTTCTATTTGTTCTGCAATATTCTGAAATGACTGTAAATAATCCTTTGCCACCCAGTCGGACTGTATTTTCCGTGATTCTAAAACATTTTTACAAGCAATGAGAATTTGGCTGGGATTTACAGGCTTAGTGAGATAATTGGTAATCTGGGCAGCAATGGCCTCTTCCATGAGCCATTCTTCTTCATTCTTAGTAATCATGATCACCGGTAGGGTTGAGTGCTTATCCTTAATTTTTTTCAAGGTGGTGAGGCCATCTAAGCCTGTCATCATTTCATCCAAAAGAACCAAATCAATATTTTGCTCATCACAGAAATCAATAGCATCTTCCCCCGTTTTAACAGGTGTGACCTCATATCCTTTATTTTCAAGATAAAGGATGTGGGGCTTAAGCATTTCTATCTCATCATCAGCCCATAAGA
>CAZGBZ010000087.1:0-7485 GCA_964524135.1 uncultured bacterium
TTTGCACAACTACTAACTTAACACTTGGTACAACTTTTGGGGGGCAGGCCAATTTGATAGATAATGCTCTGAAATATAATTCTGACAGTGGAAAGGTATTTATCACCACCAAATTAGATAATGGCCATTTACTAATTCAAATCAGGGATGAAGGGATCGGCCTTAACGAAGAAGAAATTAAATCAGTTTTTGAAGAATTTTATAGGGCAGCCATGACTGGGGAAGTCCGTATTCAGGGTACTGGATTGGGATTGTCCATTGTAAAAAGACTTGTTAATCAAATGAATGGAAAAGTTTGGGTAGAGAGTAAAGGCGCTGGACATGGGTGCACTTTTTCATTTACATTAACATTAAAATAAGGAGTTAATTATGGCAAATAAGCGAATATTATTAACAGATGATGAACCAGATTTGGTTGAAATTCTGGAAGCAGTTATTGAGCGACCGAATTGGGATATCATTACAACAAACGACGGTGAATCAACCATGGAAAAACTGAGGGAGGAGTCTTTTGACTTGGTTATTTTAGATCTTCTCATGCCAGAACCAGATGGATTTGCCATACTGAAATGGATTCGCAAAACCAAAGAAACCAAGGATACACCGGTAGTAATAATCTCTGCCTATTGTCATGATTCAACCATTAAAACGGTTAAAGACTTGGGCGCCAATGATTTTGTTAAGAAACCTATTGGAATTCATGAATTCAAACAAATAATCAGCAAATATATTTGATTAGTAATAAAAGTAGCCGAATTACCATAAATTAAATCTGTATTAAACTGAATTAGCAACAACTTGGAAAAGTTGTCGTACAACCCACCAATAATTAAAGCCTTTCAGCATGGGTGGGCCAGCTTGTTGAATACTAATTAAGCAGAAAGTTCTAATTTAATTTTCTTTCCACTCTCGGAATCTATTCCCCAATTCATAGTAACTTTCCCCCATGATAAATCGTCAATTAATTCTTCTTTTATTCACGATATTTTTCAAATCCATTTTGGGGATGGTACCGGAACAATCCCCCAATACCTTTTTGTTCTGTCTGAACCCAGAGGTGCAGCCGCTAAATATGGCTCTCAGCCGAAGTACAATCACTGTTGATTTGCCAGAGCTTGATGATTTTTTCCATTCCAACAATGTTGTTAAAATAGAACCATGGATTAAACATGCCACAGAATTTGACAGGGATGGTGAGATCTATCTCAATCGGATTTACCGTGTCTATTTAGATGAAAATAGTCTGGATCGAACCGAACAATCTATTTCGTCCATTCAGGAATTCCCCTTTATACTCTATGCTGAGCCGGAATATATACATAAATTATTTTATGAGCCTAATGATGACAAATTTGATACTCAATGTTTAGACGATATGAAAGTAGACCTTGCCTGGGATTACTGGGATATCCCTAACAGCATGCCCGGCGATAAAAATATTCTGCTGGCATCGGTAGATACAGGAGTGGATTACACCCATCCAGACCTCATTGAAAATATTTGGTTAAATCAGGGAGAAATTCCTGAATGGGTTTTTGAGGCACCTGAAATAAACTCTGATGGTGATGAATTTATAACAGCAGTTGAAATTTCAAATTTTATGTCCACCCAGGAGGATTTGAACGAGGATGGTGAAATAAACCTCAGGGATGCCTTATTTGAAGGTTCTCCATTTGTTGATGGTCTGGATAATGATAATAATGGATACATTGATGATCTTATGGGCTGGGATGCAGTCGGTGAGTGGGGAACAACTGAGGATAATGACCCCTTCCCCAAAACAGGTGTTCAAAACAGCAGTGATTGGGCACACGGCACTCATGTAGCAGGTATTCTTGCAGCCACAACTGATAATGAGATTGGTATGGCATCACCTGTTTTTAATGGGAGTATTTTAGCTGTGAAATGTGCAAAAGATGGTCCTGATACTGATGAACCGGGAATTCATAATGGCTATGATGGCATCACCTATGCAGCAAAGGCAGGGTATAATGCAGGGATGCGCACCATCATTAATAATAGCTGGGGAGGAAATGGCTATTCTTCATCCGAAAATTCTGTTATTAATATTGCATTTAATAGCTATGGTGCTATTATAGTTGGTGCTGCTGGAAATGGAGATGAAGAAGCCAATGAAGAAGAATACGCAGCACATTATCCAGCCAGTTATGATAAATCAGTTTCGGTTTGTGCAGTTGATTGTAATGGTAACTGGGGAGGTTGGGCCACTTATCATAATACGGTCGATTTAGCCGCACCGGGAGAAAATATTATAAGTACAATTATTGGAAATGGCTATCAATCCTGGGATGGGTCATCTATGGCAAGTCCCAATGCTGCCAGTGTTATGGGGCTTTTATGGTCATATTACCCAGAATGGTCTAATCAAAATATCATTGAGCAGATCAAGCTTTCCGCAGATTCATCTATTTATGATGATGATATGAATCCAGATTATATAGACTGCAATGAGAACGAAGGTGAGTATTGTCTGGGCGCCGGTATGGTGGACGCCCATAAAGCAATAGGTATGGGTTTCTTTCCCTACATTCAGACAGGGGGATATGTATTTACTGAAATTATGGGAGATGGAGATGGTGTGATTAACCCCGGTGAAACTGGGTTTCTTACAATTTCATTCACCAACCAAATTGGATGGGCAGATGCAGAAAATATTGAAACCCAGCTATCAACTGATAATTCTGCAGTTATAATTCAAGATGGAAGCGCAGTATATGGAAATATTGCTGCCGGAGAGTTATTAATAAATACCAGTGATAATTATAAAATTTCCATAGCATCTGATATTGTATTGGGTGAAATTAATTTACAATTGGAAATAACTGGGAATAGTTCAGATTATAATTATCATCAAATAATTGAATTTTCAAAATTATCAGTAAGTTTTAATCAGGCTGGGTTCCCAATTTCCACAGCGGAAATTAGATCCAGTCCCTTGGTTATTGATTTGGATGGGGATGGTGATAGAGAGATCATATTTGGTGATAATAATGGCTTCATTCATATTTTCAATTCAGATGGGAGTGAGGTGGAGGACGATACTTTTCCCTATGATACGGGTAGCCAGGTTTGGGGCTCTGCTGCTGCAGCTGATTTGGATGGTGATGGTCTAATTGAATTTGTCATTAATTCAAAATCTAAGCACCTATATATATTTGATAAAAATGGATTGAAAACAGATTATTTTGCAGGTCAATATCTAATGGGTACTCCTGCCATAGGGAATTTGGATGATGATTCAGAACTTGAGGTGGTTATTGGAGGCTATTCCGTTCCCGCAACTGAACAGAAAATACTTGCTGTTAATGTTGATGGAAGTGATGTTGAGGGTTTCCCTCTCACTTTGGGTGAAAAAATGAAAGCAGGCGTTGCCCTTTCAGATTTTAACGACAATGGGAAAGATGATATAGTGGTGGGGACAGACAGTGACAATATCTATCTCATTTATGATGATGGAACAATTGAGCCCGCTTTCCCATATCTTACCGGAGATAAAATTCAAACTGAGCCTACTATTGTAGACATTGTTGGTGGAAAAGTTATTCTTGCTGGGAGTAATGATAACAATTTCTACGCCATAAACAGGGATGGTACCTTAAGATTCAGTGTACAAACTGGTGATAAAATACAAACATCACCCTCAATTTTGGGGTATAATGCCGAAACATTTATCTTTTTCGGTTCAAATGATAGTCTATATTCAGTAGACTTGGCTGGAAATGATTTATTAGGATGGCCAATAAAATTAAATGGTAATATTGTAAGCTCAATTGTTTTTTCTGATCTGGATGGTGATGGTATGGCGGAGGTTATTTGTGCTACAGATGAGGGAGAATTGGTTGCATTTCATCTGGATGGCAGTAATTACACTTATTTTCCCCTTACCAATGAATTTCCCTTTTCAGGGTCACCTATGGTAACTGATTTGGATAATGACGGTGATCTGGAGATATTAGCAGGCTCAGGGAAAAACCTGGTAGTAATTGATATTAAAGAAAGAGGGAACAGCGCAGGCTACTGGAGCGAGTTTCGTGGTGGATTTGAACGCCGTGGATCTAATAGTTTAGGGGGATGTACGGACTCAGACTATTGCAATTTTGATCCTAATGCAATTTGGGATGATGGCAGCTGCTCAGTTTTGAATTATTCCTGTTCAGACGGATTATTAGGCTGTGACTGTAATGGATTCTGCAATGGCACCAAAGTGCTGGATTGTTCTGGTGAATGTGGAGGGTCTGCAAATTTTGATATATGCGGTGTTTGCGATGGAGAAGGACCCAATGCTGGTTTTGATTGTGATGGGAATTCATTATTAATTGAAGATGTATTAATGCCAATAACCTACAGTATCATTAATATTTATCCCAATCCCTTTAATCCCATAACGACTATTAAATATGGTTTGCCTGATTATGGGAGTGTAAAGATTATCGTTTATGATATCTCCGGAAGTCAGGTAGCCAATCTTTATAATAAATATCAGTCTCCCGGTTTTCATTCGGAAGTATGGGATGCATCAACATATCCTTCCGGTCTGTATTTTATTCAGATGAGCTCCAATAATTTCACTCAAACCCGGAAGGTCTTGCTAATAAAGTAATTAAACCTTAAAGGTTACATCTTTTCTGGGCAGGTAAAACCTTGAAGGTTGATAGCCTATTCAACCACGCTGGGGTTGGGCATCCATTTTAGTATATTTTTATGAAGGGTAAATCAACAAAAAAATAAACTCAGAAGCTTTTCCCTAAAAATCCTAAAACGTGGTCGACACCGAAGGTGTCCAATATTAATAGCAGGAAAAAATAAAAAAGCGAACTCCGGCGGAGTTCAACAAAAGGATGACAATTTGTATAAAGAGTTAACCCTTCAGGGTTCATCTTGTCTGGGTAGGAATTAACCCTGAAGGTTGAGAACCTCAACGGTTAAACGATATTTTGATATATTATTATACGTCTCACCACTCGAAGCAGTCTCACCAATCCTTAAGTCAATCCTTCCCCTTCAGCGAATTATTAACTCAAGTCTTAGCAGAATATATTAAAAAGGGTTCAATTTCCCACTCTTTTTTATTAGTCTATAATTTTGTTATTAAATCAATCCAGCTGGTGTCGGATTAAGTCAAGTCCAAAAATATATTGCTCTATATAACTATTTGAGCATATATTCAAATAGACAAAAATGAGAAGGATTTTATGAATAAGACAATAATCGGTTCGGTTTTAACAGCATTCGGTGCATCTCTGTGCTGCACAGGCCCCATAATTTTGATGGCTTTAGGTGTGACCTCTGTGGGTATATTTTCATTTATTGAACCGCTTCGACCTTTCCTCACAATTTTCGCTCTGGGAATTTTGGGTTACTCCTTTTATTCTGCATTTCGAAAACAGCCCGACTGCTGTGAAGCAGACCTCCAGAAGCAGAAAACCCGGAAAATATCCCTCTTCATCATGACACCGGTAATTATCGGTTTTCTTTTACTTCCAAATTTTATTCCTGCTGAGGACGTATCAGCTATTACTGAAAATAATACAGACCTCATCAGTGAGTGGACGGTTACCGGTATGACCTGCCAGGGCTGTGCCAATGGGCTCCAAAATGCCATGAATAATATGGAGGGCATTATCAAATGCCAGGTGGACTATGAAACGAGAATTATGAAATGCCAGACCAATCCCAAATTAATGACCGATGGTAAATTAATGGACTTGGTGACAAAAGTGGGCTATCAGGCTGTCAGAAATGGGGATTCCTGAAAATGCTAAATGGTGTAAAGTATAAGACCATTTCGTTTAATGTAAATGGAATGACCCTGAAAAACGGCTTTCTGTGAATGGGCTGTCCGGATGAAATCCGAATGGCTCTGGATGAGCTGCAAGGAATAAAAACCAATACATTTGATGACAGCACCCGCTGGTTCACGGTTTCATTTAACGAACAGAAGCTTAGCGAAAATGAAATCATCAGACAAATATCAAACACGAATAAATTTGAGGTAATAAATGTCAAAGCAATTACCTGAAAAAAAAGTGTTACAGAGAACCTGCATCCGCTCTTATGTTGATGATAATAAACTTTGCCGTTTACAGGAAGAGATTAACGGTGATATAGATTTTGATCTGGATGCAGAACTTTTTGCTATGTTGGCAAGTCCCACCCGCTTAAAAATTCTCTACTGTCTCTTAAAAAGTGATGAACTCTGTGTCTGCGATTTTGCCGATATCATGAATATGACTGTTTCTGCCATTTCTCATCAACTGAGGAAGCTGAAAGATAGGGGTTTAGTGAAAAACCGGAGGGATGGGCTCACTATTTACTATTCAATAAAAGATAACAAACTTGAGCCGGTTCTTCAATTTCTAAAAGAATTTAATGACTCAAATATAAAGGAAAATAACTATGCTTAAAATTATTTCTGCAATAATGGGTCTTTTTGCCATGGCTTATCCTCAAATCTATGGAATCGGTGACCAGGTTTCAATGGAGCATCAAAATACTGCCTTTGAAGTCTGTTATGGGGATTACCCCAATGATAGCCTGAAACTTGCAGATTTTAATGGCGGATTAAACAGCGGTAATTATGTCATTACTTTTATTGCCATTCAGAATGGGAGCTGATCGGGCTGAGCAAGTCTCGCTCCTCAGGTTGATGAGCTTATTTTAGAATGGCAGGATGAACCAGGTGTCAATATTTTCTCTACTGTCTATTTTCCCACCAACGCATTTACCTGTGAATCATGGGGAGATATGGGTGAAGAAGGTTTGCCGGTTCTCATAGAAACCTTGGATTTCTTCGATTGGTTTATGAATGACGGATTTCCTGAAGCGGTAATTTTAGATCAGAATATGGTAGTTTATGATTTACCCTCCGACTATGAACCTGATTACCTCAATAGTCAAATTCAGACCGCCCTGGATTCCTGTAGTGAATGTGGCAGCGGCGGACTATTGGGTGATTTAAATGGAGATTGGGCAATCAATGTTTTGGATGTAGTAATGCTTGCCAGCTGCATTTTAAATGAAGATTGTGATCAGTTTGGGAATATCGGTGATCTTAATGGTGATGGAGGCTTTAATGTATTGGATATTGTTTTGTTAGTAAATTTAATTTTAGGCGGGTAAGGAGCTGCAACAATTCCATAAATATGACCTGCATCACAAAAATTTATATAGAGAAAAAAGCTATTGCATTGAACCTGAATGAAAGGCTAACTTAAGGCACTATGATGACCAAGAAATCCATAGCGGTGCAGGAAAAAATCAACATTTGTTGTTGCTGTTGTATGAAGGAGCAAAAAGCACCGGAATAGGCTGTGGTAACAATTAATTTCAAAACCCCCTTTTGCCAGTGCAGAAGGGGGTTTTTTTTAAGGGAATAAAATGAAAGAATGGAAAGAAATATTAAAAGATGAAATTTCAGCTGAACTCACTGAACAAATTGATATATTTGAAACCCAGATTGAATTG
>CAZGBZ010000088.1:0-4302 GCA_964524135.1 uncultured bacterium
TTTAAATTTTTGTAAATTACGGGCTAGGCATTATGATAGAATCCTACAAAGACAGCAATCAAATTACATCACCAGATAAATTCGAAGAGGACGTATTAGTCGAGCAATCGCTGCGCCCCAGTTGTTTTGACGACTTTGTTGGCCAAAAGGAAACAGTAGAAAATTTAAAAATATATATTGAGGCAGCCTCACAAAGAGATGAAGCTTTAGACCATGTATTATTGTTTGGACCTCCGGGGCTTGGTAAAACTACATTGGCAGGCATTATCGCTAGAGAAATGAATGTGAACATAAAAGTTTCATCCGGACCTGTAATGGAAAGACCTGGAGACTTGGCAGGAATTTTAACCAATTTTTCAAAACAGGATGTATTCTTTATTGATGAAATTCATCGGCTTTCAAGTGTAGTTGAAGAATACCTCTATTCGGCTATGGAAGATTTTACCATTGACATCATGTTGGATAAAGGACCAAGCGCTCGATCTGTTCAACTAAATTTGAATCCATTTACACTGGTTGGGGCAACCACCCGTCTTGGAAATCTCACATCACCTATGCGGGATAGGTTTGGCGTAATCCTGCGTTTAGATTTTTATGAAGATGAAGAATTATTGGAGATTATTACTCGGTCTGCGAAAATATTGGAAATAGAAATACATGCAGATGGTGCGTCTGAAATTGCCCGGCGCAGTCGCGGAACACCACGTATTGCAAATCGTATATTGCGTCGGGCTCGAGATTTTGCACAAATTAAATCTGATGGCGTTATTAATGTAGAAGTAGCAAAAACTTCCCTCACCAGGTTGGGCATTGATGACCAAGGATTGGATGATATGGATCGGAGAATTCTCACTGCCCTTGTAGAAAAATTCAACGGAGGCCCTGTTGGGCTGGAATCGTTGGGCGTAGCGATTTCTGAAGATGCCAGAACAATTGAAGAAGTATATGAACCCTACCTCATTAAAGAAGGGTTTATCCAAAGAACATCCAGGGGAAGGAAAGCATTGGCTAAGACTTTTGCCTATTTGGATGTTGAAAAGCCGGATGAAAATGATCAAGTTAAATTATTTTAAAATGAAAGGAAGTATATGTTTTTTGGATCAGTAGAAAAACCACCAAGATTATCAGAGTTCGAGTTAGAGGTACCAGAAAGACTAGTTGCCCAGGATCCTTGGGAAAAAAGGGATGAGTGTAAACTAATGGTATTAAATCGAGCAGAACAAACTATTGAACATCGTCAATTTAAAGATGTTGTGGATTATTTCAATAAGGGTGATGTGCTGGTTATGAATAATACCCGTGTGTATCCAGCAAGATTGTATGCCAATAAGGATAAATCTGGAGCAAGAGTAGAGGTATTTTTACTGCGAGAGTTAGCAGACGATTTATGGGAAGCAATGGTGAAGCCTGCACGAAAAGTCCGAATTGGAAACAAGCTTTGGTTCAGTGATAAAATTTCTTGTGATGTTATAGATAATACGGTTTCTGGTGGACGGGTATTGAGGTTTGAATCTGACGCTGCATCCTTATATCCCTTCATCGAAAAAGTGGGACATTCACCTTTACCACCTTATATTGATCGTGAATCTGTTCCATCAGATAAAAAATATTACCAAACTGTATATGCTTCTGAAAGGGGCTCTGTCGCCGCACCAACCGCAGGAATTCATTTTTCAAAGGCTGTACTTAATAAAATGGAAAAAAAGGGTGTAAAATTAGCATATGTAACCCTTCATATAGGATTGGGAACGTTTCGTCCCATTATGGTTGAGGATTTAACCAGGCATCAAATGGATTCTGAATATTTTCATGTTCCACCAGAAACCGCTGAAATTATTAATAAAGCTAAGGCTCATAAAAAATTAGTGGGCGTAGTAGGAACTTCAACAGTAAGAACGCTTGAAACGGTCGTTGTTTCTGGATTTCAAATAACCTCTAGAAAAGGGTGGACTGATAAATTCATTTATCCCCCTTATGATTTTAAAATGTGTGATAAGTTCATTACCAATTTACATCAGCCAAAATCTACGCTGATGATGTTGACGGCTGCTTTCGCCAAAAAAGATTTCATCCTGAAAGCCTATAAAGAAGCTATTAAGAAAAAATACAGATTTTATTCTTACGGTGATTCCATGATAATTGTTTAGATTATTAAAAAGGATAATTCTTTAGATTGCCTACACGCATCGGAAACGGTTTTGATGTACACCAGCTTGAAGCGGGAACCCCTCTTATTATCGGAGGGGTTTCTATACCCTATCCTAAAGGTTCCAAAGGACATAGTGATGGAGACGTTTTATTTCATGCCATAGTTGATGCCCTGTTAGGGTCATTAGCTCTGGGTGATATTGGAAACCATTTCCCCTCTGATGATGCCTGCTGGAAAGATGCAGACAGCAGAAAATTTTTAGAACATGCCTTTATATTAATTCAAGAGAAGGGCTTTTCTATTGAAAATGTTGATTCGGTAATCATTCTACAAAAGCCTGCTTTAGCGCCCCATATTTTGGAAATGCGAAAAAATATTGCTCAAATACTTTCTGTAGATTTAGATCAGATATCTGTTAAAGCAACCACCACAGATAATTTGGGCTACATTGGCAACAATGAAGGAATCGCCGCACAAGCCGTAGTTTTAATTTCCAGTGGAAACAAAAGTTAGATTTGCCCCAAGCCCTACTGGGCATCTGCATGTTGGGGGACTCCGAACGGCACTATTTAATTACCTCTATGCTAAAAAAGTGGGTGGCAAAATTGTCCTGCGAATTGAGGACACGGACCAATCTCGAAAAGTAGAAAATGCGGTTGAAAATTTACTCTCTACTTTTGAAGCATTACAGATTAGCTTTGACGAAGGTCTAACTCAGGTAGGAGATTATGGTCCCTATTTTCAATCACAGCGACTCTCCATTTATAATGAACATATAAAACGCTTGCTTGATAGCGGTGATGCCTACCCCTGTTTTTGTTCGGCGGAAAAGTTGGAAGAAACACGAAACAATCAAGCTGAGGCTAAACAAACAATTAAGTATGATCGACATTGTTTTACATTAGACTCGAAAGAAGTACAAAGCCGAATGGAAACAGAACCGCATGTAATCCGGATGAAAGTACCCAGCGAGGAAGAAGTGGTTTTTTATGATGTGGTGCGGGAACGGGTTGCTATTCGCTGCGAAGAACTGGATGACCAGGTATTAATAAAGTCTGATGGATTTCCCACCTATCATTTTGCCAATGTTGTAGATGATCATTTAATGGGAATCACCCATGTATTGCGTGGGGAAGAATGGCTACCCTCCACGCCTAAACATGTTTTATTGTATCAATTTTTTAACTGGAAACAACCAAAGTTTATTCATCTCCCATTATTATTAAATCCGGATAAAAGCAAACTCTCAAAACGGCAGGGGGATGTAGCGGTTGAAGATTATTTAAATAGGGGCTATTTACCTGAAACACTTATTAATTTTGTTGCCCTATTGGGTTGGCACCCAAAAAATGAGCAAGAACTTTTCAGTCTTACAGAATTGGAAAAAGAATTTTCACTTAAGCGGATTAATAAATCTGGGGCAGTATTTGATATTGAAAAATTAAAATGGATGAATGGCCAGTATTTAAAAAATCTCCCTATTGACACCATCATGAATTATGCTGAACCTATTTTTAAAGCTGCAGGATTGGAAATTACAGATGTTGGGAAATTCCAAGCTGTGGTAGATAATGCCCGAAAACGGGCTGATACCATCCATGAAATGATTAAACATTCTACTCCTTTTTATGCCGATTTACAGTTTACGGGTGAAGATGAAAATATATTAAAGAATGAACAGTCACAAAAAGTACTGACATATTTCTCCGAAAAATTATCTAGTAAATCCAATTGGACAGAAACAGAGATAAAATCATTAGTGAGCGAAACAGCGGAAAAAACAGGAGTGAAAGGAAAAGATCTTTACGCACCATTACGACTGGCATTGTTTGGAGAAACCCATGGTCCCGATATTCCCCTACTCATTGAAATTTTAGGTGTATCTTCAGCAGTAAATAGGGTGAAATTGCATATTTAGAACTTATTTTTACCATGAAATATCATGGTACTTTTAGTAAAAATTATGACCGATAATCAAATACAATCTAATTTTATACGAGACATCATTGATTCAGATTTGGAATCTGAAAAAAATGAGAGCAGGGTACACACAAGATTTCCGCCTGAACCCAATGGTTATCTTCATATTGGTCATGCAAAATCAATTTGCCTAAATTTTGGTATAGATGATGAATATCCTCAACGGAAGTGCA
>CAZGBZ010000088.1:4322-7412 GCA_964524135.1 uncultured bacterium
GGGTTGGGTTTTGATTGGGAAGACAGACTTATTTTTGCATCCGATTATTTTCAGCAGCTATTTGAGTATGCAGTACAATTAATTAATTTAGGAAAAGCTTATGTGGATGATCAGTCTGCCGAGGAAATACGGGATACTCGAGGGACATTAAAAGAGCCCGGAGCTGATAGCCCTCACCGTACTCGCAGTGTAGAAGAAAATTTAACCCTGTTCAATAAAATGAAAGCCGGAGAGTTCGGCAATGGGGGAAAAGTATTGAGAGCTAAAATTGACATGGCACATCCTAATTTGAATATGCGGGACCCGGTTATTTACCGTATTCTCCATGCCTCTCACCATCGAACAGGCGATGACTGGTGCATTTACCCCATGTACGACTGGGCGCATGGATTGGAAGATTCCATCGAAGGAATTACCCATTCAATCTGCACCTTGGAATTTGAGGACCACCGCCCATTATATGACTGGTTTTTGGATCAGCTCGGAGTCTATCATCCCCAGCAAATTGAATTTGCCCGGCTGAATTTAAACTATACCATCATGAGTAAACGTAAGCTCAAATTGTTAGTAGATGACAACCATGTAAAGGGTTGGAATGATCCGCGTATGCCAACTATTTCGGGCCTAAGACGGCGAGGATATACCCCCGAATCAATCAAGGAATTTGCCAACCGAATTGGAGTTGCCAAACGGGATGGTGTCATTGATATTGCATTATTGGATCACTGCCTCCGGGAAGATTTAAATAAACGAGCATTGCGCGTAATGACAGTATTAGACCCTGTTAAAGTGGTTATTACCAATTATTCTGAGGGTCAAGTAGAAGAATTGGACGCTGATAATAATCCGGAAGATGAGTCTGCAGGTAAACGTAAAATTCCATTTTCCAGAGAGCTGTATATTGAAAGGTCTGATTTTATGGAAGACCCACCCAATAAGTTTTTTCGCCTGGGACCGGGCAGAGAAGCCCGTTTAAAACATGCCTATTATATTACCTGTACTGATTTTATTAAAAATGAAAATGGGGATGTGGCAGAAATATATTGCACCTATGACCCAGCAACTAAAGGGGGGTGGTCAGATGATGGCAGGAATGTTAAAGGAACGCTACACTGGGTATCTGCACAACATGCCATTAATGCTGAGGTTCGATTATATGATCACTTATTTAATGTTGAAAATCCAGAAGCAGGTGGGGACAATTTTATAGACCATCTGAATCCCAATTCACTGACAAAAAACAAATACTGTAAATTAGAACCCAGTCTCACGGATGCCAAACAGGGCGTCAATTACCAATTCCTCAGGAATGGATATTTCTGTTTGGATTCAGATTCATCTCAGGAGAACTTAATTTTTAATCGAACAGTGGGCTTAAGAGATAGTTGGGGAAAGAAGCAAAAATAATATCAGACGTTTTAACCAATGAGTTCACCTGAATAACTTTGCCTCGCTCCCGAAATTAATCGAAATAAATTTTAGAATAATTTTCATTTATTTTTTGGGACTATTATCGATTGATGATTAATTACCGTTGTTTAACTAAGCAATTTTTCGAATTTGATGCAGCTCATCTGCTTCTTTCCTTTTTGCCCAATATAGATCCCATCGCTGCTGTATATTCATCCAGAAATCAGGTGTGTTTCCAAAATAAATAGACATCCTGAGGGCAGTGCTGGGTGTAATACCTCTCTTGCCATTAACAAGTTCATTCACCCGTTGGAATGGTACATGTATTGCATCAGCGAGTTGCTTCTGTGTAATTTTCATTGGTCTAAGAAATTCCTCAAGAAGCATTTCTCCAGGATGAGTTGGTGCTCGATTTGTTGGTATTCTAACCATTTCTAACTCCTTTTTAGTGGTAATCCAAAATTTCTACATCGCTTGGACCAATTTCTGTCCAAGTGAAACATATTCTATATTGTCTATTGATTCGAATACTAAATTGCCCCTTCCTGTTCCCAATCAATTCTTCCAATTGGTTGCCGGGCGGGCTTCTCAGTTCAGATAAGTGAAGCACAGAATCTAATAAATCAAGTTTCCTAATTGCCGCAGATCGAAGGTTCATAGGGCAACATTTTCTGGATTGCTTAGATTCAATACCATTAAAAATATCATCAGTACCCTTATCAGAGAATGATCGTATCACGGGGTAATAATAGCACGGATATCATTATATATAAAAGACTTAATTTATTTTTTACATCGGGCGAAACTGAACAGCGAACCAAGTTGACTGCGTCCCAAAGTCAAAACTTGGTGATGCCTGTTCGAGTGTGGGATGGACGAGCGCTTTGCGCTGGACATTCCCGCACTGGTTACAGTTTCGCCCGATGGAGCTGGAGCAAAGCGACAGCTCCATCCATGTATATACGACTTAGCTAAAAGTGTATATCGCACCAAAACAGCCGTATAAGCATATTTGAAAAACCGTTAATTCTAACCTCCAAGAAGGTTAAAAATTATTTTTCCCAACTTGCTTCAACAATAGTGCTTATTCCACCCCGAGGATTAAAGCGACCAACCACCTCAATTTTTCTCGGTTTGCATGCGATGCGGAAATCATCCAAAATTTTATTGGTTACATTTTCATGAAAAATACCCAGATTGCGAAATTTCTGAATATATAATTTAAGAGATTTCAATTCCACAATTAATTGGTTCGGGACGTAAATAATTTCAATAGTAGCATAATCAGGTTGACCTGTCCTGGGGCAAACACAGGTAAATTCAGGGATTGATATTTTTACATCATAATCTCTGTCAGCATATTCATTTTTTACCACCTCCAATTCTGAAGATGTAGGGGGAGAGGCAGACATCAATAATTATACCTTTTCAACCATGGAATGCTTAATTGTTTCTACTCTATGTGCAAGCAATTTTGGTGTGGCTTGTAAGAGAGATTCAACTCCAAACCCTTCAACGCAAAATGAAGCCATTGCAGAGCCAACTATAACGGCCTCAAGAAAATCGGGTTCACTGGCTTGAGAAAAATAACCCATAAAACCGCCGGCAAAAGAATCACCAGCACCCGTTGGGTCTATCACTTGATTGATGGGGAATACAGGAATTGACTGACGGTTTTCT
>CAZGBZ010000089.1:0-7383 GCA_964524135.1 uncultured bacterium
TCCATATTTTTAATTTTTGTCCAGGATAAATTCGATCCGATCTAAGTCCATTCCATTTTTTAATTTTACCTACAGAAGTACGATAGGACATTGCAATTTCACTTAGGGTATCACCTGACCTCACGGTATGGTAAATATGTTTTGATCCTGCAGATTTTTTTAATGCTAATTTTCTGTAGAGATCGTAACCATCAGCAGGAATTTGTAATATTTGCCCGGGTTTAATATATTTTTTCATGGAGAGTTTATTAATTGCAACAATATCTTTAATTCTCACATCATATTTCCTGGCGATCAGCCATAAACTCTCACCCCGTTTTACTTTATGGTCCAATAAGACAACATCCTGATTTTTTTCAATTTCAACTTCAGCAAACAGGGAATCAAAAGCTGGTGAAGCGTTGATGGGCATTCTAAATGTGTATGATTTCCCATCCTCTATTGGAGGAATAGTTCCCTGCTTCAATTCCGGATTATAATTTTGAAGCAATCCCATATCTAATTTGGCACATTCACTAATTACCTGTAAACTCACAGCTTTGTCAATTTCCACATTATTCCATTCCATTTTCTTTTCTTTAACCAATGAAAATCCATATTTCCCCGGATTATTTGCAATAAAAATTGCAGCCATAATATTGGGAACATAATTCCGCGTTTGGGGAGGGAGTCGAGTGAGTTTCCAATAGTCGTTTGTACCCTGGCGTTTGATAGTTTTCCTCACACGCGCGGGACCACAGTTATAGGCTGCAAATGCCAAATACCAATCATCAAATTCTTGGTGTAAATCCTTTAATAAGCGGGCTGCTGCATGGGTTGCTTTTTCAAAATCTCGCCGTTCATCTACCCACCAATTTTTTTTCAATCCATAATTTTTTCCTGTTGAAGAGATAAATTGCCAAACTCCCGAGGCATGAGCATAGGAGTAAGCCTTGGGATTTAATCCACTTTCAATCATGGCCAGATAAAACAATTCTGGAGGAACTCCTTCTTCCTCTAAAATAGGTAAAATAATAGCTTTATAACGGGACATCCTATTGAGCCATTTTTGAAAACTCGTTCGTCCCTCATTTTGAAAAAATTTAATTATACTGGCTACTTTCTGATTGTAGGTTATGGGAATATGTCCGGGAATTATTTCCACTCGTTCTTCCACATATTCTAAATCTTCAAGGGTTTGTGAATAAATGTATTCATCAAGTTTATCCTTTAATACCGCTACAGAAAACCCCGTTTCAACTTTGTCCAATGTTACCGCTTCGTCTTCATAATAATCAATTGCAGCCGTGAGCAATCGGTTGAATTCCAATGTCTGAAATTCATCATTACCACTTAACTCATCAATATGAGAAAGGGATTCGAATAATAACTCAAACTGATAGGCTGCTTCCAGCGTATCCCCAGTAAGATCAGAAATTATGGCTTCGGCATAAATAGTTTTGGCCTCTGCCATTTGTGCATCAAATATATCCTCTTCAGGAATTGTTTCTACATTCAATTCAGGAGGAAGAATTATTTCAATGGCTCCACTATCTTCTATGTCAGGTGACGATAACTTTACTGCTCCAGTTTGTAAACTATCAGCTGAAAATAATAGCCCCAATGATATACTTAATTGAATAATTGGTTGTGATATAATTTTAATATTAACTCCTATTTTCAATTTTTATTAATGGGCACATTCCACATAAATCAATGCTGCAATACTGTTTATTTAGTTCGATCAGCCCCTGTTGTATCCCAAAAGTTATTTTCCCCTCATACCCCATTTTGTCCAGATGGCTTTTATATTTTCCATAGGGCTGAACCGAAAGATTGAACCAATTTAAATACTGTGATTTCTCATAAAATATCTCACTTAGGGGGTAGAGGATATTCCCCATTATTTCATGAAGAAAACCATTACCCGGAATTGGCAGGTGAGAATACAAATTTTTCAATAGATATTTTTTAAAATTGGGAAGGTCTATTGTGGATACTTCTTTTAATAATTTTTTATAATTCTGAGCTATATATAAAAGTAAAGGCAGCCGATATAATGGATGTGAGAGAGGTCTTTTTCGTCCCATTTTCCAGGGTAATTTTCTGGCATAGGCAACCACCATTTCCATGATTAATTGCTCTGGTGTTTCAGGACGTATTCCAATATAATAATCAATCGTTTTTTGCACCAACTTTGGATTACTTTTAATATCCATAAATGCTAAAATACGCCGAATTCTGTGTTCATTTCCCTGATTGAAATAGGATTGTAAATAATGCCATCGTTGCGTTGCAAATATATGCATCCAGTTTACAAAATGTTCTTTACTCAGACTCTCTGATAAATTTTGGCAGGGGCGAGAATCAGGTGCTAAGCCCCCAACCCCCATTTTTATAGTTGGGATTTCAGGAGACTTCCCCACAAATACAGGAACTGCTTGCCCAAAAATGATAACATGCAGCACCACATTGTCGTAATATTTATCCAAATGATGCCCGTGGGAATACCAATCAGAAACATAATGATGGATTTCTACAGCTCCCTGTTTTATACTCCCATCAGGATATTGAATGACAGCCTGTAAAAAATCGGGGCCAGAATAGTGATTTCGAATTCCCGGATTGATTATTTTATAAAAACCTGAATTTGACCAAAATTGATTATCTCGCTGTTTTTCCCAAATAGCATAATAATCTGATTCATCAGATATATAATTATATGATACGGTCAGGTTTAAATCAGGCAGAATATAATTCATAATTCGTTTCCTGAACGGTGTTGGCATGAACCAGATTTTGATTGATTATATTTCTACAGTCTTGTATAAGCTGATCTTTATTTTTTATATCCATTCCTAGGGTAGGTATGGGATCATCTATGATTATTTTTATATGGGTATTCTTAATTGTAAAAGTGCCTTTAGGCAATACATTCCCTGCACCTATGATTGTCATTGGTACAACTGGTAACTGGGTACGAATTGCTAATATAAACCCACCTTTTTTAAAAGGTAGCAACTCTTCTCCATCAGTGCGAGTACCTTCCGGATAAATAAGGGTGGAAAATGGAGAATGTATAAGAGTCTCCACCGCTTCTGAGACTGATTTTCTGGCTACTTCTGGATTTTGCCGGTCAATTTTAATTGTTCCTGCAGCATTCATTGCCCATCCAAAAAAGGGGATTCTGAACAACTCTTTCTTTGCTAAGAATACGATATTTGAGGGGATAGTCGCAACTCCTAAAACAATATCCAGGGCACTTGCATGATTACTCATAAAAATATATTGTCGGTGTGGATCAATATTATCCAGCCCATATACTTCATAGTGAATACCAGTGGACCAAATAACCCATTGTGCCCATAATTTTGTTAATTTGCCAGTGTAATATTTATTTTTATCAAACCAGCCAACTGCAATTATTGGAATTGAGAAAACACTCACTGATAAAACTAAATTAAATAGTAGCCAAATAACTCTCAATTGATTTTAATTATACCCGTGTTCATAAAGGGGTGTAATGCTGCAGGCAGTTTAATTGTTCCATCCTTCTGCTGATAAGATTCTAATAATGCCACCATTAATCGCGGAGTTGCAACCCCGGAACCATTTAATGTATGCAAAAGCTCTGATTTCCCCGTACTATTATTTCGATATCTAATATTGCTCCTTCTGGCTTGAAAGCTTTCAAAATTACTGCAACTGGAAACTTCCAGATATTTATTTTCGGCAGGAGACCAGACTTCCAAATCATAACATTTTGCCGCAGAAAACGAGAGATCTCCGGAACATAATTCCAGAACGCGGTAATGTAGCCCCAGAGCCTGAAGAATGGCTTCTGCATTTTCTAATAAAGTTTCAAGCTCTTTATATGATTCATCCGGATGTACAAATTTCACCAATTCTACCTTATTGAATTGGTGAACGCGTATCAGACCCCTTGTGTCTTTCCCATAACTTCCTGCCTCCCGTCTGAAACAGGCACTGTAGGCAGCATATTTTTTAGGTAGCTCAGATTCAGGGATTATTTCCCCCTGGTGGATATTGGTAACCGGTACTTCTGCTGTTGGAATGCAATACAGGGCATCCTCCGGAATCTGGTACATATCTGCCTTAAATTTTGGCAATTGCCCTGTATTCTGCATTGCATCAGCATGGGCAAGAAAAGGAGGAAAAAGTTCTGTATAATTGTGTTTGGAAATATGAAAGTCTAACATAAAATCTATTAATGCACGTTCAAGTTTTGCTCCTAAGCCTGTATAAAGAGGAAACCCAGCCCCAGCCATTTTAACAGATCGCTTAAAGTCGAATAGTTGTAACTCTTCACCCAAGCTTAAATGATCTTTGGGGTCAAATGAAAAGTGTGGGACATCACCCCATTTTTTAATGACTATATTTTCAGTTTCATCCTTTCCTACTGGAACCGATGAATGAACAATATTGGGAACATAATAAATATCATTGGCAATGCATTCTTCAACTATTCGAAGGTCTGCCTCCACTGTCTTAATTTTGCTTGAAACCGTACGCATAGCTGCAATATCTTTTTCGGCATTTCCTCCGGCCTTTTTCAATTCAGCAATTGAACTTGACACCTGATTCTTTTCAGCCCGCAATATTTCTACCTCTTTTAAACAATTTCTGCGTTGAATATCAAATTCTAACAAATTGGAGATATTAATCTGCGATTGTTTCTGGGTTAATGAATCTTGTACATAACCCTTATTTTCACGAATATATTTTAGCGATAACATTTCTAATTTTGAAATTTAGTGAGTATCCAGATTATAAATTTAGGCAGTATCGTAAATGCTTCCAAAGATGCATTCCTGATTACTGCAATAAAAAAGACAATTTTGGGAATGATATATTAATGCCCACCCCCTCTTAATACAACCCATAATGTCAAAAAAATAATTTTTAAATCCAATAATATGGACATATTTTCTATGTAGTAGAAATCATGTTTCAACTTATTATGAACATCAGCTACACTCCTATCATAGACACCCATAATTTGCGCCCATCCTGTAATTCCGGGCTTCACCTTTAATCGACGGGAATAATAGGGGATATCCCGCATTAATTCTTCAATAATTTTGGGTCTCTCAGGCCTTGGGCCAATAATACTCATATCTCCCCGTAAAACATTTAATAATTGAGGAATTTCATCCAAATGATATTTTCGAAGGATTTTCCCAAGGGGTGTAATCCGGGGATCATCTTTTCCAGCCCAAATTGGACCCGTCTTTTTTTCAGCATTTTCGTACATGGTACGAAATTTAATCAAGGTAAAGTTTTTTCCATTTAACCCTAGGCGCACCTGTTTATATAAAATACTGCCAGGCGCAGTAAATTTAATTAAAATTGCAAACAGCATATTAAACGGAAATATTAAAATAAATGCTGTAGTTGCAAGAAATATATCTCCGGCTCGCTTTAAGAATAGCTGATATTCTGTTATAATATCAGGATTAATATTTAAAAGTGGCAATCCTCGAATCGTATCAATACGAACTTGACCGGTGATGGCTTCATACATGTCCGGAATTATTTTTATGCAAATATCAAATAAATTGAACCTGCCAATAATTTGTAATAATTTTTCGTGTTCATGGGTATCTAATACAATGATCATTTCATGTATTTTATACTGATTCAGATATGCTTTTATTTCTTCTGGTACACCAAGATACGTACAATAGCGACTCATATGGACACTTTCCGAATCATTAAAATAGCCCTTTAAGGCAAAACCAAGAGAAAGATTGCGATTCATTTCATCTGCCAGGTTGAATGCATCTTCACCTGAGCCTACGATAATGGTTCCACGCCCTCCGTATCCTTTGGTTAAAAAATATCGTTGTATAGTTCGAACGAATAATCTAAATAAAATATCTAAGAAAATGAATGAATGTAGAAAAACCAAATCATATTGAGCTTTATCAATGCTGATTGATTTTGAAAAGATTCTATATACAATGTACCCAATACCAACTAAATAAATCAACTGAATTATCGTTTTTGACTCACTAGCTCGAGATATTGTAGGCGAAGGGTTATAGCGTTTGGCAATATATATTAGAAAAATAATTACGACGAAAACTCGAACAGGGTATTTAATTCCTACAAATTCGCTGCCGGTGGTTTCTGATACTAAATAAGCACAATAAAAGGCTAGACTATCCATAATAAACAAGGATACAATGGATATTATGGCAGGAATGTGATGCTGTTTTATTTCTCTAAATTTCATATATCAATTTAATAGGTTGAGAGGTTGTGTAAATATTGACAATCCTGAAGTGAGTTTAAATACCAAATAACATTATTGGTTTTTCTGCAGTCCTAGTATTGCGGGTATGATAAATAGGGTTGCTAAAAAACAAGTGCCTACACCAATAAATAAGGCAATCCCCATACTTCCCAATCCTCTATAGGATGCAAACCAGAGAGAGCCAAAGCCCAGCATAGTTGTAAGGGATGTAAGCAGTATTGCCTTTCCGGTTGACCTATATACAATATCCAGATTCTTCTCCATTTTCCAACGGTGGAGAATATGTACTCCATCATCAATACCGATACCAATAATGAGGGGCACAGCAAGGATATTCATCATGGTAAACTTTAAACCTAAAATTTCCATTATACCAGTCATCCAAATGGCACCAAAAATGAGGGGTACCATTCCCACCAAGGCATATTTCAGACTGCGTAAATCCATAAGCAATACCATAAATACAGCTATAATTGCCAAATAGGTAGCTTTCTTTCCATCCTTGCTCATAATTTCCATAAGTTCTACAAAAATAGGGGGAAGCCCAGTTGCTTTTTCACTTAGTTCAGTTGCTTCATCAGTAAAACGGTACAGAAAGCGTGAATCTTCCCAAATATTTTTTTCCGGATAAACATTAATAATAAATATATTTCCACTTTTCCCTGTAAAACGGTTTTTGATTTCACTGGGTAGATTATCTAAGGTAAGCGGTTCTGTATTTGCCATCTCAATAATTATGGATTTGAAAGCCGTGGAAAATTGTTGCTGAAAATAGGTGAGCTCAATTTTGGTTAATCCTGTATCAAGTGCATTTATAAATTGGGTGATATTCCCACGGGCCAGGCTGTCACCGGCTTCCCCAACCAATTTAATTGCTTTGTCATAAACTTTATCCTGCCCACCCAAATATGCCAAGTCTTGTAGCTCAATAATATTTGCTTCCAAACGTTCCAGCTCTTTTCGATACATTTTCATATCATGAGATGACATTTGCTTCCTGATTTCCCTATTTTCCAAATGCCGTCTGAGATCCTTTAGAAATCGATACTGTTCCTCTAACCCATCTGAATCGGGGAGATAATCAGAAATACTTTCCACCCAGCCAGTAGTTTCCATTTCTCGGG